>CAJUAC010000144.1 GCA_910583885.1 uncultured Oscillospiraceae bacterium | reverse complement strand
CAAACGCCGGGATGGTACGAGGCCGAGGCGTTGACCTCGCTTGGTGCGTGTACGATGCCCAATATTTCGGAACAGCACAGCGGCGCCGGCGCATCTTTCTTATCGCAGATTTTAGAGGAACACGCGCCGGCGAGATACTCTTTGTCCCCAAAAGCCTGTCAGGGTATTTTGCGGCGGGCGGAACGCCGCGGCAAGGAGCTGCCGCCTATGCTCAAAATGGCGCTGGAGCAGCAGGCGCAGGGGATGTGATCCCCGCCATCTCCATGCGTATCCGCTGCGGCTGTGAGGGCGGCGGCAAGGGGCCTCTGCTCCAGGTGGAAAAGAGCGGCACCCTGGCGACCGGGAACGACCAGTACCTCTTTGCCCCCAAGGATGCGGTGGAGATACTGAACGACCAGGGCGGCGATTCCCTCAGCGTGGAGAAGGGCGGCGTTTCGCCCACCCTCCGCAGCCAGACCCACGGCAACCTGCCCATCACCGCATACGCCATCCAAGGCTCCATGATCGGCAGGGCGGACGGGAACGGGCCGCAGGGGGACGGCATCAACGAGAACGTGTCCTTCACCCTCAACACCATCGACCGCCACGCCGTCTGCATGGGGACCGGGCAGGCCAACGCCGGCATCCTGGAGGAGCAGTCCCCCACCCTGACCGCCGCCCATGAGCAGCCCATCGTCACCCACCCGCAGATCGCCGGGACGCTCTGTGCCTCCGGCGCCGGGCTTTCCCGCCCTGCCGGACAGGGGAACGAGCTGGACTTCTGCGTGGTGAGCGCGGGCTTCAAGCACAAGGCCGGCAGCCAGTCCGGGAGCATCGGTTTCCAGGAGGAGACCGCCCCCACCCTTCTGGCGGGCCAGCAGAGCGCCGTGATGAAAGCCTATGTCATCGGCGCCTACCACTCCGGCGGGATGCTCTCGGATAATCCTAAAAGCGGCTTCTATGAGGCGGACACCTCCCGGACGCTGGACCTGAACGGCGGGAACCCCTGCTGCAATCAGGGCGGCGTGGCCGTAGTGGAAGGGGCAGATGAGCCGGAGGGCCAGACCGCCGCCGTGGACTGCCGCAACCTCCGGGAGACGGATGAGGTCAGCGGCACACTGCTGGCAAAGGCGGCCTCCGGCGGCTACTCGCTGAACTACCAGAACCCCGTCCGAACCGGGCTTTGCGTGAGGAGGCTCACCCCCACCGAGGCGGAGCGTTTGCAGGGCTACCCGGACGGCTGGACGGAGGCCGGCGCGGACGGCAGGGCCATCAGCGACACGAAGCGTTACCAGATGCTCGGCAACAGCGTGGCCGTCCCCTGTGTGGCGTATATCATGCAGGGCATCCGTGACGCCGTGGGCGGTGAGTGATATGCTGTCGCTGGTCCCCGTCTCCCTGCGGGAGGCGAACGAGTTCGTGCGCCAGCACCACCGCCACCACAAGCCCACGGTGGGACACAAGTTCTCCATCGGCGTCCGGGAGGACGGGCGGCTCGCCGGTGTCGCCATCTGCGGCCGCCCGGTGAGCCGCTTCCTGGATGACGGCTACACGCTGGAGGTCAACCGCCTCTGCACCGATGGGGCGAGGAACGCTTGCAGTATGCTCTATGGGGCGGCGGTCCGGGCGGCGAAGGCGATGGGCTACCACAAGGTCATCACCTATATCCTGGACAGCGAGTGCGGCGTGTCCCTGAAAGCCTCCGGCTTCATGTGCGAGGGGCCTGCCGGGGGTTTGGAGTGGACGGGCAGGCGCAAGCCCAAAGACAACGGGCAGTATCCCCACCAGATGAAAACACGGTGGGTAAAAATTCTGAGATAGGAGGACTGATAGAATGGCTGATACGGAACTGAGCAGCAAACTGTATGAGAAAGTGTCAGCGGAGCAGGACAAGTTCCGGGCGTGGCTGATGGACCAGCCGCCCGCCGACATCTTAAACCACGCCGTAGAGTATGCGGTGCGGGAGGACATCCTGATGGAGATCGGGGCGCTGGAACTGCCTGACGAACAGGCGAGGGCGCTGCTGGCCTCCCCGGACACGATGGCGGACATCTACAAGACCTTTTCCAAGATGGCCGATACCGGGCATATGGATGTGGTCCGGGAGAGCATCGAGGACCGGGCGGCCACCTTGAGTATGGAACAGGCTGTGGAACAAGCGGTGCAGGAGGCTGTCCAGACAGAAATGGAGATGCAGGAAAGACTGGAGGCTGTGTACCTTGTGGACCGTTCCTCCCTGCTCCACCTGAAAGAGGTCCAGGGCGGGGACTTTGAGTACACTGTGTTTGACAGGCAGACCAGGCAAAAGACCGCCGAGGGCAAGATCAGCCTGGACGATGTGCTGGACGGTATCGACCCCACCCACGACCATCTTGCGGCGGCGCGGGCAGCCGCTATTGGAGCGGCGGGGCTGCAAAGCGGGCCGCTGGGTGGCAGCGATGTGGCACAGGTGGGCCTGACATCCCTGAAAGACTTCCGCGATTCGGACATCCGCCGCCGTTCCATTTGGGAGCCGGAGACGCTGCCCAAGGATGACATCCGCTTCATCAACAGCGGCTATGAGGAGCAGTTCCGTCTCCCCAACGGCGGGAAGATCGAGGTAGAGTATCCTGACCGCACCTTTTCCGCCAAGTGTGAGTATATCGATGACTACCACACCTATGTCGGGAGCGAGGTCTACCACATCTGCCAGTTCGCCGAGGTGCTGGAGCGGGGCGGCGGGGTCTGCCGCCCGGAGCCGGAGCTGGATGCGGAGCAGGCGGCGTGGAAGATCGGCTGGAACGCCTATCTCGCCGTGGAGTGCGGGGCGGGCCATTGGGACTACCACCTGTATGATGAGAAGTTCAACGAGACCAAGAGCGGCGAGCTGGAGGTGGTGGGCTGCTCCATCAACGAGGTGCGGGATATGGTCCTTTTTGAGAACAAGCTGGAGCGCCGCTCCATGACCCCCACCGACCACGGGATGCTCATGGAAAAGGCGGCCATGCGGGAGCAGGAGGCGCAGGCCGAGAAGCGGGAGTCCGTCCTGGGCCAGCTTTCCGCCCTGAAGTCCAGCGCGAAGGGACACACCGCCCCCGCCCCCACAAAGAAGCGGGACGAGGCCAGCCTGTGAGCGGCTACAAACTGACCCTTGCGGAACAGGAGACCATCATCCTGTGGGACAATGAGCTGGACACGGCGGAGGTCTACACCCATGACGCAAGGCTCATCAATAAACTCCGGGAGCTTTCCCAGCGGTTCCCGGAGGACTATGTTCTGGAGCGTTCCGGGCCGGGGCGGTCCGTGACCTACCGCATCCCCAAACGGTGCGTGGGCGTCCGCCCCCCGTATAGCGAGGAACGCCGGCAGCAGCAGAGGCAGGACGCAAAGGAGAACGGCCTGCCATTTTTGAGGAAGGAGGAGCAGAATGTCTGACATCAGGAAATGGGACGAGGTGAACGGCGTGGACGAGGACCCCGGCCACCTGACGGCGTTTATGGAGAGCGCCACCGACTCCTACGCTATCCTGCAGCTCCGGCACACGGACGACACCCTCTATGAGCGGTTCGAGTCCTATTCCAGCCTCCAGCGGC
>CAJUAC010000143.1 GCA_910583885.1 uncultured Oscillospiraceae bacterium | reverse complement strand
GAAGCAGACATCAGAGGGCCGATAGGCGGCAGAGATTGAGTTTACAAATTCGGGAAAGTCTCCTAGCGAGTAAAGCGGTTGCTAATATATTGACTTTGTGAGTTTTTGTGGTACAATGGTTCTATTGTTTTCGAGTGAAGGTGTGAGGTTTTACGACTACTGATTATTTGCTACACAAGGAGATGGAACACGTTTTAGCCCTGCTGACACCGTCAAATGCGTTGGTAATGCGGGTGATTTTACACACCGGTATGCGTGTTTCTGACGTTCTCAATCTCAAAACCGCTGACCTTAAACCGTCTGGATGGTACACGGAGCAGAAGACAGGGAAAAGGCGGCGGTATGGTCTGCCTGGGCCACTGCTGGCAGATATCAAAGCTCAGGCGGGTCTTGTGTGGGCGTTTCCAGGCCGTTTAGACGCCTCCAAGCACCGTACCCGGCAAACTATATGGCGGGACGTTAAAAGGGCACAGAGGGCCCTTAGAATGCCTGAGAACGTGGGTACTCATTCGGCGAGGAAGATATACGCCGTTGATCTGATGGCTAAGTACGGTGACATTGAGCGTGTGCGCAAGGCCCTGAACCACGACAGGGCTATGACGACAGCGATTTACGCTATGTCAGACATGCTTCTGGAAAGAAAGCTCCAGGCACGGGAGCGCCGCCGCCGGTAGGGAGCACGGGGGGCCGAACGGAACGGCCCCCCGGCGGCCACGTCGCCCCCGGGGGGCCGGGGGCCCCGCCCCGGCCAGAGCACCACCAGGGCAGCACAGCCAGAGCCGCCGCGGGGGGGGGCCCCGCCGACCGGGGACCGGGGACCCGGGAGAGCGGGGGGGCGCGGCAGACCCGGACACGCAGAGTAAGCGGCGACCCGACGGGGCGGGGGGGCGGCGGGCAGGGCCCCGACCAGCGGGAGGGGGCGGAGGCCCCGCAGGGCCGGAGCCGCGCCGGAGGCGCGCCCGTTTGAAAGCCCGCCGCTACCGCTGGAGGGTGGGGAGGACCGCACCGGGACAGACCGGAGCAGCCGCGAGCGGAGGGCCGACCAGAGCGAAGCGGCGGGAGGGGGGACGCCAGCGCACCACCAGGAGAACGGTAGCATCAGAGGGCAGCGAGCTGACCAACGCGGCGCAACAGCCGCGCCACCGCACCGCCGGTCAGCGTGCTGGGATGAGCTTCGCGGCCCTGGTCGGAGTGCCTACTACCAGGATAAGGTATTGTCTTGATACTAATAAGGCATAATTCGCGCAATCGAAGATGCGCACTAGGTCGAAATTGCTATAGACATAGCTCGCGCGAAAAGGGGTAGACAAAACCGCCCTCCTGTGCTATACTGCTAGTTGTCTACCCCAACAGAACACGAAAGAGGGCGGTTATTGTCATTTCCAGAGGTTATCCGCCAGAAATGAGGATGCGCTCCAGAAATGAGGTTTTACGAATGGATTATATCAGATACATGAAGCAAGGTCAAGAGGTAGTTGTTGCCGCAGAGGAAATATTGCAAGATAAGCGGTTTTCTTGGCGGGAGCGGAAGGAAAAGACCATGAAACTCTTTGAGCTGTACGAGAAAGCCGGATATCCGGAATATGCGGCACGGACAAAGGACTGCGCCACCTTCCTGCAATTTGGTGAGTACGCCAATGGAGACCGCCGTTTGCAGGCGGCGAACTTCTGCAAGCTGCGTCTTTGTCCTATGTGCATCAGCAGGAGGGCAAAGCGGTCTGCATGGCTGTTGAGCCGGATACTTGACCGGGTGGAGCAGGAGCATAGGGCGAAGTTCCTCTTCCTGACGCTGACGATTCGGAGCGTGGAGGGGCATGAGCTGGGCGCGGCCATAAGCGACTTGACCAGGGCATGGGAGCGGTTCCAGGGACAGCGACAGATAGAGCGGTCGTTTCCTGGGTGGTTCCGGGCGATAGAGATCACCAGCAAGTGGACGCGAAACGGGGCTGTATACCATCCGCACATCCACGCTATCTGTGCGGTGGATGCGGACTATTTCAGCCGTGAGAGCCGGAAGAACGGGAAGTATCTGCATCAGGCGGATTTGATAGGCCGCTGGCAAAAGGCCCTGCGGGTGGACTACCGGCCCAGCGTCCGTATCCAGACCACGAGAGCACAGGCTGGTGACGGACAGGCTCTGGCTTCTGGCGGCGGGAAAGCGGCGGCGGAGGCCGGGAAGTATGCGGTCAAGGACGATGAGTACATAGACCCGAGAATCCCGGAGAGACGGGCGGTGGAGATACTGCGGGATTACACGGAGGCCCTCCATAAACGGCGGCTGACCGGCTTTGGCGGGTGGATGCGGGAGGCGGCGCGGGCCCTGGATGCAGAGAACCTTGAGGACGGCGATCTGGTGCGCGTGGATGAGGAGAGTATCCGGACGGACGTGGCGGAACTGGCGGTTACCTTCCGCTGGCGATTCGGCGCGGGGGACTACATCCTTTCGGGCCGGGACATCAACCCTCTGCGGGTGAAGCAGGAGCCGGTACGAGAGGTGCCAGAGCAACCGGCTACTCTCCCAATGGATGATAAGGACAAAGACCTGTCGGACGATATGCACCAGTTTTGGGTTTACGATGATAAATCACCATGGGATTGATGGGGGAGGATGAGAAGGATGAGCGAGTATGAGCAATTGCAAGATAGTGTGCAGCGGATATTGCTGGTGTGTGGTAGCCGGGAGCTGCGGCTGATCTACCAGTTCGCGCTGTATCTGGTGAGGGTGGTGGATGATGAGCTTGAATGAGCTGGGCAGCCAGACGGCGGCGCGGTCGTTGGATGCGCTGGGTGTGTTGGTGGAGCTGATGGGCGACCAGCAGCAGACCGGGCCTGTGCGGGTGGCGGCGGCAAAGGGTGTGATAGACTACGCGCTGAAACTGGCTGAACGGGATCATGATGCCGGTTTGGAAAATCTGGATGCCGCGTTGGAGGATATGCGGAATCTTGTCATGGTGGAGGACCAGGGATGATCCTGGTCCTTCTCCTTTGCTGAATTTCTCACGGTATCGGGAAATTTAGTGGTTAATTTAGTAGTATCCTTGTTCTGCAATCCTGGCTTTGCGAAGGTCTGTCAGATAGATAGACCAAGGTCCCCAGCCGCCAAACTCGCGGTGCATTGCATCAGCAGTTACAACCCACTGTTTGCCGAATTTGCGGCAGTCTTTACCTGGTTTCAATCGACCGTCAATCACTGCTCGGCGTAGGGTGCTTTGGTCTTTGTTCCAGATTTCAGCAGCTTCTGCGAATGATAGCAATTCTGCGAATGGTCCGCCCGCCATATCAAGCATGTTAGTTTCCATGGTCTACCTCCTCTTGTTTCCCATATAGCAATTCATTGAGTTTCTTGGTGTCTATGCGCCATTCAATGGGCGGTTCTTCTCCTATGGTTGTTTCAGCTTCTACGATGTTGTCATAATAGGCTTTAAGCCTGATGTCTGATTCTTTCATGTCTGTATCCTCCTTTTCATACTCCTATTATATCACGATACCGTGATTCTGTCAAGGAAAAGTTTCACGGTATCGTGATTTTTTCCGTTGTAGAGATGCGAGAGCGAAGCGGGTCGCATAAATACAGTTCCCGCTGGTGGGATGCAGCAGGGAAAGATGATGATTTAGTGGCTGCTGGAGTGTATCGAAAAAATTACTATTCACTCTAGCAACAAAGGCCCCCCGGCCCAGGGAAACGAGAAGCAGACATCAGA
>CAJUAC010000142.1 GCA_910583885.1 uncultured Oscillospiraceae bacterium | reverse complement strand
GAGCTGCTCAAACCTATATTGATTCTGGGGATCAGCGATTTCTTGAAGATAAATCAGCATGGTTTCTCCCCCATCGTACGCAACTGAACACAGTATCCCGCATTATTCCCACCTGCCGTTCTGATTGTTTTACATGTTTTCCAGCCCTGGACGCGGCCCGTCCTGAACGGTTCTTTCCTTCGGCATCTTCCCAAAGCCAACCCGCTCCAGCAGTTCCAGCCTGTGGAGCCTCTCCCCCCTCAGCCCAGCGCCTCGCTGTTCACAAACTTCCCACGGAACACCGTGGTCAGCAGGATCTCAAGGTCAAACAGCAGGCTCCAGTGCTCAATGTAGTACACGTCATGCTCCACCCGCGCCTTGATGGACGTGTCTCCTCGCAGCCCATTCACCTGGGCCCAGCCCGTGATCCCAGGCCGCACCTGGTGCTTCACCATATACAGCGGCACGTCCTCCTTGAACTTCTCCACATAGTACGGGATCTCCGGCCGGGGCCCCACCAGGCTCATGTCCCCCTTCAGCACGTTGAAAAACTGGGGCAGCTCATCCAGTGAGCACTTGCGCAGGAACGCCCCGAATCTCGTCTTTCGCCCGTCGTGATCTGTGCTCCACGCCGTGTTCTCCCCGCTGTTCACCCGCATGGAGCGAAATTTATACATGTAGAAGGGCTTTTTCCCCCGCCCAATCCGCTCCTGCTTGAAGAAGATGGGGCCCGGCGAGCTCAACTTCACCCCCACAGCGCAGACCAGCATGAGCGGCGAGCACAGGATAATCAGGCTCAGCGACCCGACGATGTCCATGGCCCGCTTACAGAATGCGTTGGCCCAGTTGTCCAGCGGAATGCGCCGGAAATTCAGCAGCGGGATCCCATCCAACTCGTCAAATTGGGGGTTGGACGGCATATATTTGGCGTAAAAGGGGATGATGGACAGCTTCGTCCCCGCCTTCTCGCAGCCTTCGATGATCTCCGCCATCCGCCCGTAGTCCTCCGGCGCAATGGCACACACCGCCTCGTCCGGTCGGCTCTGATCCAAAACCCGGTCCAGCTTCTCATAGCCACCCAGCCACTTCAAGTCCCGCAAGCCCTTCTCTGGGCGGGAGGACACATAGCCCACAACCGTATAGCCCAGCTCACGGTCTCCCCGCACCCTTTCCCAGTACGTCCCGGCCATCTCCCCGCCCCCGATGAGCAGCACCCGCTTCTGGTTGTAGCCCTGCCGCCGGAAGTACCGCAGGCCCCGGCGCAGCACCACCCGCTTGCAACTCAGCGCCCCCGTGCTCAGCACAAACCAGATCACCAGGGTCAGCCGGGAAAAGTCGATATAGTGCTGCACAAACAGGAAGCTGAGCAGCACCCCCATCACCAGCGCCCCCGCCAGCCACAGCTTTTCCAGCTCCCGCCGCAGCTGAACCTTGCGGAAGGACTGGTACAGCCCCAGGGCCGCATAGGCAAAGAGCTGGACGGCGGTGAGAATCGTCCCCAAGGCCAGGTACTGGGCCAGAGGCACCGTGATGATCCCCCCGGGCAGAAGATAGAAGCGTATCCAAAACGCGATGGGCAGGGCCAGGTACACGATGGCCCCGTCGCTGAGCACGTGCAGCCGGTTCAGCAGCCGCTGGTTTTCCTTTATCATTTCTGTTCTCTCTTTTTTTCCTTGTTATCAGCGCATTCGGGCGATCAACATCTGGGCCTGCTCATCCAGCAGGATCTCCCCCATGTTTTCCTCGTTCCACTCCTCCAGCAGCTCCGCGATGCGGCAAACCCCCGCCCGGTATTCCGCCGTGTCCTGCTCATACTCCTCCAACAGGCGGAAGGTGTCCCGCCACACCTCCTCGTCGGCGGACACGTACCGCACATACCGCTCCGCCTGCTCCAGCCCCTGCTCCACCTGCCCCTCGTCCAGGTAGTATGCTGCCAGATAGTACGGAATGATGTTGGAGTCGATCCGTCCCAGCCGCCCGGCGTAGCCGTCCGCCTTCTGCCGCACCTCCCCCTCCGCACCGCTCCCTGTCACCTGTACCACGTAGGACAGCATATGATCCGCCTTCTCAAAGGGATCCAGCGCCGCCGCCCGCTCCAGATTCTCCAGGCTCGGATCCCGCGCCGCCAGGTTCTGGGCCGCGATGTTGCAGCCCAACAGCGCCGCGAACAAAACCAGCAGCACGCACATACCCAACAGCACGCCGTTCTTCACCGCCCTCTTTTCCATCCAGGCCGGCAGAGGCAGCCCATCCCCACAGCAAAAGCTGATGGCCACGAACACCCCGAAGGCCATAGGCAGATAGCAGTAGATGGAAAAGGTGAACTCCACCAGGGCGTGGCACGCCATGAACACCAGCGCCGCCCCCAATGCCGGGGCCAGCGGCTCCTTCCGCCTCCGCCACAGGCAGACCCCGGACAGCGCAAACAGCCCCAGAAACAGCGCCAGACCCACCAGCCCCGTCTCCGCCAGCGTCTGGATGTAGTGGTTATGGGCATATTTGGTGTCGTAGCGGAAGGACTGCACCCCCCGCACCCCGTTTTCAAAGGCCCCCATGCCCGAGCCGATCACAGGGCTGCGGGCAAACAGCTTCAGCCCGTCCTCAAAGAATACGAACCGCTGGATGGCGTTCTGGTTGGCCCGCAGGCCCTGGAGCCGGTTGGCGATGAACCCGGGCAGCAGCCGGTACTGTAACGGAACCTTGCCAGAACCGCCCTCCCCGGTGTACTCCACCCAGTCTATCCGGCCTTCTGTCTGGGCGGTAAAGGTGAACCACACCACCAGGCTGTCCTCCGGCACGGTGAATGCCGCCTGGGACAGCGGGCCCCGGTACAGCTCTGTCCCCGTGTGCATCATGGTATCCGCCCGGTTCTGGCTCTCGATGGCCACCTGGGGATCCCCCTCCGCCGCCGCTTCCACCGTGTACGTCCCAGGCCCCGGGTAGGCGGACCGGCGCAGGCTCTCCCCCGCCCGGAGACCCACCCCGGTGGTGAGGCTGAGGGCGGCCCCGAGGAACACCGCCGCCCCCGCCAGCAGCGCGAGCACGAGCATCAGCACGGCCCGCCCGTGCCCCGCCAGCTTCGCCGCCAGACGCCGCCCTCCCAGCAGATCCAGCCCGCACAGTACCAACCCGCCGCCCACTGCGCACAGCAGCGGGATGGGCCGAAACCCCGTCCAGGCCGTCATGGAGGTCAGCGAGATGGGAAAGGCGCTCAGCGCCGTCACCACCAGCCCCTCTACCATCAGCAGCAGCAGGCCCGTCCGCTCCTCCTTGCCCGTCAGGGCCAGCAGCACCAGAAACGCCGGCACGAGCATGACGCACGCCCCCATGCTGAAGGCCAGCACGAAGGACAGCGCGTTCACCGACAGGCAGGCCACATGGGCCGCCCTCGCCCCCGGCTTCTCGGCGGAAACCGCTAAGCCCAGGCTCAATAGCACCCCAATGCCCATGCATCCGGCGAACACATTGGGGCTCAGGAAGATGGAGGTCATCCGCACCCCCTCCTCCACCGCCCCCAGCGCCAGGTAATCCGGCGTGAACCAGCCCAGCACCCCCAGCACCACCCCGCTCACCCACCGGGTGGACAGCAGGTCGATGCTGGTCAGCCCCGCCACCGCCGCAAACCCCTCCAGCACCACGCACACCTTCCGCCCCGGCCGCTCCTCCCCCGTGAAGGCCAGCAGCAACAGCGCCAGGCAGAACGCAGTGAACACCTTCAAAAATTCGTGCAGGGCGAACTTGCCCGACACCGCGTAGGCGCAGCTCAGCCCATCCATCAGCACCACCAGGGTTAGGGCCAGTACCGGCCCTTTGAGCCGATCCCGCAGCCGGCCCCAGAACAAAAACGCCGCGGACAGCGCCAGTGCCGCCAGCACCATGGCCGCGGACTTGGACGTGGCCGCCGAGCTCAGGCACACC
>CAJUAC010000141.1 GCA_910583885.1 uncultured Oscillospiraceae bacterium | reverse complement strand
GCGTGGCGCTGGGTGTTGGAGTTCTCCGCCCGGAAGGTGGGGCCGAAGGTGTACACGTCGCCGAAGGCCATGGCGAAGTTCTCCGCGTTGAGCTGGCCGGAGACCGTCAGGTTGGCCCGCTTGCCGAAGAAGTCCTGGCTGTAGTCCACCTTGCCGTCCTGGGTGCGGGGCGGGTCGTTCACGTCCAGGGTGGTCACCTGGAACATCTCCCCCGCGCCCTCGCAGTCGCTGGCGGTGATGATGGGGGTATGGACATAGACGAAGCCCCGGTCCTGGAAAAAGCAGTGGATGGCGTGGGCCGCCACTGACCGGACCCGGAAAGCGGCAGAAAACAGGTTCGACCTGGGCCGCAGATGGGCGATGGTACGCAGGTACTCCACGCTGTGCCGCTTCTTCTGGAGGGGGAACTCCGGCGCGGAGGCGCCCTCCACCGCAATGGCGGAAGCCTTCACCTCCAGGGGCTGCTTGGCCTCGGGGGTGAGCACCAGGGTACCGGTGACAACCAGGGCCGCGCCCACGTTCTGCCCGGCAATCTCCTTGTAGTTCTCCAGCGCATTGGCGTCCATGACCACCTGCAAATTGCGGAAACAGGAACCGTCGTTGAGCTCGATAAAGCCAAAGGTCTTCATGTCCCGGATGGTGCGGGCCCAGCCGCATACGGTGACGGCCTGGCCGTCCAGCTGCGCGCTGTCGGCGTAGACAGCCGCGATTTTGATCCTCTCCATATGTTTTCACCTGCTTTTATCATAATTTGGGGTATTTTTTCAGAATATATGTATTATACCGCCCCGACTCCCATTTTACAAGTGCTTTTCCCTGCCCTGGGCGAAACTTCCTCCGGCATTTCCTCCAAAATTTTTGAAATTTATCGCCCGCCTCTTGACAGGACGGAGATTCTGGAGTATAGTATAAGCATAAGATTACTTAATAAACTTTTATTTAGGAGGGCGACGGGATGACACAGCGTGAGCGTCAGCTGCTGCGCTGGATTGAAGAGAACCCAATGATCAGCCAGCAGGAACTGGCAGACAAGGCGGGGATCACCCGCTCCTCAGCGGCAGTGCATATCTCCAACCTGATGCGCAAGGGGCACATTGCCGGGCGGGGGTACATCGTGCGCACCGCGCCCTATGCGGTGGTGGTGGGCGGCGTGAACATGGACATTGGCGGGCGGTCCTTCGGGCCGCTGATCCCCCGGGACTCCAACCCCGGTCAGGTGCGCATGAGCCTGGGGGGCGTCGGGCGGAACATCGCCCACAACCTGGCCCTGCTGGGGGCGGAGGTCCATCTGCTTACCGCCTTTGGCGACGACGTGTCCGCCCAGAAGGTGGCCGCCTCCTGCGGCGAGCTGGGCATCGACATCAGCCACGCCCTGCAGGTCCCAGGCGGGACCACATCTACCTACCTGTACCTGGCCGGGCCGGAGGGGGACATGGAGCTGGCCGTGGCGGATATGGGGATCTATGAGCATGTGACCCCATCCTTCCTGCGCTCCCGGGCCTCCCTGCTGGACAACGCCCAGCTGGTGGTGCTGGACACCAACATCCCGGCGGCATCCGTCGCCTGGCTGGCGGAGAACTGCAAGGTCCCCATCTTCGCCGACCCGGTGTCCACCACCAAGGCGGAGAAGCTGCGGCCTGTGCTGGGGCGGCTGCACACCCTCAAGCCCAACCGCATTGAGGCGGAGCTCCTCAGCGGCGTGCCCATCACGGATATCCCCAGCGCGGGGAGGGCGGCCCAGGCCCTGCTGGAGACGGGCCTGCGGCGGGTTTTCATCAGCATGGGGGGCGACGGGGTCCTGGCTGCGGACCACAACGGGCAGGTCCATGTGCCCTGCGGCCCCGCGGAGATGGTCAACACCACCGGCTGCGGCGACGCCTTCATGGCGGCAATCGCCTGGGCGTACCTGGAAGGGACGGACTTGCAGGACACAGCCCGGGCTGGCCTGGCCGCGGCGTCCATCGCCATGGAAAGCCCGGAGACCATCAACCCCGCCATGAATGCCCAGGCGGTGCGGGAGCGGATGTAATCGCGGAAACCGCCCACAATACAGGGAAGACAACCCAACCAATCATTTATATAGGAGGACAACACAATGAACAAGTATCTGGACATCGCCCCCGAGGTCGCCGAGGCCCTGGCCGCCGGGAAGCCGGTCGTCGCCCTGGAGTCCACCATCATCTCCCACGGGATGCCCTACCCCAAGAACGTGGAGACCGCCCTGGAGGTGGAGAAGATCATCCGGGAGAACGGCGCCGTCCCCGCCACCATCGCCATCATCGGCGGCCGCCTGAAGGCCGGCCTCTCTGCGGATGAAATCGAGTACTTCGGCAAGAAGGGCGCGGAGATCGCCAAGGCCAGCCGCCGGGATCTGCCTGTGCTGATCGCCCGGGGGCAGGACGGCGCATGTACCGTCACCACCACCATGATGATCGCCCACATGGCCGGGATCTCTGTGTTCGCCACCGGCGGCATCGGCGGCGTCCACCGGGGTGCGGAGACCACCATGGACATCTCCGCCGACCTGGAGGAGCTGGGCCAGACCCCGGTGATGGTCGTGTGTGCCGGGGCCAAGTCCATCCTGGATCTGGGCCTCACCCTGGAGTACCTGGAGACCAAGGGCGTGCCGGTCATCGGCTACGGGACGGAGGAGCTGCCCGCCTTCTACACCCGCAAGTCCGGCTTCGGCGTGGACTACCGCCTGGATACCCCCCAGGAGCTGGCCGCCGCCTTCCACGCCCAGCGGGCAATGGGCCTCAAGGGTGGTATGCTGGTGGCCAACCCCATCCCCGAGGCGTACGCCATGGATGCGGATGTGATCAATAACGCCATCAACCAGGCCATTGCCGAGAGCCGGGAGCAGGGCATCCACGGCAAGGCTACCACGCCCTTCCTGCTGGCCCGGGTGAAGGATCTGACCGGCGGCGACAGCCTGGAGAGCAATATCCAGCTGGTCTACAACAACGCCCGGGTTGCCGCCAAGACGGCCGCCGAGCTGGCCGCCATGCAGTAATGCCCCCGTTTCTGCCGGAGGCGCACGGCGATGTGATCTTCGCCGCTGTTGGCTCCCCGGGCCCACTGCTGGCCGGATATCTGGCCATTGTAAACCTGTGGGCCTTTGGCCTGATGGGCTTTGACAAGCGCCGGGCCAAACACCGCGGCGCACGGCGGATCCGGGAGCGGACGCTGTTCCTCTCCGCCCTCCTGGGCGGCAGCCCAGGGGCCCTGGCCGGGATGTGGACTTTCCGGCATAAGACAAAGCACTGGTATTTTGTCTGGGGAATCCCCGCCATCCTCCTGGCGCAGGCCGCCCTGTGCATCTGGCTTCTCTCTAAAAGCTGAAATACGCCCCCGGTGGATGGCCATCCACCGGGGGCGTTCTGCGTGTCAACGGGATATCCCTTTCTTATGATCCTCTATTGTCTGTCTCCCCCGCCCTATAGCTGCCGGTAGTGGTAGAACCTGGCAAAATTGTGGAACAGGATATCCTCCAGGAAACCCTCCTCCAGGCCCAGCCTCTTGGCCTTCTCCAGCTCCTTCTGGGGACACCAGATGGGGTAGTCCGAGCCGAAAAACACATGGGTCGGGTCATACTCCCGCAGGATTGGGTAGAGGGGGGCCTTGTCCGTGACGTAGCTGAAGGAGGAGCTGATGTCCGTGTAGATGTTGGGCAGCTTGGTGAGGGGGCGGATCTTCTCCAGATCCCAGTCCCCCCAGTTGCCCAGGTGGGCAGCGATACACCGCAGCCCGGGGAAGGTATTTGCGATAGGCAGCATCCTGGCCGGCCCGGAGACATTCACCCGGGGATCCCCCATGTGGGCGATGAGGAACATGTCGTGGCGCTCCATCTCCTCGAACATGGGGAACAGGCGCTCATCATCCAGCACAAAGTGCTGGAACTCCGGGTGGAGCTTCACGCCGAAGATGCCGTTCTCCCGCATCC
>CAJUAC010000140.1 GCA_910583885.1 uncultured Oscillospiraceae bacterium | reverse complement strand
CGATTTGCGTCTTTAATTTTTTTGCCATATATCTTCATAATATATCTTCTTCTGTACTTGGGCTCAGATAAATGATGGGCATAGGCGGGATACCTCCTGTTTTTCCCCATCCTATGCCGCTGCCACCGGGGAGGTGCGGCGCGAAAGATGTGCAAAAAAATGTTGAGGATTTCCGAAAAACGGGGTATACTACCACCATTGGACCCCAAAAGGAGGAAAGGAGAATAAAAATGGCATATATTACACTGACAAAGGACAACTATGACCAGGAGGTCCTGCACGCCTCCCAGCCGGTGCTGGTGGACTTCTGGGCGCCCTGGTGCGGCCCGTGCGCGGCCCTGTCCCCTATTATTGATGAGATCGCCGGGGAGCAGAGTGAGGTGAAGGTGGGCAAGGTGAACGTGGACGAGCAGCCGGAGCTTGCCAAGCAGTACCGGGTGATGAGCATCCCCACCCTCATGTTTTTCAAGGATGGAGACCTGGTCCGCCGGGAGGCGGGCGGCAAGTCTAAGGAGGAGGTCCTGGACATGATCGGCCTGCACAGGAGCACCGCCGGTGTGTAACGGTTCCAGGCAGGGAGGCCAGCCGGGCAGTCCGGCTGGCCTCCCTGCCTTTCAAAAACAGCTGCTGACAACAGCAGGATAGAGCAGTTGGGATCGGGGGCCTGTTCCCATCCGCCGCCGGGGAAGCGGGTTCGCTCCAGTTTGTTTGACAATCCTGCTCCTCCGGCGAAATCCCCCTTGCCATTAGTGGGCAAATTTGATAAACTATAGATAATTATGCGTTTTACCCGGAGGGATCTATGGCAAGTGAAAGAAAGCAACAGTATGGCAACGAGTCCATCAGCGCCCTGAAAGGAGCAGACCGGGTCCGCAAGCGGCCCGGCGTCATTTTTGGCTCCGACGGCCTGGAGGGCTGTGAACACGCAGTCTTTGAAATCCTGTCCAACTCCATTGACGAGGCCCGGGAGGGCCATGGGCGGCTGATCACCGTCACCAGCTACTTAGACCACAGCGTGGAGGTGGAGGACCAGGGCCGGGGCTGCCCGGTGGACTGGAACGAGAAGGAGCAGCGCTGGAACTGGGAGCTGGTATTCTGCGAGCTCTATGCCGGAGGGAAGTATGGCAACAACGAAGGAGAGAACTACGAATACTCCCTGGGCCTCAATGGCCTGGGCTCCTGCGCCACCCAGTACGCGTCAGCGTACATGGATGTCACTGTCTGGCGGGATGGCTTCGCCTACCAGCTCCACTTCAAAAAGGGGGAGATCCAGGGCGAACCGGGCCGGGAGCTGGAAAAAACCCCCCTCACCAAACGGAAAACCGGCACCAGGACCCGCTGGCTGCCGGATCTGGAGGTGTTTACTGACATTGCCATCCCCCCGGAATACTTTGCCGGGGTGATGAAGCGGCAGGCGGTGGTCAACGCCGGCATCACCTTCCGCCTGCGCCTGGAGACAGCGCCGGGGAAGTTTGAGACCACGGAGTTTGTCTACGAAAATGGCATCGCCGACTACGTCCGGGAGCTGGCCGGGGAGGATCCCCTGACGGAGCCTGTGTTCTGGGAGACCGAGCGCCGGGGCCGGGACCGGGCGGATAAGGACGAATACAAGGTAAAGCTCTCTGTGTCCTGCTGCTTCTCCAACCGTACCGCAGTCATCGAGCACTACCACAACTCCAGCTGGCTGGAGCACGGCGGCAGCCCGGAGAAAGCCGCCAAGTCGGCCTTTGTGGGGGCCATTGACGGCTGGCTGCGCCAGAACAACAAGTACCAGAAAAATGAGGCCAAAGTCACCTGGGGGGACATCGAGGACTGCCTGGTGCTGGTCAGCAGCAATTTCTCCACCCAGACCAGCTATGAGAACCAGACCAAGAAGGCCATTACCAACAAATTCGTCCAGGAGGCCATGGCGGAGTTTTTGCGCAGCCGCATGGAGATCTATTTCATCGAAAACCCCAGCGACGCGGTGCGCATTGCCGAGCAGGTGCTCATCAACAAGCGCAGCCGGGAACAGGCGGAAAAGGCCCGGCTGAATGTGAAAAAGAAGCTCTCCGGTTCCATTGATATTGCCAACCGGGTGCAGAAGTTCGTGGACTGCCGGACAAAGGACGTCTCCCGGCGGGAGATCTACATCGTGGAGGGCGACAGCGCCCTGGGCAGCGTGAAGCTGAGCCGGGATGCGGAGTTCCAGGGCATTATGCCGGTCCGGGGCAAGATCCTCAACTGCCTGAAGGCGGACTACGCCCGTATCTTCAAAAGCGAGATCATCACGGACCTGATGAAGGTGCTGGGGTGCGGCGTGGAGGTGCAGAACAAGCATGTCAAGGATCTGAGTACCTTTGACCTGGGGAGCCTGCGCTGGAACAAGGTCGTCATCTGTACGGATGCGGACGTGGACGGCTTCCAGATCCGCACCCTGATCCTGACCATGCTCTACCGGCTGTGCCCCACCCTCATCCAGGAGGGGTACGTCTATATCGCCGAATCCCCCCTCTTCGAGATCACCTGCGGGGAGAAGACCTGGTTTGCCTACTCCGAGAAGGAAAAAGCGGAGATTGTCAAGGGGCTGGAGGGCAAGAAGGTCAAGATTGACCGCTCCAAGGGCTTGGGTGAGAACGACCCGGATATGATGTGGCTGACCACCATGAATCCGGAGACCCGGCGGCTGATCAAGGTGATGCCCGAGGACATGGAGGCCACCGGCCAGATGTTTGACCTGCTTCTGGGGGACAACCTCCAGGGGCGCAAGGACCATATTGCCAACGAAGGGTACAAATTCTTGGATCTGGCGGACATCTCATAGCCGCCGGCTGGTAAAGGAGGAAACGATCAGATGGTTTTACATGTCTATTACACCTGCAAGCCCGGCATGGCGACGGCCTTTATCCTCTCCCTCAAGGAGAGCGGGCTCCAGGAGAAGGTCCGGGCAGAGGACGGCTGCCTCCAGTACGACTACTGCCTCTCCTACGAACAGAAGGACACTGTTGTGCTGCTGGAGCGCTGGCGGGACGAGGCCGCCCAGGCCGTCCATATGGCCCAGCCCTACATGGAGGATGTTCGCCGCCTCAAGGCGGCATACACCATTGATACCAAGATGGAGCGGTTTGCGTAATGCCCGCCGGATAAAGGAACGATTATGCCAAAGAAAAAACAGCCAGACGAGACAAAGCCCAGGGTGGACAACCCCAACGTGATGGGATTGCAGGCCGCCGTGCTGGAGCAGCCCATCACCGAGACCCTGGAGACCAATTTCATGCCCTACGCCATGAGTGTCATCATGTCCCGGGCCATCCCGGAGATCGACGGTTTCAAGCCCTCCCACCGCAAGCTCCTGTACACCATGTACAAGATGGGCCTGCTCACCGGGGCCCGGACCAAGTCCGCCAACATCGTGGGCCAGACCATGCGCCTCAACCCCCATGGTGACGCGGCCATCTACGAGACCATGGTCCGCCTCTCCAAGGGCTACGGGGCCCTGCTCCACCCCCTGGTGGACAGCAAGGGCAACTTCGGGAAGGTCTACTCCCGGGATATGGCCTACGCCGCCAGCCGGTACACGGAGGCAAAGCTCGCCCCCATCTGCCAGGAGCTCTTCCGGGATCTGGATCAGAACGCGGTGGATTTCGTGGACAACTACGACAACACCATGAAGGAGCCGGCCCTGCTGCCCACCACCTTCCCCAACATCCTGGTCTCCGCCAACCAGGGCATCGCTGTGGGCATGGCCAGCCAGCTGTGCGGCTTTAACCTGGCGGAGGTCTGCGACACCACGGCGGCCTATCTGAAAAACCCGGACTGCGACCTCTCCGCCACCCTCCTGGCCCCGGATTTCCCCACTGGCGGGGAGATCGTCTATGACCGCGCCGCTTTGGAGGAGGTCTACCGCACTGGCCGGGGATCCGTCAAGATCCGGGGCAAGTACCGCTATGTCAAGAGCGAGAACGTCATCGAGATCTACGAGATCCCCTACA
>CAJUAC010000139.1 GCA_910583885.1 uncultured Oscillospiraceae bacterium | reverse complement strand
CAGTGCCCACCACCGGTGTGGAGGGATTGAGGTTGTAGGAAATCTGGAAATATCCATCTATTTTCGAAATAAACTCGCTGCTGGCTTTATCGAAGTCAATCTTTGTGGAGCTCGGCCCGACATTCGGCAAAGGCACCGTGGCACCTAATAGACCGTCGCGTAATGGATCGGGGAGGACGGTGCCTCCCGTGTAATTTGAAGCAAAGGTGTAGGTGGCTGTGACGTTAGGGCCGGTGGGACCGGTGGGACCGGCAGGACCCGTGGGGCCATCCATGCCTGGGGAATATTTTCCGGCAGGCCCCGTTGGACCGGTGGGTCCGGCAGGACCGGCAGCACCCGTTGCGCCGGCAGGGCCAGTGGGACCGGTGGCTCCTGTCTCTCCTGCCGCTCCTGTCGCGCCGGCGGAACCGGTGGGGCCAGTGGCTCCGGTGGGTCCGGCAGGGCCGGTGGGACCAGTGAGGCCAGCGGGGCCTGCAGGACCCTGTGCGGGGGTGGTATCCAGCGCGCACTGCATCTTGGATCTTAGGATGAGCTGGTTCTGCGTGGTGGTTTCCAGCAGATCCTTGACGCTCTCATTGGCGTTCAGCACGTCTTTTACGGTAGCGGCGGGGCCGCTGAGGCCGGGCAGGGTGCCGAGGATATATTGCAGCTTCTCGCCCTCGGCGTTCAGGATATGGCTCATTCCCAACTCCTCCATGGCAATGGAGGAGAGGATCTGATTGACTGCGTCTTCCCGCTTGATGGGCGGGTCAATATTGGGAAAGCTGGGCAGAGACATAAAATAATCCCCTTTCTAAGTGGGTGTACACACCAGGAATGCGCCCCTTCATTACCTCTCTTCCAGCAGGATGATACTCAGAGAAGCGCCCATTTCGCCTGCCAGAGTGACAGTTTGAGCCTTTGGAGAAAGTCCGGGGAGGGGGGCCGCGCACAGTTGGAGCTGGAGCGTCTCACCGGCGTTCATAAGATGCGCATGCTGATTCTCAAAGCTGGCAGTAGGAACCGCAGGGATAACCATAGTAGTGTATCGCGCCATGCCGTTTATGAGCAGCTTGGTCCCTACCTGCGCGGGCTTGGTGAGATTCACGCGGTAAGAGAGCAGATAGACGCCTTTTTTGCTCACCTGGAACATGGTGTTCTCCGGGTTGGCGGTAATATCTGCGGACATGACCTGGCCATCCGGCAGAGGGATCGCGACACCGGAATAAGACGGCACGTTGATGTCAGGCCCTTGGATATTGGCGGCGAAGGCTGCGGCAGCTGTGGGGTTGGGGCCGGTGGTTCCAGTGGGGCCTGTGGGGCCTGTGGGACCGGTTGCGCCATTGCGGGCCACGCCTTCTGCGGTGACACCCTGTGGACCTGCGGCCCCGGTGGGTCCGGCGGGGCCCGCAGCCCCGGCAGGGCCAGTGGGGCCGTCCGCTCCGGTGGCCCCGGCAACTCCGTCAGGGCCGGCAGGGCCATCCGCTCCGGTGGCCCCGGCAGCTCCGTCAGGGCCGGTGGGACCAGCAGGGCCGGCAGGGCCGGCGGGGCCGGGAATGGTGGGGGCCTTCAAGGCCGCGCCCAGCTTGGCAGACAGCATCATCTGCTGCTCTATGATGCCGGACAGTGTGTCCTTTACGCTCTGGTTGATCCGGAGCACCTCATCCAGCGAGGCCGCCTCATCCAGACCGGGCAGGGTCCCCAGGACGTATTGCAGCTTTTCGCCCTCGGCGTTGAGAATGTGGCTCAAGCTCAACTCCTCGGCGGCGATGGAAGCGATAATTTCGTTAAGACTCCCCTCGCGGCTCAGAGGAGGATCGTTTTTGGGAAATGTGGGCATTGACATAAAGCGTTCCTCCTTAACTCAACCGGACGATTCTCAGGGACGCCCCCACGGGAGCAGGCAGCAGCGCCGTACCAAGCGGATTATTGAAGATCTGCAAGGAAATTTCGTCGTTATCGCTCAAACGCAGCAGGACCTCGTTGGAAAGCCGGCTCAGGGACAATGCTGCGATTCCCCCTGCAGCGGACGCTTCCCTGGGCGTGCCATTGACCAGCAGCCGGGCACCAGTGGTCAGGGCCTTGTCGGTATTGACGGCATACCCAACCTGATAGACCCCGCCGGTCTTCACGGTGAACTTGGTGTTGTCGGGACTGACGGTGATGTCCTTTGCCTTCACCTGGTCATTCGGCAGGGGCACCAGGCCATCCACAGGGATCACGGCTGCGCCGGTGTTAGCGGCATAGGCAAAGTCGATGATGACAGGGCCGGTAGGACCCACAGGACCGGTGGGTCCTGTAGGACCGTCCAGGCCGAACAGATTTGCTCCAGCAGGGCCTTCTGGTCCTGTCGCGCCGGTGGGTCCGGTGGGACCTGTGGGTCCGGCAGGGCCGGTGGGGCCAGTGGCTCCAACAGCTCCGGTGGCTCCGGTGGGACCGGCAGCGCCAGCGGCGCCAGTGGTTCCGGCAGCTCCGGCGGGACCAGCGGGGCCGGCGGGGCCGGCAGGACCCTGCATGGGAGATGCCTCCAGCGCCCCTTGCATTTTGGACTTCAGGAAGAGCTGGTTTTGCACAGCGGTCTTCAGCAGGTTCCGGACGCTCTCGTTAGCGGACAGCACATCTTCCACGGTAGCGGCAGGGCCGCTGAGGCCGGGCAGGGTGCCGAGGATATATTGCAGCTTCTCGCCCTCAGCGTTGAGGATGTGACTCAGGCCGAGTTCCTCCATGGCGATGGAGGAGAGAATCTGATTGACTGCGTTTTCCCGCTGGATAGGCGGGTCAATGTTGGGAAAGCTGGGCAGAGACATAAAACAATCTCCTTTCTGAATGAGGGCGTGCGCCAGGAATGCGCCGGCACAACAGCAGGAAAGCCTCCTTACCAGTGCGGCCCTCGGAACATTTTATGTGTCTGCTAGCTGGCGGGTTCTTTCTGGACCCCCTCTCCGTCCTCCAGATACCGGCAGGAGATCGGGCGCTCCTTGAGGTAGTGCAAGGCTTTGCCTACCGCAGACTTGGGCGCGGCGGCTGCCCATGCCAAAAGCGCGTCTAAAATCGGTTTTCCTCTTTCAGACGCTGCTTTGTCCGCTCTTCTGGGGAGAGGTTTTTGAACCGCTCATCCCAGGCGAACAGTTTATTGCAGTATTTCAGTCCGGCGAGCGCCGCCGTGCCCTCCCACTTATCCAACGGCAGGGCGTTGAGCGCCTCGTCGAACTTCCTCCGGGCGTGGGCCCAGCGCGCCGTCGCAAAGTCCGCTCTACTCCGTTTCCGCCTGCGGCGAAAACTGCACTCGCTCCCTATTACAATATAATCTGGTTGGAACCCTCGGCAGCCAGCCGGGGGTTTCGTCCGTCTCGTGCCAAAGCTACAATGAGAGGAACAACTGGCTGACCACCGCTCCCTTGGGCTATACGGTCCGTGAGCAAGACTGTCAGTCATCCTCTTGTTGCAACATTCGGTTTAAGCAGGTTGAGCCATGAGTTCGCGTCACCCAATAGATTGAATCGGCAGCGAAAAAAAGATGGATTCCGGTCTCTACGTTTCCGTTGTGAATGCCCTGCTGGTACATGGCTACAGGAACAACAGCCTGCGGCGGGCTAAAACAGACAAGAAGGATGCAATCAAGCTGGCCAACTACGGCCTCGACCACTGGCTGACGCTGCCCAGGTACATTCCGGAGGATGATGTGCGGCTGATGCTGAAAACCACATACCGTCAGTATCAGCAATGTGTCAAAGTACAGACTATGCTTAAAAACAATCTGATTTCCTTGTTTGACACCGCCTTCCTGGACACAAACCGCCTGCTTTTCAGCCCTGCCCGGGCGGACGGAAGCGAGAAGTGGGTAGACTTTGTAGCCGCTTTCCCACGCTGTGAGTGTGTCTGCGGGTTGTCCGAAAAGGCATTTACAGCCAAATATCAGGAATGGTGTAAGAATCACGGTTACAACTATTACTTCCGCGGTCAAAGATAGGAAAGTGACGAGTGACGGAAGAAGCTGGACA
>CAJUAC010000138.1 GCA_910583885.1 uncultured Oscillospiraceae bacterium | reverse complement strand
TGTTGGTATCGCTGGCGTCCTTGATCCGGGAGCGGTTGATGCGCAGCTGCTGGCCCACCTTCTGGATGATGCGCTCCTTGGGCTGGCGGGAGAGGAACATGTCCAGGTCGATCCCGTCCCCGGCGTTGACCATCAGGCTGAGCCAGCCGGCCGGCACATGGGTCTTATAGCCGTCCGAGGGGATCAGCAGGTAGGCGTAATAAAGCCCGTCAATGCAGATGTAGCGCCCGTGGGTGAAGTCAATGCCTGTGGGGGCGATAAACTCCCCGGCAGGGATATGGTCGATTTCCGCCTCCCGCCCGTTTGCCAGGTATTGCGCCACCACCTCTTTAGCCCGGACGGGGAGGGGCTTAGTAGCGCTCTCATTCCGGCACAGGAGGTTATAGAGCACGTCTATGGTGAACTCGTCCTCGTTGTCCGGCAGCACCACTTCATTCCCGCACTGACGCAGGTAGTTGGATGCGGTGTGGACGGCGGACTGCAGGGAGCCGATGGCTTCCCCTTCCTCGTCCGTGCGCCTTGCATTGCTCCAGGGCTCGTATTCAAAGACCAGGAAGAACCGGCGTGTGACTGCCTCGCGGGAACAGATCTGCTGGATGAACTGCAGGTAATCCTCCTGCATGAGCCGGCACTGTTCGTTGGTCTCCTGGGCCATCTCCCGGCGCACCGTCTCCATGTGGCGCCCGATATCCGCGCGGCGGGTCAGCACCTTGAACTGGAGCTTTACCGGGCTTATCTTTAAATAGGAAACAAAGGAATAGATAATGCTCCTCTGTTCCCTGGCGCTGCGGAGCAGGAAGTTGATGGGGATCACCTCCACCACCTTCACATACCGGTGGTCTTTCGTGTAGATGACGCCGTTTTCTATCCTGCTGATGGGCAGGTAGTCCGCTACCGGGTTTAAGTGGGTAAACTGCGGTTCCGGTGTGTGCAGCGGCTTTCTGGGGGAACGGTCCTTTTTCTGCTGGTTGTTTCTGCGATTCGGTCCTCCCGGTCTTCCGGCAGCCGTTTTTCTGGAATCCTGTTGTGGGTCCCGTTTCTTTCCCCCTGCGGATTTCTTTCGCTGTGTTCCGGCCTGCTGTTTTTTCTGTGCCTGGCTGGGGCGGAGCTTCTGGCGGATCTCATATCCCTTTACCTGGTCAAACTCTGCGGGGAAATCTTCCTCCCCCCTGCGCCGCCAGCCGGATATGCCGCCGATTTTTTCGTTTTTGCCGGATTTATGGTTCTTTCTGTCCGTTTTCATCTCCTGACTGGTGTCGGTGGATGCTGCATTTTCGCTGGGAACAGGGCTTTTCTTTTTGCCGCTTTTCCTGCCCTTTTTTGCAGATGGGGCCGCCCGCATTGCTTCCTGGCTTTCCCCGCCGCCCACGATACGGCGGTTCTTCATGTATTTTAAGAAGATGACAAGGAAGGACGACAGGCTTTCCCCCGATATACCGATCAGGGCAAACAGGACAAGGGGCAGGGTAGTCAGGCACAGCACGATGATCCGTGCGGTCAGACTAAAGGGCAGGAACAGAAATACCGGCAGCCCGGTCACGGCGGCCAGGATGCCGGCCTCGATCACGTTCCTTGCCCGGAACATACCGCCGAAAAATGTGCCTGTGTCCACAAAGTTAGGCGGGATGATATAGGTATCGTGGTCATTCTGATGATTCATTTGGTAGTACCTCTCTTTCGCAGTGTGTCAGTTCCGGCCATGGTAAAATCAGATCGGAACATCTGTAAACAGGGTTCATGGCCGGACTGTGGCAGGGCATTCAGCCGATGATCCAGAAAGGGCCGCCTGCGCCTGCACGTCTGCTGGCTTCGTTCAGTATGATGGAAAGATCCCAGAGCTGCCCGCTCCGTTTGTAGCTGGCGGGGTCCGCCACCAGGATCTTCCCGTCCTTCACTCCCCGCAGCACGATAAAGTGGCCGCCGCTTGTGAAGTGCCCTTTTGACATGATGGCCACCACCAGCTTCCCGTCTGCCAGTGCGTCCAGCAGCCGCTGGGGTTCCGAAGGGGTACAGCCGGAAACGGCAAGCCCCCAGTTTTTGGCGGCACCGGGAATCAGCGCATGGTAGGAGCCGCTTCCTTTGCACCAGTAGCCGTTTTCATAAGCCCACTGTGCCATCCTCTCCGGGTCAACGGTCTCGCCGGCCAGGGAGGACACCACCATTGCCATGGAAGTAGGCCCGCAGCCGTAACCGCCGATATGGTCGGTGCCGTAGGGCTTCCCGGCATAGCGTTCATCCAGCTGGTTGAAATAGACAACTTCCGTGCTGCCATCCGTAAAGCGTACATCACCCAGGGAGGGGATGCTGTTCCCTTCCCAGTTTTCCAGGTTCTGGACCAGCCCGTCCCCCAGAAAAAGGCTCAGGTTCTGTGCGTAATCGGCGGCAAGCTCCCTCTGTTCTTCCGTGAGGGAGAATACCTGGTCGGCAAAATAATCTTCCCCATTGTAGGAAATGGTATAGATCATCCATTTTTCTGATACGGTAGTCTCTTCCCCGGTTTCCGGGTCCTCCACCGTCTTTTCACGGATCTCCTCGGTCCGCTTATAGGAGTAAAGGTGGGATTTCCCACGGCGCATGACTGCCGCCATGTCCGAAATGGAGATATCCGCAAACTCCTTGTCTTTTGCCGCACAATACTGAGAGACAAAAAGGTTGGCGTTGTATACGGGGCTTGTCTCATAGGGGTTGATGACCTCCATTTCATCCCCGTCCGAGGCGGCAAAATCCCGCCCGATCCGTTCCATGACATCTTCCATGCCTTCCCCCAGGATGCTGCTGATGGTGAAGGTGATGGTGTTGGCATTCTCCACAATGGCGGTTTCGCTGTTCAGGATGGGGTTTTCCGTGTCAGCGGGGGAAAAGGCGGAGGAAAAGCCGTCAAAGATCAGGCCGGGGAGCATCAGCACAAAAAGCACCGGGAGCAGTAACAGGACAGCGGCTGCCGCCAGGACCTTTCCGACAAACTTACGCCCTTCCCATAACGCCCCTGCAGCTGCGCCGTAAGGCCCGCCCACGGCGGCGCCCTTTGCGGCCCCGGACACCGCCTTCCCCGCTTTTACGGCGCCCCTGGCAAGGTGTGCCGCAGACGCGCCGGTCTCAAGGGCTTCTTCCAGCCCGTTCTTCTGTCTTTCTTCCATTTATAGCCTGTCCTTTCTTTTGGGCGCCGGGGGCATTTTTTTCACAATGGATTCCTTATAGGCGATGGAGCCGTCCGCCGCCATGTAAGGGGATTTCTCCACGGCGTCCTGTGCGTACTGCTTGTACCAGGAAGTGCCGTCCACGGCCTGCACGGTAGCATAAGCCCCCTCCGGCGCAGCGTACTGGTCTGCGTGGTACATGCCGAAGGAAATGCCCTCCGGATGTTCCTCCGAGATCTCCGTGCCGGTGATGCGCCCGCCCACGATCTCCACGCCTGTAAAGGACGGCACATGCTGTGCGCCTTCCTCCAGGGCGGCATAGCCCATGTAGGAGTGGAGGGCCTGGGCAGCCTTTTCCCCGGTCATGGTGCCCATGGAGGAAATATTTCCGGCTGCTACTGTGCCGATAACGTTATTGGCAAAATCGCCGCCCTTTGCAACGGAAGATGTATATATGTTCCCGCCAATGCCGGCAGATACGGCGGACACAAACCCGCCAGGCCCTTTTCCGGAAGATTTTTCAGTCACCGTGCTGGCAGTGGCTGTGCGGATGGCGCTGTTTGTGACCTGCCGGCTGACTACCCCCGCAAGGCCGCCTGCCATAAAACCGCCCGGACTGCCGGGGCTTCCGGGTGAGCCGGAGCCGTTGTTTACATGGGAAGAGCTGCTGCTGTGGCCGCCGCCGAAATGCTGGCGGGAAAAATTGCGGACAGCACCCACGCCCCTTGCGGCAACCAGGGCCTCCGCGATCATGGAACCGCCCGTATGCCCCACGTTCACGCCCAGGCTGGACATGAAGGAGTCGATTTTCTGGGATACCTTTAAAAAGGCGATGGCACACAGGAACCAGACCAGGACGTTGC
>CAJUAC010000137.1 GCA_910583885.1 uncultured Oscillospiraceae bacterium | reverse complement strand
CCTGCTGGGCCTGGGAGGTGGCGATGGCGATGTCCCGCTGGGCGTTGGCCTTGGCAATCTGGGCGTTCTTGCGGATCTGCTCGACATTGTCGATACCCATGTTTTCGATGGTGCCGGCGCCGTCCTTAAAGTTCTGGATGTTGAAGTTGACGACCTCCAGACCCAGCTTGCGCATGTCGGGGACCACATTCTCCGTGATCTTCCGGGCCACGCCCTGGCGGTCCTGGACCATCTCCTTGAGCCCAACGGAGCCTACGATCTCGCGCATGTTGCCCTCCAGCACCTGGGTGACCAGGCCCACCAGCTCCTCGGGGCGCTTGCCCAGCAGGGCCTCGGCGGCCAGCTTGAGCAGCTCCGGGTCGGAGCTGATTTTCACGTTGGCGACGCCGTCCACAGTGACGTTGATGAACTCGTTGGTGGGCACGGCCTCGCTGGTTTTCACATCCACCTGCATGATGCGCAGGGAGAGCTTATCCACCCGCTCGAAGAACGGTACCCGCCAGCCGGCCTTGCCGATGAGGATCCGCTTGCGGCCCAGGCCGGAGATGATGTACGCGGTGTCTGGCGGCGCCTTCAGATAGCCTGCCACCACCAGCAGCAGTAAAACGGCGGCAATGATGATAACCGGTAAGAATTTCAATAAAATATCCATACGTTTCCTCCTTTTCAGTGGTCAATGTCCCTGCTCTTCTTGGTCTCTGTGTCCCAGTATACCCCGGCCGGGGTGGTTTGTCAAAAGGGGGGAGCCCGCTTTCACACACCCGGGTATGTAAAAAACGAGACTTCTACCTTCCGGTAAAAGTCTCGTTAAGATTCCAACTATGGAGATCTCCGCGCGTCCCGGGCCCTGGAGGGCCGTCCTGACGGTGCGCGCCCCAGGCTTGCTGCGTGATTGGGCACCTACCCAATGGCCGCTCGGGCGGCTCGCACACCGCCTGCCGGGGAACTACTCCCTTTTGACATTGTTATCATACCATATGGGGCGGAAAAATACAATGGATATTATGATAAATCTTTAACAGGTGTTTTTGGTAATTTTCCACAGAGGCTCAGCCCACAAGGGCCTCTCCTACCGTGTAGATGTCACCAGCCCCCACGGTGAGGATCAGATCTCCGGGCTGGGCCAGCTCCCGCAGCTTCTGCGCCGCCTCCGGGAGGGAGGGGCAGTAGAGGGAGCCAGGGATCTCACGGACCAGGTCCTGGGAGGAGATCCCGATGGTGTTTTTCTCCCGGGCGGCAAAGATATCTGTGAGCACCACCAGGTCCGCAGCCTTCAGCTCCCGGACGAAGTCATCAAACAGATCCCGGGTTCTGGTGTAGGTGTGGGGCTGGAAGGCGCAGACCACCCGCTGGTAGCCCAAGCTCTTCGCCATCTCCAGCAGGGCGTGGAGCTCGCTGGGATGGTGGGCATAGTCGTCGTAAACCCTGGCCCCGCTGCACTCCCCCTTGTACTCGAAGCGGCGGCCCGCGCCGGAGAACGCCTCCAGGCCCTCCTGCACCGCATGGCCGGGGACGCCCAGCACGTATGCGGCAGCAGCGGCGGCCAGGGCATTGAGCAGGTTGTGGTGTCCGGCAACCTGGAGGGACAGATGGGTGTAGAGCTCCCCATGTACCGTCACATCAAAGGACGGGCGGCCCTGGTTCCAGACGATACCCTCTGCCCGGCAGTCAGCCTCCTCCCCGCAGCCGAAGGTGAACAGGGGCAGGCCCGCCAGCGCGTCCATCGCGTTGGGGTCGCTGGCATTGGCGACAATGTAGCCCTCCGGCGGGACCAGCTGGGCAAAGCGGCGGAAGGAGGCCTTCACGTCCTCCAGATCCTTGAAGAAATCCAGGTGGTCCGCCTCCACGTTCAGCACCACCGCCACGGTGGGGAAGAAGTGGAGGAAGCTGTTGCAGTACTCGCAGGATTCCAGGATGATGGTGTCCCCCCCGCCGATGCGGTAGCCGCTGTGGAGCATGGGCAGGGTGCCGCCGATCATGACCGTAGGGTCCTTCCCGGCGGCCATGAAGACGTGGGTCGCCATGGAAGTGGTGGTGGTTTTGCCGTGGGTGCCCGCAATGCACAGGGCGTTCCCATACTGGCGCATGATGGCCCCCCATGCCTCGGCCCGCTCAAAGACGGGGATACCGGCGGCCCGGGCGGCAGCGATCTCGGGGTTGTCGTCATGGATGGCGGCGGTGCGGATGACAAACTCCGCCCCTGCGATATCCTGGGCCTCATGGCCCACATGGACCGCAATGCCCATAGCGCGCAGATGGTCCACCGCCGCACTGCCCGCCTGGTCGCTGCCCTGGACGCGCAGGCCCATACTGTGGAGCACTTGGGCCAAGGGGCTCATGGATACGCCGCCAATGCCCGCCAGGTGGACCCGGCGGCCCGGGGCGATGTAGGACTGGATCTTTGTAGCGATAGGGGTCATGGAACAGGTTCCTTCCCAAACGGCAGAGGCCTGCCGGTATTTGCCTTTTTTGCAAGAATGTATTATACTATAAGAGCGGCTGATGCGCAACCAGTATTTCCACTCATACTATGCCTGTTTTTTTCAAAAAATAACCGGGTTAGAAAAAATCCTTTTTTAAAAGGAGGGGGACGCGGATGGACAAGCTGCCGGAGGCTGTAGAAAGGGTCCTGGCCCGCCTGGAGGCGGCGGGATACGAGGCGTGGTGCGTAGGCGGCGCGGTGCGGGATCTGCTGCTGGGACGGGAGCCGGGGGATTGGGACGTAGCTACGGATGCGGAGCCGGAGGCGGTGCTGGCGCTGTTCGCGCCCGGCGCCTTGCCCACTGGGTTGAAGCATGGTACGGTGACGGTGAAGTCCGGCGGCCAGGGTGTGGAAGTGACCACCTTCCGCCGGGACGGCAACTATCTGGATGGCCGCCATCCGGAGCATGTGACCTTCACCCGCTCCCTGCGGGAGGATTTGGCCCGCCGGGATTTCACCGTCAACGCGGTGGCCTTGGACCGGCGTGGTGCGCTGGCGGACCCCTTCCGGGGCCGGGAGGATTTGGCCGCCGGGGTGCTGCGGGCGGTGGGGGAGCCGGAGAAGCGGTTCCAGGAGGACGCATTGCGCATCCTGCGGGGCCTGCGCTTCGCCTCCCGGCTGGGCTTTGCCGTGGAGCCGGGCACGGAGGAGGCCCTGCACCGGTGCGCGCCGCTGCTGGGGTGTATCGCCCCGGAGCGCATCCATGCGGAGCTGACGGGGATCCTGTGTGGGGACCATGTGCTGGAGGTCCTGCTGGCCTATCCGGACGTGCTGGGGGTATTTCTGCCAGAGATCCTGCCCTGCGTGGGCTTTGACCAGCGCAGCGTCTACCACTGCTATGACGTGTGGGAGCACACGGCCCGGGCTGTGGCGGCGTCGCCGCCGGTGCCGGAGGTGCGCTATGCCCTTCTGCTCCACGACCTGGGCAAGCCGGACACCTTTTCCCTGGACGGGGAGGGCCGGGGCCATTTCTATGGCCACTGGCGGCGGAGCACAGCCCTGGCAGACGGGATCCTGGAGCGGCTGCGCTTTGACAACCAGAGCCGGCGGACCATCCTGACCCTGGTGGAGCGCCACGACTGCGAGCTGGCCCTCAGCGAGCGGGCTGTGCGGCGGGCCCTGGCCCGGTATGGGGAGGGGACGCTGCGGCTGCTGCTGGCGGTAAAGCGGGCGGACAACCTGGCCCAGGCGGAGCCCTACCGGGACCGGCAGAAGCTGCTGGGCCAGTGGGAGGAGCTGCTGTCGCTGGTGCTGGAGCAGGGGGCGTGCTTCTCCCTGCGGCAGCTGGCGGTGAAGGGCGGGGATCTGACAGCGCTGGGCCTGGAGGGCCCGGCGGTGGGGCGCGCCTTGGAGGGGCTGCTGGAGCTGGTACTGGATGAAAAACTGCCCAACGACCGGGCAATGCTGTTGGAATATGCAAAGGAGAAGCTGTTATGACCTATTTGGGCGCACACCTGTCCTCTTCAGGAGGCTTTTATAAGATGGGGAAGGCGGCCCTGGCCATCGGGGCCAACACCTTCCAGTGCTTTGTCC
>CAJUAC010000136.1:2238-4029 GCA_910583885.1 uncultured Oscillospiraceae bacterium | reverse complement strand
AGGTCAAAAGTCGAGAAGAAAATGCAATCTAAAATGGAGAAACGCGCGGGCGAAAACGAAGCATATTAGCTAATTTCCACCCCCTGGACGCACCACCGCTGATCCCGCTGGTCACGGACGCAGGTGTAAAGGGTGATCATGTTGGTGGTGGAGGCGGCGAGGGCGCTGCGGTCTGTCTCGCTCACCTTGGAAACGGAGGTCACCTCATAGGTGCGGGTCCCAAGCTGTGTGGTCAGGGAGATGGTATCGCCCACCTCCAGCGTATGGATCTCCCCGAAGTGGTTGTTCACGCCCCGGTTGTGGGCAGCCAGCGCCACATTTCCATCCCAGATGGAGGTGTCCTCAAAATGACCCGCGCCCTTCTTCAGCGCGGCGCTGTCCGTACCCTGGTAGATCTTGACGCTCAGACCGATGGCGGGGATCTTCAGCGTGCCCAAGTGTCCTCCGGAGTAATAGAGATCGTCCGTCACCGCCGTATAGCCGCCTGAAGCACTGCCGGGGTTGGTCACTGTCACCGAGGACGAGCCGGGGACATAGACGGAGCCGCTGCCGGAATCCGTTCCCATACTGCCGCCCATGGCGGGAGGCTGGATGACACCGGCGCTGCCGTTGATGATGGCTCCGGAGGTGGGCTGATAGCCGGGAGCCAGATTGGGAGTGAGGGGCGTGCCGGTGTGCAGGGTGTCGGCGCTGTAGCTGCCGAAGGCGGGGGGAGCGAGAGCGGCGTTCTTGCTCACGTCCTCGTTTTTCATGGCCCCGCCGCCAGGGGTATGCACCACCTCAATGGACGTGGACTTGCCGTACTCCGGGTTGCCAGCTCCGTCGATAGTGTACTCCAGAGGCTCCGCGGCATAGGCGGTCGCCATCATGGAGGCCGTCATGCACAGAGCCAGGAGGAGCGTGGTCAGTTTCTTCTTCATCACATTCACCAGTCCTTTCTGATTACGGGTTTGGAATTACGCATCCTCATCGCCGCCCTCGGCCAGCTCACTGCGCCGTTTGAGGAACAGGGCGATCCCGATGCCGCCGCCAGCCGCGGCGATGAGGCCCAGAGGCGCCAGCAGGAGCGGCCAGTTGAAGCTGGCGGCGGGGGCCGGATCGGTTGCCTCCAGACCGTCGTCCACAGGCTCCACAGGCTGGAGGGGCGTCCCCTCGAAAATTGCCACATACCGGGTCTTGTTCAGGGCGATTCTGCTGACTGTCCCAGTGTAGTCGGCGGTGACGGTATAGCCTTTGACATAGCTGCTGGTGGCGCTGCCGGTGTAAGTGGCCACGGCGGTGTAGCGGTCGCCCAGGGCGTAGCCGTCCAGGCTGCCGGTGTTGTCCGTCTGCCAGCTGACGTCCTGGAGGGTCAGAGTGCGCCCTCCGTCCTGGATGGTCTTGGGGATGTACTGGGTGTCCTGTCCCGCCAGATTGGGATAGGTCCGGGTGGCGGAGACCTGCTTGGTGGAGCTGCCGTAGCCGGCCACCTCCACCTGCACCGTATCCAGCCGCAGGGTCAGCGTCCCGGCAAGGCCGTCGTCGGTGATGAACGCCTTCTCCTGGGGCAGCAGAGCCAGCACAGAGGCCATGTCCTTGTTTTTACTGTCCAGCGTCACCGTCTCGGTGTGCTGGCGGCTCTCATGCTCCGGAAGTTCCTGCTTGAGCAGATCCACCAGGGTGTAGTGGTATCCGTCCTGCTCGAAGTCCGAGCGGGGGATGCCGGTGGGATCGTCCTCCGGGGACAGATCGTAGAACTTGCGGATCTCAGTTCCGTCCTCACTCTGGGTGACGGAGCTGGGGTAGCAGACC
>CAJUAC010000136.1:0-2138 GCA_910583885.1 uncultured Oscillospiraceae bacterium | reverse complement strand
GGGATCTGAGCCAGAGTCTGCTGATAGGCGTCCAGCACTGCCTGATGGAACTGCTGGCGGAACTCCTTCGTACAGGGAAAGCAGATGTCCTTATAGCCGTCCCTGCCCTTGTAGCTGGGCATGGAGACGAAGGGGCCGTTGCTGCCCTCCACCACCTTGACGCCCCGGATAGCGAAGCACCCGTTCAGGTTGACGGAGGCGTCCGCCAGGACGGGACCGCTGGCGTGGAGGGAGTGGATTTTCACATCCACCTGCATGGGGAGGGTCTCCCGCTGAGATGTGAGGGTCGGGTCAGGGGCCTGTTTCATTGTCGGTTCCTCCTAAAAAATTTTTGGTAAAATGGAATTACTCCATATTCATGCCGCCCATGGCGGGCCCGGTGTCCTGTTCCTGCTGGGGAGTGCGAAGCTCCTCCAGCTTCTCCCGCGCCCAGTCCGGCAGATACTGCTCATCCAGAACGCCAGCGAAGTCGGAGCGGTTCCAGCGGGTCTTTTCGCCGTCGCCCAGGCAGGTGGCGTAGACCGCCTGACCTCTGGCGTGGGGAGAACAGCCAAAGCCGCCTTCCGCCAGCCAGAGCATATTGCGGGGGTCCCAGCAGCTCTCCCGGAGCGTGTCGGGACACATCACCAGCACTTTGCCCTTGTAGTCCTGCTCCAGCGGGTTACCGGCACAGTGTTCCAGGCCGAACAGCCCCAGCGCCTGGTATGCGTCCCTGGCCTGTCCGATGAACGACTCCAGCAGTGCCGCGGCGGTATCCACCGCATAGTAGCGGTTATACTTGCCGTCCGGGGGAACGAAGGTTTTCCTGCCCCACTGGTAGGTCTCATCGCTGACCAGATGCTTGCAGGCCGACTCGCGGAACTCTTGCAGGGAGTTGGCGAGGACAAAGTTCACCCGCTTGAAGCCGAACTGTTCCAGCACAGACTGGGCGCAGCCCTCGGCCAGCGACTCGTCCGCCGCGTTGAAATGATCCCGGACAGCCTGCTCGATGGCTCTGGCGCAGTCCACATTCACCCGAAAGCTGTCCTCGTGCATCTGCGTCTGCCTCAGACGGCGGGCGTCGGCGCGGGAGTAGGGGTACAGATAGGGAAAATCAGCCGCCATAGACGGTATCCTCCGCGATCAGATGCTCCTCCAGCCTGCCCAGGCAGGCGCCCACCACCATGAAGGTCTCCAGCAGATCCGCCGGAAGGTCCCGCAGGTCATAGCGGTGTTCCGCCGCCAGAACCGTGATGGTGTGGGCCTCCTCGTCCACCTCGGCGCACAGCTTGGCCCCATCGGGGATGCCGGCGGCCTCCCGCAGATACTCGTTCACCTGAACGGCTTCCTCCTCGAAGTCGTTGTAGGGGCAGCTGTCCTTATCACAGTCCTCACAGGGGCCGCAGACCTCCGACAGGTAGTGGAGCAGCTGGGCCGACGTGCTCGTGAGCTGTTGGACAACGGCCAGCAGCTCCGGCGCGCTCATCCGCCCTTTCAGCACCAGCATGGCCCCATCCAGGGTGTGGTACTCCACCTTGTCGCCGGCGTTGAACCCGGCCAGCCGTGCGGCGGTCACTGGAAGCAGGAGGCCCTTGGGTGTGATCTCTTTGATGAATTTCATGTGATATTCCTCCGTTTTCTGATTAAATTTCCTGCCCGAAATCAAACAGGTTCAGCTGTGTGGCGGCACGCTGCCGCTCGGTCATGTCGTAGTTGGCGATGAACACCTCGGCAAACTGGCAGTTGGGGTCGTACCGCTGCTTGATGTTGTTCAGCCGGGTGACCGCCTCGATCTGGATGCCGGGGGCATCGTACAGCTCCCGGACAAAGGCGTCGTCGTTGTAGGAGAGCAGGAACTTCCCCTCAATGGACAGAAGGGCGTCCCGCAGGCGGATGTGGTCCTTCTCTGTGAATCCGTCCTCCCCGATGTTCTGGTAGTACCCCTCGGTGGCGTGGTAGGGGGGATCGCAGTAAAAGAGGCTCACCGGGCGGTCATACTGCCGGATGAGCTTCTCAAAGTCCTTGTTCTCCACCACCACATCCTTCAGACGCCGGTGGGCCTGCTCAATAAGGGGGAAGTTGGCCCGCATATCGTGGGGCTGGCTGCCGTAGCTGGTGAGAGCGGAGGCGTAGCTGTAGCGGATGATTTGATAGAACCA
>CAJUAC010000135.1 GCA_910583885.1 uncultured Oscillospiraceae bacterium | reverse complement strand
CCACCAGCTCCTATGTGAAGGGCTACACCGTCACCGCCGACTATGCGGGCACCGTGAGCCGTATCAACCTGAACAAAATCCGCTATGTGGCTATCTTCGAGGGCACAGCCCTGGAACCCGCCCCCACAGAGGAACCCGGCGACACTACTGACCCCGGCCTGACCGACCCCGCCGATCCCACCGCTCCCGTTGACCCGACCGACCCCACTGACGCCCCCACCGGCGAGAAGAACAACGTCCTGCCAGTGGTGGCTGTTGTCGTGGTGGTGCTGCTGGGCGGCGGAGCGTTCTACTTCATCAAACGCAGGAGGTAATGTGCCATGAAGAAACTGACCACTCTTTTTTCTGTGCTGTGTCTGACCCTGGCCCTGACCGTCCCCGCCAGCGCCCTGGACTACAACATCGACGGCCCCGGCGACCCGGAGTACGGCAAGTCCACCTCCATCGAGCCGGTGGTGACGGCTGACCGGGGCGAGCTGCCCAACATGGACGTGAGCAAAAACGCGGCCCTGATCCCGCCCGGTTTTGGCTCTCCCAGCGCCTATACCCTGAACACCGGCAACCCCCTGACCCCCAATCTGGCTCCCGGCTATATGCTGGGCGAGGGTGCCGTCATCAACGGCGGGGGCAGCGTCACCGTCGCCCCGCCCGACTTCAACACCATCCCCAGCGGCATCGTGTCCGGCAACGGCACCACCACCGGGGGTACGGCGACCCCCACCCCTTCTACCGGCTATACGGAGGTCACTTCCGACCTCTATTACAGCGGCGGCTATCTGGCGACCCTGAAAATCCCCAGCCTGAACGTGAACGTGAAGGTCTACCAGGGCACCGATGATAAGACCCTCGCAAAAGGCGCGGGCCACTTTGAGGACACCAGCATTTGGGACGGCAACTGCGCCATCGCCGGTCACAACCGGGGGACCAACTGCTATTTTGGCGACATCCACAACCTGAACGTGGGCGACACCATCACCCTGACCACCCGGCTGGGCACCCGCACCTACTCCGTCACCAGCGTGAACAAGATCAGCGAAACGGACAACTCCCTGCTGGCCCCCACCGCCGAGAACTGCGTCACCCTGTTTACCTGCGTCCGCAACCAGCGGGCCTACCGCTGGGCTGTCCGGGCCGTGGAGGTTTGACAGACACCCGCTGAAAAGAAATTCGCACCTTAGACTGTTTTCCCCCTTTGTGGTACTGTTGGGACAGCAAAGCCCCCAACATATCACATAGGAGGTCATTCATAATGAAAAACAGTCTGAACCGCTTGCTTGCCGGGATCGCCTGCACCGCCCTTATCGCCGGTTTGAGCGTTCCGGCCCACGCCGCACAAGCCCAGCCGGACTCCTACGCCATCAGCGCCGCCCAATGGAGCCGGGAGGACTTCTCCCAGGACGCCAACCCGGACGTGTTCACCGCCACCTATGACCGGGCGCTCTACAACGCCATCCGGCAGACGTTGGTGGACGGCACCAGCGATACCGCCCCCGCCTATACGATGGTGGGCGACAGCGAATACAGCGCCGTGAAGAACCTGCTGGGCCGGATGGAGGGCGTTGTACGGTATGAGCATCATGTCCCGGAGAACTTCACCAACTACTGGCAATACCTGGACTACTTTGCCGTGTCCGCCGCCATGCCGGAGAACTACCAAGCGCCCCTTGACTTCATCCAGCCCGTCATCGCGGAGGTTGAGCAGATGGACACGGACACTGAAAAGGTGGAGTACCTGAACGACTACCTGTGTACCCTGCTGGCCTACAAGAAGGGCAAGACGGCGGGCGTGACCCGCACCTTTGCCCAGCACAGCGGGGAGCTTCAAGCGGCCTGCGGCTCCTATGCCAGAGCGTTCAAGTTCCTGTGCGGGGCGGCTGGCATCCCCTGCTTCACCATCAGCACCAGCAACCACACCTGGAACATGGTCTATGTGGACGGCCAGTGGCTCCATGTGGACGTGTCCCTGAACGACCTGACGAGCAGCCATTCCATGCTGCTTCGGGAAACCTACCCCAACCATCCAGACCGAGCGCCGGAGCAGACGGCTTTTCTGAAAGAGCTGTTTGTCCCCGGAAGCACAAAGTAAGACAACCGAACACCCGCATCGGATAGGCAGACTGTGAAAACAGCCTGCCTTTTCCTATGCCCGGAAAGAAAGGAGAACCCATGAAACACAAGCATTTCAAACGCCTGCTGTCTATGCTGCTGGTGGTGGCTACGCTGTTCAGTCTGCTGACCGTCCCCGCCAGTGCCGCCTCGAACAGCGGCACCCTGGCTGACAGCGGCACCGTCACCATCCAACAGGCCGGGTATGGTAAGTACCTGGGCACCACCAAGGGCAGCTCCATCGGCGGCGGCTATTGGAAGTATACCAGCAACAATGGGCTGACCGGCACCGCCTACTGCGTCAATCACGGGTTACGAGGGGTATCCCCCTCCAAGGCCCTGACCGTCCAGCCCTACAACCGGGAACCCAAGACGATGGGGGCCTTTGCCAACGGCTACCCCAACCGCACGTTGGAGCAGTTTAAGGAACTCCACGCCGGTGATGTGCGGGGTATTGCCAGTCTGACCGAGGACGAGTACAAATACGCCACACAGTTGGCGGTTTGGGCCACCTGCGGTCAGCTTGCCGTTCCCGATACCAGCTTTACCGCTGGCCGGGACACCCTGAAAGCGCCCACCTCGGACGCCCAGCAGATACGCATTTTTGACAGTGTAAAGGCTATTTTGCGCCTTGCCAACGGCTGGACGAAATACCTCTACACCGGCCTGTCCCTCCGGGCCGAGGAAAACAAGGATGTACGAGGCGTGGAAGTTCTCAACGAGTACGGTCTGGAGGGCGCTGCCGAGGACAACGAGGATGGCATCAAAAAGGAGCGCATCAACGGCAAGGAGTATTATACTCGTGTGGTGTATCTGGCCTCCGCCACCTCTACCTGGATCGACGACTACAAAACCAAGGTGTACTCCACCGACGCCCCCCAGGGCACCATCTTTGTGGCGGAGAACAACTCTCCGCTGGAAACTGTGCAAGAGCATGGGGCCACCTGCTACAAGGTGGACACCAGCACCCAGCGCAACACCAACCTCAATTCCAACGGCAGCGAGTATTACGGCATGTTCAAGGTGTGCATCCCCGTGGATACCGCTGCCGATGAGGGCAGTTTTACCGTCAAGGCCGCTGGCGGCGTGGCACAGTTTAATTTGTATCTGGCTTATAACCCCGCCGCATCGGAGCAGTCCTATATCATCTCCGACCCCGGCTATACCACCCTGGAAGCTCAAATCCCCTTTAAGTGGAGCGGCACGGGGGAACCCAAGACCGCCAGCCTGCAAGTGGTGAAGGCCGGTGCGGGCGGCGCTCCCCTGGAGGGGGCCGAGTTCACCCTGACCGGCGATGGCGGCACCACCGTCACCGGCACCACAGACCGCAACGGGCAGGTCGTGTGGCGTGACCTGCCCGCCGATGAGAAATACACGCTGACAGAAACCAGCGCCCCGGAGGGGTATCAGATTATCGCCCCCATGAACGTCACCCTGACCGCTGGCCGCACCGAGTATCTGACCGTCACCGATGATGTGGAGCATGGCTTTACCATCAAGAAGGTGGACGCGCAGAACAAGGGCAGCTTGCAGGGAGCAGTGTTCCGCTTTGAGCAGATCGACGGTTCCTATATGACCACCAGCATCACCGGCTTTGACGGCACCATCTCTTTTCAAGGGGATGAATTACCCTATGGCTCCTACCGTGTTACGGAGCAGACGCCCCCGGACGGCTATGTGAAGTCCACCCGTGTGGAAACGGTGGAGTGGGACGGCACCAAGGACGTGCTTATCACCTGGGAGAATGTACGGGACATCAGCCTGACCATTATTAAGGTAGACGAGCAGACCGGCGTTTCCCTGCCCAACGCCACCTTTGATGTGTTCGCGGACGGCAAGCTCATTACCTCCGTCACCACCAACGACAACGGCGAGGCCCGCGTGACCGGCATCCACAAGGAAGCCTATATTGAGATCGTGGAAACCGCCGCCCCTGCCGGGTATGTGCTGGACAAGACGCCCCACGGCATCCACATCGA
>CAJUAC010000134.1 GCA_910583885.1 uncultured Oscillospiraceae bacterium | reverse complement strand
TCCGCCAGAAGGAGCTGGAACTGCAGCGCACCATTGTCAAGACCCGCGAGATCAGGGGGGAAATCAGCAAAGAAACGGCTGCCGCCCTGATGGCTGACCTGAACGCCTCCGAGGCCAAATCCGCTGCCAAGTCCCGTCTGGACCGCCAGCAGATCATGCTGGATGCCGCTATCCAGGCCCGCGACGAGACTGCCAAGCAGGTCCAGCTGATTAAGGCCGAGCAGGAGCAGGCGGCTAAATCCCCCTATGCCGGCATGACAGGAGATGGTTATCTCACGCTCAAGGATCAGGAGGAGAAGTTGGGGCAGCATCACCAGGAGGCCAAGGCTCTTTTACCGAAAGTGGCAAAATGGGAAACGGAAAAGCAACAGCTGGAGAAGAGAATCAATCTGCTGGAAAAAACGCAGGAACTCAACAGGCAGCAGCGGATGAATCCGTTGTTGGGAGCGGAAAAAGCCATCTATGAGACGGAGCGAAAATTACAAAATGACCGAGCCCGGTTGGAACGCATCAACAAAGAGATAGCCTCCGCCAGTGTAGTTATCGACAAAGACAAAGCCCAGCAGTCAGAACGGCAACAGGTTGAAAACAAAATTGCAGCGATTGAGGGGTATTATCGTGCCAACAATCCCCTCAAGCGATATTCTCCAGACCACGACGGCGGCGAGGCGATGAAGGTGGATATCTCCAATGCCATCAAGGAACACGAAACCAGCACAATAGCTCGGAAAGAACGTCTTAAAAATGCTGAGGATCAGCTTAAACTGGACGAGTCCAACGTCACGAACCAGCAGCAGCTCCTGCAGTACCAGAAGGAAATCAATTCCAAGGAGGCGGCAATCGCTGCCGCCAAGGCCGACCAGGCTAGCGCCGTGGCCGCCGACGAACGCCGCCAGAAAGACCTCGCCGAGCTGGCCAGCCAGCGAAAGGGCGTACAAGAGAGATGGAGGAAGTATTACGACCAGCTTACAACCGGTCAGGACTATAAGGACCGGGAGACTCCGCAGCTCAAGCGCCTACTGGCCGAGGGGCAGCACATGGCCGATGCCGGCTATATGTCCGAGCAGGACTCCGCGCGTCTGGCCCGGATGCGTGACGAGGCCCTCAAGGGATTGCCCAGGGAGCTGAGAGCCAAGGTCAAGTGGATGGTGGACGACATGATCAAGGGTTACTCCAGAGCCGCGTCCGGAGAGCGAAACCTGCTTACTCCCCTGGAGCGCAAGGATCTGGAAGCTGGCCGGTTCAAGGGCAAGCTGGACAACCTGGACGACATCACCCCCAGCCTACCCAAAGATGGAGCGGCTGCCAAAATAGTGACTATTCTCAAGGACGTGGCCAAGTACGGCGTCCTCAATGAGGCCACCGTCAAGCAGCTGGAGGCGTTGAGCATGCGCATCAACGCGGACGATGCCGCCGGGCAGCGCGTCGTCTCCCTGGTCAGGGAACTGGTCCAAGGCGAGCTGGGCCGTATCCTGACGACCATGTCCAGACCACAACCGGCCAGACCCCGGCGCGTCACTCCGGAGGGCCGCGATCTGGATGCCGAGGATGAGGTGCGCACGCGGATCCGCGCCGGTGCGCAGGCTCCGCAGCCTCATCCGCAGCCCGCACCCCAGCCTGCAACCGGTCAGGGCTACAACGCCATGATCGGCGAGTTTGCCCGGCAGATGTTTGGACAGGGGGAGACCAGCGGGCGCATCCTGGACGTCATGCAGCAATTTCTGGTTATCGCGCGGCAGTCTGCTTCCCAGGCCTCCCAGTACGACGCGCGGCTGAGAAAAATGGAGCAGGAGGTAGCCACCCTCCAGTCCCGCGCCAGATTCGGTCGTTAATCATCACATCCCCCCCTATGAGAGTTGTAGAGCTGACAAACCGGGCCATCAAGGGAGCCAAGTACGAGTGGAGCAACTTTACCGCCGCCAGAGCGACCTGGCAGCAGTTGGCCAGAGATCAGGATGAGACGGCTCCCTATCTATATAAAGAGCCGGTGCGCGTGGTATGGGATGGCGTGACCATCCTGGAGGGCACGATCCGCAAGTGCTCCCTGGATCAGTCCGGCGACGCCTGGCGCTGGAACATTGAGGCTTGCGATATTCTCCAGCCCCTGGAGGCGGCCTTGTGTTTCAATCCTGGGGGCACGTTGAGAGGCGGCGTATCCGCCTATGCCGAGGTCAGCGGCGGCAGCGGCGCGGATGCCCCGCGTAAAATCAAGATTGCCGGCACGGTGCGGTGGGCGCTGGAGGACGCCCGCAAGTACGGGCTTATTCCCTCCGGCGTCGGCATTGAGGTGACCGTATCCCCCTCCGCCTGGATGTGGGACACGGCGCTTGGCTGCGACATGTATGCCGGGGTGCTCCGCAAAATGCTGGCAGGCCGTCCCGGCATGGTGTGCTGGGTCGATTACTCCGGCTCCTCCCCCGTGATCAGGGTGGCCGACGGGGCCGGGTTGCCCGTAGTCACGCTGGACCGGGCGCAAGACTGCCTCTCTGCCATCTCGCTTTCTCCCCGGCCGGATCTGGTGCCTCCGGCCGTGGGCGTCGTCCTGACGGCAGGACGGCAGGCTTGCCGGTCCCAGGTCTGGCCCAGGGGGGCCAGCCTGCGCCAGGAGGGATGCGTCACTACCCAGGTAGCGCTGTCTTCCACATCGACGGAGGATGATGCTCCCGTCGGCAGCGAGTCTCCCGTCTGGGACTTTACCAAGCCGATTGTCGAGGTCCGCGGCGTCAAATTGCCGTCCGGTACGGATTCAAACGCCAGAAAATGGTGGTTCAGCAAGGTATCCCAGCTGTCATCCGTCTCAGGACTGCAGCTGGGGACCATCAAAAAATCTGTAGTGGCCGGCGTGGACGGAACCGACATGAGCAATTATTCCACGGCGGAGTCGGCGCAGGCCTATGAGCATGTAAGCGGCCAGTTGAGCGAGGTCTGCAAGACAATCAAGTGGTGCTACGTGGAGCTGAAACAGTACCTGTACACGGACACCCGGCCTCCCAGGGGGTGCGAGATGCTGTTCCCGCACACCAAACAGGTGGACGGCAAGACGCGCTGGTACAACTGGCTGCGCTGGCAGGGACGCACCATCAACAAGAGCCGCATGCGCTACCGGGTCAGCAAGTCCGGCGACTCCGGAGGAGATGACGGCAGCAATCCCCCTTCCAGCGGCGGAGGCTCGCCGCCGTCCTCCACCACGGATTGGCCCGACTACTCTTCCATTCTGCGGGAATATTATGAGATCACCCGCGCCATGCCCTGGGAGGGCCGCGTCAACTCCCTGCGGGCGCTCTCTCCTGCCAACCTGGTTGGTCGCCGTCTGGCGATTACCGGGGCGCGCCGGGACTACCTGGAGATGGCTACCTCCGTACAGGGGGTGACGGTCGATCTCGCCGGCAAGTCCACCAGCCTCAATACTGGCGTTCCGGCGCATCTGTCCCTCCAGGATATGGTGGACCGGGTTCAGCAGCTGGCATCCGGCCAGGAGACTCTGGATCAGGACCAGCAGCAGGACAATCCCATGCTGACCCTGCAATATGACGACGAGGCGTACAAGTCCCCGGACGCTCCGACTCTGGGACCGTCAGGGGAGATTGTCTGGACGGAGGCTCCCGACAAGCCTCCCGTCTATGATTTGCAGGTGGAGCTGGACTGGTCTGACGACAACACCGAGGTAACCGGCTACCGGATGCGGCGCGGCAAGCTGATGCTCCAGGGAGTGTACATTGGACAGACTCCCGGAGACGACACCTCCGGCTGGTTCACCAAGGAGGGATTCACGGGCGGTGAAATTTGGCTGGACGTCAAATTCAACGGCAAAGGGAAACTGACCGGCACGTCGATCATGTATGAGCAGGGTACAGTCAACCCTCTCATTCTTACGGACGAGTTGGCGGACGAGTCAGAGGAATTTTCCTATTCTTTCCACATTGCGACGGTGCAGGACAAAGAGGTCTACCAGCACATGCTGGGCACCATCCAGATTCCGCTCAATCACGGCACTTTTTACCCATACGGCCCCGCCATCTAAATTTTACCCTATAGATAATAGTATGATCAGAATCTTTATTTTTTCGTATTCCGGAGACGCCGCTGAGGC
>CAJUAC010000133.1 GCA_910583885.1 uncultured Oscillospiraceae bacterium | reverse complement strand
CTGCTCCTCCATCGTTTAACCTCCTTCTAATTTATACTTGATATAGGGACGTTATTACGCCACATGACTACCGATAACTTAGCGTCAACCTCCGAAAATATCATGTACAATACGATGGTGAAAACCTATCGTGACGGGTCGAAACAGATACTTTGTGCAACAAAAAGGGTCTTTCGGGAGCCTGGGTGGGAGTCCAATTTGGTCTATTCGTTAAACCAAAGGACCCCCCGCGAGAAGCTGGAAGCGAGGGAGCGAGAAGAGCGGCGTATCCTCTGGGAGATTCGACAGGCGCGGGAGGGGAAGGTCCTGGAGGGGCCGGACCTTCCGGAGGACTGGGAAGCTGACGCGCCGTGGTGGGATGTGGACCCAGCCTGGTGGACGGAAGCGCAGGCGGCGCGGCGGGACGTGCGGGACCGGGCGATGTCCTGGGAAAGCCTGCAACGGTCCATGCGGCGGGCGCGGGTGAAGGTCCGGGACTACTGCCTGAGCACTGACATGAAATACTTCTGCACCTTCACCCTTGACCAGGAGAAAATAGACCGGTACGACATCAAGGTGATTACAAATAAGCTGAATCGGTGGCTTTCTCACCAGGTTCAGCGGCGGGGTATCGCCTATGTGATGGTCCCGGAGCTCCACCAGGACGGGGCTATCCACTTCCATGGGATGCTGACGGAGGGGCTGGAGGTCGTGGACAGCGGGACGATTATTCCCCGGGGAGAGGACAGGCCCAGGCGTCCACGCTCTGATGAACAGGAACGGGCGTGGCTTCGCGCTGGTGGCCGGAAGGTCTACAATCTGCCTGGGTGGCCGTATGGTTTCACGACGGCCCTGCAACTGGAAGGGTGCTATGAGGCGGCGGTCAATTACGTGTGCAAGTACATATCGAAGGGTCTGGGAGAGTCTCCAGACTATCTTCCCTGCAAGGTCGGCGGTCGCTGGTATTACTCGGGCGGTGCTTTGGGTCGGCCTGATGTGGAGTTTTTTAATTCCAACATGGAGGATTTGCAGGATGCTTTCGGCGGATCGGCACATGCGATTGACCTCAGCCGGTCTCTCTCCGAAGTCGAGATGATCGTTGTTTGGATCACGGCTGCTGGCGTTCCACGTTGACTGAAATAATCGAAAATGCTTGACATATACTGAAATGTGTTATACGCTGTAGACAGGAGGTGGTAACATGTACCACGTTTGGGTCTACAGACATGTGGATGATCCGGCCCGCCCCTGGGTGCTGCTGGGAGAACTCCGGCAGTCTGATGGGGACCATTTGCAGGAGTATGGGACCTGTAAGGCGGCTGAGGCTGTTTGTGCGGAGTACAATGCCCGGCATGGACATTTGGGTCTTCGGTATGAGGTCCAAGCGGCTCTTGGGAGGTCTTCCCGATGAGGTACGTTATCAAATTCAATCCCACGGACCTGGAGCGGCGTTTTTTCGGTGGCCGGTGTGATTACCTGCGGGACGGTGACGGGCAGATTGCAGTGTTCCAGGATTATAACGAAGCTGTCCGGGTGCTCAACTTCCTCAATCAGATTCCGGTCCGGCGGACGTGGGGATATATCGTGGAGGAGGCAAAGTCTCATGTATCTGGTCGAAGTTTGGAAGAGCGTAGAGCCGGATTTTTCGGGGGGTGATCATCGGGATGCGGCCCGCGCCCGATTCATGGGGATGCTGAAGGTTGATGATAGGCATCCCAGGGATTTCCCGTCGCTGATCGAGGCCCAGGCGGTGTCCAATGCCCTGCGGGGTCAGTATGGGCGGGAGGGGTACGACTTCCGGCCAAGGGAGTATCCCTTGTTGGATTTCCAGCTTTAGCTATCTGGAGCAGGTCCCTGCAAGGTTCCCCTGGGTGCCGAAGGTCGAGGAAGATCCCGGGCTTCAGCTGGAATAAGATCAGTCCCCTCGCGCCGATCGGCGCGAGGGGACTTGTTTTTATCTTCGGTTTATGGCTATAAGGAATATTTCTTCGAGATTGTCGATGGTCCTCCAGCCGGATTCTGATAGCCACTCCATGCAACGGAACTGATCAGCTGTTAGGTCATCTCTGGTGATGCGCAGCGCCCCGAGGAGGCGGCGGAGGTTGTTTTCGGCGCTGATGTCTTTACTCATGACTTGATCTCCTTCGGTTCCCTTTCTTTTCACTGTATCGTGAAAAATCCCTGGGGAATATCAGTATCCACGCTCTTCCAGCTGTGCTTTGCGCAGGTCTGCTAGGTATGTGCTCCATGGAGCCCATCCCCCGAATTCCCGGTGCATCGCGTCAGCTGTTACGACCCATTGTTTCCCAAATTTCCGACAGTCTTTACCTGGTTTAAGCCGACCGTCTTGTATGGCTTTGCGCAGGGTGCTTTGCTCTTTGCCCCAGATCTCTGCGGCTTCGGCGATGGATAACAGGTCCGCAAATGGTCCGCCTTTCATGTCCAGCATGGTTAGTTCTTTTCCCATGGTGCTCCTCCTTTCATGTCCACATTATATCACGGTACCGTGAAATTGTCAGTTGCATTAGTCACGGTACCGTGAAATTTTTCCGTTTCAGGTCGCGGGATCTGCGCGGCTGGTCGTGGCGCAGGCACCGAAGGGCTTTATGCCGTAGGCATGACTGCCGCCGGGCCGCAGGCCCGGAGCCGTTACACCAGGGCTGGACGCGCACCAGAGTGTCAAGGTCCGGCGGCCACCAGGGCCGGATCCAAACCGGCACTACCTTGATCACCAGGCCCCCGGCCCAGACTATCGGCCACGCAGATTTTGAGAGATCTCCCGCCGTTTTACATTTTGGGGACTGTCAAGCGCGCGGCAAAAGGCGCGCCCTAGACCACAAGATGTACGCTGATGTCAATTGAAGGGGTGATTTTTCCTATATGTAGGGGGTGATGGTATGACGACGGAATACCTTCTGGATCAGGAGGTTGGGCACGTCTTGGCGGCGCTTACGATGCAAAATCGGCTGATTGTTCGGGTGATTTTACATACCGGGATGCGGATTTCTGACGTGCTGGCGCTCAAGACCTCAGATTTGAAGCCGTCCGGCTGGTATACAGAGCAGAAGACGGGAAAACGGAGACGGTATGGACTTCCTGCGCCCCTGTTGGCGGCTATCAAGGCGCAAGCGGGGCCTGTGTGGGCCTTTCCTGGCCGTTTAAGCCCCCTCAAGCACAAAACACGGCAAGCAGTATGGGCGGACCTTAAGCGGGCTTCTAGGGCCTTTAGAATGCCTCAGAACGTGGGCACCCACTCCGCGAGGAAGGTGTATGCCGTGGATTTGATGGCGAAGTATGGCGATATAGAGCGTGTGCAGCGCGCTCTTAACCATGATTCGCCAAGCGTGACGATGATCTATGCGATGGCGGATCAGCTGCTCCAGCGGAAATTGGCGGCACGGGAGCGGCGGTCAGCGCGGCGAAGAAAAGCAGGGCCCAGGATTTGACATCCTGGACCCTGCTTGGTATAATTTTACTTGTAGCACGCGATTCTGAGAAAGGGAAGCGTCCTCCTTGTGATGCGAAAAGACCACCAGTGCTGGAACACTGGTGGCCGTGCGTGCTACTTGCATCGCGGGGACTGTATGCATATCAAGTATAGCGAGAATCCCGGGCCTTGTCAAGGGCCGCGTGTCGAATTTTAGCGGCACTGTCAGCAGGCGGCACCGTAGGGCCGCACCGTCGAGGGGCCCCGGCCCGCCGCCGGCCCGGAGGCGCCGCGGGGAGCACCGCGAATGCGGCGCGGACCCGCGAGGGCGCCGGAGGGACGGCGAGCGGGCCGGGAGCCCCGACCGGAGAAGCACCCGGCAGGGGCCCGCAGGCGGGGCAGGCACCCGGGAGGCGCGCAAGGCCCCCGGCGCAGGACGGCGGGGGGCCCGCCGCCCGGAGCCGGGGACCGGGGGAGGCCAAAAACGAACAACAAAAGCTGTTTTGTTCAGTCGCGTAGCGATTGAACAATAACACCTTTTTTGTTCGACTTTGGCCGGGGCTCGGGCCGTGACTTCCGAGACGCAGCGCGGCCCAGAAGGCGAAGCGGCCGTTCATGAGCAGGGATTGTCTTTTCGGAAGATGCTTTTGTCCTTCTGAGGCGGCATCCTTCCCGTCCGGCTGCTCCTCCATCGTTTAACCTCCTTCTAATTTATACTTGATATAGGGACGTTAT
>CAJUAC010000132.1 GCA_910583885.1 uncultured Oscillospiraceae bacterium | reverse complement strand
TGGCGGAGGATCAGAATGTCACGCTGGGCGACAGCGACGGGGATGGCTACTACAATACAGACTACGGGGACATTGTATTTTCCAATGCGGAAACCCCTGTCGTCTACTACAATCAGACCGATTCCCGCTGGGGAAATAAGATGTATGGGAAAAGCGGCACCATCGGCGCGGCCGGCTGCGGCCCCACCGCCCTGGCTATTGTCGTGGCGTCCCTCACCGATCACCAGGTCACGCCCTATGACGTGGCCCAGTGGTCGGTGGAGAACGGCTACCGTTGCGAGGGGAATGGAAGCTATCACAGCCTGATGCCGAACGGTGGCGAGCATTATGGCCTGACCGTTACAGGCATTGGGAACGACAGCAAAAAGCTGGTAGAGGCGCTGCAAGAGGGAAAGCTGGTCATCGCGATCATGGCAAAGGGCCACTTTACCAGCGGCGGCCATTTTATCGTTCTGCGGGGCGTCACCGAGGATGGCAATATTCTGGTGGCCGATCCAGCCAGCGTGAAGCGAAGCAATCAGGAGTGGGCCTTGGGCATCATCACCAATGAGGCCAGCCGGAAGGCCGGCTCCGGCGGTCCCTTCTGGGTCTTTTCCGCTTAGAAGGTGGCCGCTATGCTGAACTACACCCCCTGCCGGGCGAGGAGGCTGCGCCTGCGGTATAGGATACCGCTCTCCGAACTGGCGCAAGCGGCGGGCGTCTCCATACAGCTCATTAACAAAATAGAGCTGGAACGGGAACGCCAGACCCCCGCCCATGAAAAACTGCTTCGCAACGCTTTTACCCTTATCATTGAATGCCGCCGCACACAGTTGGATGCCTTGGAACGGGAACTGGCACAGTGCGGCGGCCTGTTTCAAACCGTAGAGGGAGATGACTATGGACTCTGAAACCTATTACATTCCCGCCAACTATACTGATGCGGGAAAGCTGTTCGGCCTGTTTGAAATCCGCAACACCATTGAAGCGGTACTGGTGGGACTTCCGATCCTATGCTTCTGCGCGGCCTTTCTGCCGCTGGAGCTTACCTGGAAGATCATTGTGTCGCTGTTTTTGCTGGTGCCTGCTGTGGGCTTTGCCCTGATCGGCCTGAAGGACGACAGCCTGACACGCTATTTACGGACTTGGTGGACCTGGCGCCGGCACAGGCGCGTGATGACTTATCGAGGAGAGGTAAACGAACATGAATTTGAAAGAACTTATCTTCGGCGGCGGCGTAACCGGCGTCAGTGACCGGGGCGGGGCCTATGCCGGGAGTATCCAGGCGTGGCTGCCTGTCAAGGATATTCTGCAAGGCGTGGTCCTTACCCGGGACAAGCGGTTTATTAAAATCATGGAACTGCTGCCGGTGAACTTTTACACAATGTCCGAAATGGAAAAAGGCTCCGCCATCGCGGATCTGGCCGCCTACCTGAAAATCGCGCCTGCCAACTTGCAGATCAACGTGCTCACCCAGAAGTTTGATCTGAACAGCTACATGAAGATGCTGCGCGCCGCGCTGGAGCGGGAGGGGAACGAGCGGTGCCGGGAGATGATCGAGGAGAGTATGTCCTATGTGCCCCAGCTGGTGGAGCGGGAGGCCATTACCCACCGCTTTTTCCTCTCCTTCTCCTATGACCCCAGCATGAAGGCGGCGGACAATACGCCCGGAGCCATTGCAGCTCTGCTCAATGAAAAGGCGGAGGTGGCCCGGCGGTATCTGGACCGCTGCGGCGTGACGGTGCTGGAGCCGGAATACGCGGACAACGCCATCCTGGAACTGCTGTACCAGCTTGTCAACAAGCATACCTCCCAGCATATCCGGCTACCGGAGGGCGCTTTCGATATGCTGGGCATGGTGCATGGCGTCTATGACGAAACCGCGCTGCGGAAAATGAGCGCCCCCGCCGCCGCGCCGGGAAAGCAGCGAAAAAAACGGTTCGGGAAAAAGCAGGCGCCCGGCGTCAATCTTCTGGAGGCCGGAGCCACAACCATTCCCGACCTGATCTCCCCCTCCTCCATTGACAGCCACTCCCCCGACTATCTGCTGCTGGATGGGGTCTACCACGCCTACCTCTACATCGCCGGCTACGGCTATGCCACAGTGGTGGGCAAGGGCTGGCTGACGCCGCTGATCGAGGCTGGCGAGGGCGTCAGCCTCAGCTTCCAGCTGCGCCGGCAGCCCAGGGAAAAGACGGTCAGTTCCATTTCCCAGACCACTATGGTCAACCGCTCCCGGATGCGGGATGTTGGAGATACCCGCCAGGACTTCGAGGAGCTGGGGGACGCCATCTATGCCGGAACCTACCTGAAGGAGGGGATGAACCGGGAGGGCGAGGACTTTTACTACATGCACACCCTGATCGAGGTGGTGGCGGACAATCCCGACACGCTGGAGCAGCGCCTCGCCTCAGTGGAAACGCTGTGCGTGGCGTCGGATATGCTGGCAAAGCGGTGCGAGTTTAAGCACGAACAGGCGTTTTTATCCTTCCTGCCCCTGCTGATGACCGACCCGGACATCGAGCGGAAAAGCCGCCGCAACGCCCTGACCCAAGGGGTTGCCGGGGCGTTTCCTTTCGCGTCCTACGAGCTGAGCGATGCGGGCGGCATCTTCCTGGGGCTGAATCTCTACAACCGCTCCCCGGCATTTATGGACTTCTTTGACGACTACAAATACACCAACGGCAACTTCGCCGCCTTCGGCTCCAGCGGCGCGGGCAAATCCACCATGCTCCAGAGCATCGCCAAGCGCCTGCGGGAACAGGGCCGGAAGATTATCTGCGTCGTGCCGGAAAAAGGCCACGAGTACCGCCCGCTCTGCGAGGCGGTAGGCGGCCAGTTTATCAAGCTGGGGCCGTCCTCCCCGGACTGCATCGGCCTGATGGAGATCCGGCGGCTGGGCGCCAACGCCTACAGCGCACGCACCGGAGAAATACGCCGGGAATCCCTGCTGGCGGAAAAGGTGTCCTGGCTCTCGGTCTGGTACTCCCTGCAAAAGCGGGGCCTTACCGAGGAGGACCGGAGCTATATTGACGCCTCCCTGATCGAGTGCTACGGGCGCTTCGGGATCACCTTTGACAATGCCAGCCTGTTTTTGGAGGACGGCGTTACGCTGAAGGAGACCCCGGTTATCAAGGACTGGTATGACGTGCTGATGGAAAAGCCGGAGACAAAGCACTTGGCGGTGGTGCTCACCCGCTATGTGTCCGGCTCCGCCGCATCCATGGGCGGGCGGACCAACGTGGATACCGACAATCCCTATATCGTCATTGACCTGACCGGCCTTTCCGACGATCTACAGCTGGCCGCCGTCTACGCCGCCACCGGCTTTGCCACCGACGTCATCGTGCAGAACGGCGATGTGGGTACGGCGCTGCTCTCCGATGAGCTGTGGAAGCTGCTGGGGGCCAACTCCAATCCCCTGGCGGCCGACTACACCATGCAGATGGTCAAGCTGATCCGCTCCCAGGGCGGCATCGCCGGCGTCACCTCTCAGGGCATGGCCGATATGATGGCACTGGACGGCGGCAAGTATGGCAAAGGCATTTTAGATAGCTGCCGGGTCAAGTTCATCATGCAGATGGAGGAGCAGGAGGCCCGGCTGGTCCAGGAAAAGCTGAATCTCACAGAGGAGGAGACCCGGATGATTACCCGGTTCCGCCGGGGCGAGGGGCTGCTGTGCATCGGGCATAACCACGTACCCATCGCCATCCACGTCTCCCCCAAGGAGTACGAGGCCATTACCACCTCTCCCACCGATCTGCGGGCAAGGCTGAAACAGGAGGAGGCATAAAAACAAAGAACGGGATCGCTCCCGTCCTCTCGTTAGCCTTTTATCGTTAATAAGATAGCCTCTGCTGACTTCAAAAAATCAGGAAGGATTTCAAAAATGACGGTGCAGATCAAACTCCAATTCGTGTTTTCATAATCATGCACCAGCCTGTGCCGCAGCCCGGAAATCTTTGCCCAGGGGATGTCTGGATGCGCGGTTGTGAACGTATCAGATAAGTGATAAGCCTGTTCTCCTATATTATACAAAGGCGTTGTGATGGCCCAGCGGACAGGTTCCTGTTCCATAACGATCGCAGGAGTGATTTCCTCCTGCGATAAATAGTCTAAGAGCTTTTTCGTTGTGGTACATATTTTTTCCAGACGCTGTGCATCGCTATACTTCACGCAATCTGCACCCCCTCTGAAAATACCGCATTGTA
>CAJUAC010000131.1 GCA_910583885.1 uncultured Oscillospiraceae bacterium | reverse complement strand
ATTTGCAAACGTACGCCTTTACAAAAAAGTGGCTGTCTATCGAGCGGTGAAAGGAGTTCGCCATGCTATCGTTACAGCTCAAATCAGGAGAGTATTTGACCATTGGGAAGGATATTGCTGTACAAATCTTCCAGCAGTCCGGCGGGGCCTTCTCCGTGTCAGTGAAAGCGCCCAGGGAGGTGCCTATCCTGCGCGGTAAGGTTCTGGAACGCGGCGGCGATGGCCGGCCGGATTGCCTGCGGGACCATGCCCCCAAGCGGCCCTCCGTGCGGGCGCGGAACGCCAGAAATATGGAGGCCTTTGCCAAGCGGAAGGAGCGGGAGGCTGCCGCTGTCCAGGAGATGCGCTCCATCCTCACGCGTATGGACAGTATGGCGGAGGCCGGAGCCATGCGGGGGGAGATCGAAGCCCTGCGCGCCCATCTGGAGGCCATCGGTACGCCCCACAGTGACGGGACGTGCAGTGGGTAAACCAGGAGGAGGGGCAGTGATGGCGTCCGGAAAGCAGGTAAAGATCTGGAATACAGCAATTAAGGTGCGCCTCTACCCCACGGCGGAGCAGGCGGCCCTGCTTGATAAGACCTTCGGCTGCTGCCGGTACCTGTGGAACCAGATGCTTGCCGATGAGCGGGAGTTTTACGCCGCCACTGGCCAGCACTTCATCCCTACACCGGCGCGCTACAAGAAGGATGCCCCGTTTTTGAAGGAGGTCGACAGCCAGGCCCTGGTTACGGTTCACCAGAATCTGATGAAAGCGTTCAAAAAGTTTTTTGCAAAACCGGAGAGTTACAGCTATCCCGTTTTTAAGAGGAAAAAGAACTGTAAAAATGCCTATACGGTCTATTGCCAGTATTACAAATCCGGCAACGGCTCCAGCATTTATCTGACGGAAAACGGCGTGCGGCTTCCCAAGCTGGGGATCGTCCGGGCGCGGATCCACCGAAGGCCCCTGCACTGGTGGGTTTTGAAATCCGCGACAGTCAGCAAGGCCCCCTCCGGGAAATATGAGTGCTCCCTGCTGTTTGCGTGCCCTGCGAAGGAGCAGGAGCCGGTACGGCCCAAGCCGGAGAGGATCCTAGGCCTGCATTATTCCCTCCAGCATTTTTATGTAGACAGCGAGGGGCACGCGGCGGATCCGCCCCATTGGCTCAGGCAGTCCCAAGGGAAGCTGGCCGCACAGCAGAGCCGCCTGTCCCGGATGGAGCGGGGCTCCAAGCGTTACCAGAAGCAGCTGCGGAAAATCCAGTGCCTCTATGAGCACATCGCCAACCAGCGCAAGGACTTCGTACACAAGGAGAGCAGGCGGATAGCCAACGCCTGGGACGCCGTGGGTGTGGAGTCCGGCAGCCTGCGGGAGATGTCCCGTTCGCTGCCCCTGGGGAATGTGATGGATTCCGGGTTCGGGAAATTCCGGGCCTGCCTGGAATACAAGCTGGCCCGGCAGGGCAAAGCCTGTATCGCCGTAGACAAATATTACCCCTCCGCCAAGACTTGCCGCCACTGCGGCCATATCAACGACGGCCTCACACTCCGGGAACACGTGTGGAAATGCCCCTGCTGCGGGCAGGAGCTGGCAAGGGAGGAAAATGCGGCAAAAAACGTGAGGGAACAGGCAGCCATCCTTTTCTTTTGAAAAAGAAAAGGATCAAAAGAAAACGATACGGCCCTTTCATGAGGCCGTGATAGCCGATGGGACGCCGGTTATATGCCCATGCGGGCGGCCGGGAAGCGTTGACCAGACCGGCAGAGCAATCTGCCCGCCCGGTCAGCGCTCCCCAGAAACCGCCAGGTGGGAAGAAAAGACGGCAACCCCGCGCATGAGGCGCGGGCGCGCCCGAAGCCCGGCCAGCCGGGCAGTCCACGCGTATTCAGTACAATTTGAGGTTTCAAGCAGTCTGCGCAGGCTGGTTGGAATATAGTACCGCGCTGAATGGGCCAGGTAGTCTGGCCAGATGTCTGTCTCAGGAGGCGCATCACAACACGGAGCGCACGCAAGGAAGAGCGACGCTAAGAATAATAAGGAGATAAACAATGAGAATTCAGCATAATATTATGGCAATGAATGCCTACCGCAACTACAACAACAACACCTCCGCCCTGTCCAAGAACCTGGAAAAGCTGTCCTCCGGTTACAAAATCAACCGCGCTGGCGATGACGCTGCCGGCCTGGCTATTTCCGAGAAGATGCGCGCCCAGATCACCGGCCTGAACGCCGCCCAGAAGAACGTCAAGGACGGCATCTCCCTGGTGAAGACCGCTGAGGGCGCCATGCAGGAAATCCAGGATATGCTCAACCGCATGGACTACCTGGCCACCCAGTCCGCTAACGGCACCTATCAGGATGAGGTTGACCGCGAGAACCTGAACAAGGAAGTTACCGCCCTGAAGACCGAAATCAACCGTATCGCTGATTCCGCCAACTTCAACGGTATCAAGCTCCTGGACGGCTCCCTGGCCGCCAACGGCACCACCACCTCCAGCGGCGTTGGCAGCGGCAACATGGTCGCCACCGTGGAGAGCACGATTGCCTCCCTCAAGACTAATCAGAACGGCACCGCCGCTACCCCTGGCAAGTACAGCGCTACCATTACTGCGGCGATTGTTACAAGCGCAGGCGGCTCGACTGCGGCCTCTACTGATGCATTAAAGTTTGAGGTCTCCTATGTGGACGCCGATGGCACGGAGCGGACCAAGACGATTTATACAGATGTAGATCTCAGTGGTAAGACGGCTTCGAAGGATTTTGCATCGGCCATTAAAGATGCTATCGCAGCCGATGCGGATCTGAGCAAGCTGTTTGACGTATCTGTTGGTACTAATGCTGGTAAGGACGATATGATCCTCACATTGGAATCCAAAACGGGCGGCACCAACGGCGCACAGTTTACCGGACTGAACATCGTAGGCTTTGTAGCGGGGTCGGATCGCAACGATGACGCCCTTGACACCAGTACCACGCCTGGGGCAAATGCCGCATCGGGCAAGTTTAGCAGCGGTGCTGGTGCGCAGAAGGTAGAGGTCACGCAGACCGCTACGGATACGGAGAAGATCGACATCATCGACTTTACCGGTGCAACCCTTACTGGTGGTGAAACGGTTAAGATTGGTGACAAAACTTACGAGTTCGTTGCCACGAATGCTGACACCTTCTCCGTAGGTAAGGGCCATATCGCCGTGAATATTGGCGCGACTAATGCTGGTAGCAATCTGGAGGACAGCCTCAAAAATCTGGCCGAGGCTTTGAAGGCCAACGGTGTTACCTCTGCTGTAGCAACTACAACCGGCATCAAGATTGGCGATCTGGATCAGATCAAGGCTGCGGACAACAATGTGAAGATCAGCACCAACAACAAGGACGGCATCAAGATCACCTCTACCACCGCTGACAAGGCTAAGTCCCAGTTTACCGTGATGGGCGGTTCCGGCCAGAAGGCCCAGTTCGAGATCACCTATATTGACGAGAACGGCGAGACCCAAAAGGCCTCCCTGGGCTATACCACCGCTACCAGCGCGGCTGGCAATGCCACCGCGATCAAGACTGCTTTCGAGAAGCACGAGGGCCTGAGCAACCTGTTCAATATCTCCAATGCCAATGGTGTTGTAACCATCGAGGCGAAGAACGCGGGCGCGAACCAGGGCAGCATTACCAGCGTCAGCACCACGGATGTTGACCCCGACTCCGTGCGCGGCCTGCGGCAGACCACTGCCGGACGGGACGCTGGCCAGTCCATTGCCCTGGATGTCGACCAGATGACTGACGGCGACACCCTGACGATTGATGGCAAGACCTTCCAGTTTGTCGACAAGAACAACCTGGACAGCGTAAAGGACGGCAATGTTGCGGTTATTCTGGATAAGACCAGCCAGAACGTCACCGCCGCCAACCTCAACCTGGCCCTGAAGCAGGCTGGTATGGACGTGGAGTACAACGGTTCCACCAACTCTTTCTTTGTCCCCACTGGCAAGGGCACTGCCAGCACATCCGGCGGCCTGACCCTCCAGATTGGCGATACCGCCGACAAGTTCAACCAGATGAACGTAAATATCGGCGATATGCACGTCTCCGCCATGGGTACTGGCAAGACCACCCTGGACGGCAAGACGGTCAACGTCACCAAGACTATTGCTGACATCGACATTGGTTCCCTTGAGGGCGCTCAGGAGGCCATTGCTGTGGTCAAGAACGCCATCAACTACGTTTCCGGCATCCGCGGCGACCTGGGCGCTGTCCAGAACCGTCTGGAGCACACCCAGAACAACCTGTCCGTGA
>CAJUAC010000130.1 GCA_910583885.1 uncultured Oscillospiraceae bacterium | reverse complement strand
TTCTTTCTTTGTGATATATTTCTCTCTTTGTCCAGTTTCTTCTTGACATTTGCCGGAAAATGGCGAAATGGCAGCGATCAATCCCTGCTCGACAAAAAATGAGCATATCACAATTTATCAGACAAGCCCTTACGTGAAAATAACTATATCGTAACCGTATATATTTTTATTTGTGATCCGTGATATACTTCACCGCCGCCTCCATCACCTCATCCCGGCCCTCTGTGATACCTTGGATGGTGCGGGGAACATAGATGTCTGGGGTAATGCCAGTCTGAAACCAGCATGTACCGTCTGGTTTTGTGGCCCTCTCAAAAGAAAATGCCATTTTCAAATTACCTGGCAGGGGCAGATAGACTCTCCCGCCTGCGGCTCCGGCAGAGGTCTCTCCCATCAGCGTCACATTTTCTGCGAGGCTGAACATTGCCACAAAATACTCCGCATTGCTCTGCGTGCGGTCATTGTTCATCAGCACCACTACCGGCTTGCCGTAGTGGTAGACATCCGTCGGCGGCATGGAGCAGTAGTCCCTTCCGGAGCGTGTCTCCACGGTATAAACCCCTGGAACAAACCGGGAGGGCTCATACACGGTGATAAAGGGCGTTGTATAAATTTGGAAATATGCCGAGAGGCCGTACCGGCGGAATCCTTCCGGGTACTCCCGCAAATCGATAATCAGTCCATTGGTGTCCCGAAAAGAATTCATAACCTCGCTGATTTCTGCTTCCTCCAAAAGAGCAAGATGAATCAGCCCAATCCCGCCTTCCAGCAGCTGGTGGGATGTCTGGGGGGCGATCTCCTCCGGGAGGGAGAACATACGGCCCTTGACAGGGAACAGCAGCGTCTCTCCGCCGCGCAGGACCTCCACCTCCATCGTTTCCACCTGCGAGCGGGTGAGAGTCGTATAACGCATTCGGTTAACAACAGTGTCTTCTCTAGGATACCCCTCATACTGCCTGCGTTCTTTCACCAATTGATCCATATCAGTTCCATTCAGCGAAAGGAGGATGTCCCCGCGCTCCAGCGGGCAGTCCCCGGAGGTTTCGGATACGACCAGTTGCCCCTCCGCCTCAGCCAGCGGGACGGGGAAAAAGTAGTAGCCTAGTTCCCCGCTAAAGAGGGGGAGACTTCCTGCTCCGTCGGGAGAAGGCTCCTCAAACCAAACGTGGGGGTCGTGGAGCTGAAAAGCCAAGGTTGCGATGGACATCTCGTAGCTGTGCCGATCCGTCCCCTCCAGAATACGGGGGATGTATTCCTCCAGATACAGAACCCAATCCTGGTCAAGAGAGTCCTTATAGGGGAAGTAGTACTCCATGGCGTTCCACAGGCGGAACAGGCCCAGCAGGCGGAAGCCCGGGTCCTCGTATTGCGGGGAGGGCATTCCTTCATTACGAAAAACATTCTCACCGTCATCCCAGCGTATAGGCGCCTTGGAGTGATCGACGTAGGGGAGATCTGCCAGTTGGCCGAGATCCCCGGACAGCACATCTCCGAGGTAAGCCGCGCTGGTTGTCCAAGAGGTATCCGTTAGGATAACCTCTGTTCTTGGGATCACAGGGGCAGGGCTTGCCTCGCCGCAATTGATCTCCCCCAGGCTGACAAACCAATTATGGAGCAGAGCGTTGGCCTCTTCGTAGGTCTCCAGTTCACGGACCTGGGGAATCAGCTCCAGCAATTCTTCATCCCAATCCTTTTGACCCAACAGGAACGCAGGGTGGGTATACTTCACATACCCCCATACCCTGCACAGCTTGATAAGGTTCTCCAGCTCTGTGTCAGATCGAATGGGGGCTGGAGCCGCCTGACATCCTAATAACAGGAGCAGTAGACTCATCACTATCGCGAATAGAAGTGAACGGACAGTTCTTCCAGTAGCTGTCATACGATAGTCCTCCCATATTTTAAAATTGAAGGGGCCTGGAACATAGGGTACAAGAACCGACGCTAAACAATTTTGCTTCCAAGCTCCTTTTTAAGGCCTCATTATTGCTAGTTTATAGAAAATTTGTAAATACACTTTTTCCGTTCGCCCCGTTGGTACATGTCATTATCTGCGGGGACGTCCACAATGGCCTCCAGAGCACCGCCTGCATATTCACAGGTCCTTCGCGATGGGATATTTTCAGGATTGCATGTGATGTATAGGTAATCCAGGCCGTGCCGCCGGGCCAATTCAAACAGAAGAAGGCACGCCTTACCGGCATAGTGATGGCCCCGGCAGGGTTCATAGACGTGGTAGCCAATGTTACCGCCATAAAAAACGCCCGCGCTGTGTCCGACCCGCAGGTCGCACCTGCCGGCTTCCGTGCCGTCCGCCAGGAGGATGCGGAAATGGTAGGTGGGGAGCCAGCCGTCCCGGCCGGCCACGGTATGGTCCAGCTGCAAAGAAATCTCGCTGTTTTGTAAGAAATCTGTATCAAGAAACATTACATGGTACCTCTCTCTGTAAAAAACGGCTGGGAGGTATCCTCCCAGCCGTGATGACGTTTGATGATGTTACTCAATGCTGACGATGTAGTAATACACCGGCTGGCCGCCTGGCAGGACGGACAGCTCCGCGTCAGGGCAGTGGCTGGCAAAGAGCTCATGGGCTGCCTGGGCCTGTTCCACAGTGACATTTTCACCGTAAAAGAGGGTAATAAACTCAGCGCTGCGCTCCTGGGCCTGCTGGGCCAGCTTCTCCAGCAGGGCGGTGATATCCCGGTCTGTGCCAAAAAGCTTCCCCTCCAGCAGGGCCAGATAGTCGCCCTCATTGATGGCAAAGCCGTCAAAATCGCTGTTACGGGCGGCGTAGGTGATCTGGGCGGTCGTCACACCGCCTAGTGCGCCGGTCATGGTTTCCAGCAGCTGCTGGGGCTCCTGCTCCAGATCCACACTCATCATAGCAGTGACGCCCTGGGGGATGGTCTCGGTGGGGACGACAATCACCTGCTTATCAGTCAGGCCCACACACTGCTGGGCGGCCATGATGATATTCTTGTTGTTGGGCAGAATGAAGACGGTTTCAGCGGGGACGCGCTCGATCTCCTTGAGGATGCTCTCGGTGGAGGGGTTCATGGTCTGGCCGCCGGAGATGATGCCATCCACGCCCAAATCATGGAATACCGTGGCAAGGCCGGAGCCGGCGCAGACAGCCAGAAAGCCATATCGCTTTTCCGGGGCGGTGGGGGCCTCCAGCTGCTGCTCCACCTCCTCCAGGTCGTCCACGCTCTGCACCTTCTTGCCTGCGGCGAGGTCGTCATGCTGGGTACGCATATTCTCAATCTTGGCCAGCTCCAGGGTGCCGTACTTCTGGGCCTCGGTCAGGGCGTTGCCGGGGATATTGGTGTGGACATGAACCTTGAAGGCCTCGTCATCCTCGCCGATGACCAAGCTGTCGCCGATGCTGTTGAGGTAGCCGCGCAGAGGCGTCAGATTGACATCCGGATCATTTTTGCGCACAATGAACACGGTATCAAAAGCGAAGGTGATCTCCTCGGTGGAGAAGGCATGGAAATCGGCCTTGGGCTGCTTGGCCTCCTCCTCCAGCTCCGGAAGAGGCTCACCCCGCAAAGCGGCCAGCATCCCCTCCAGGATCACCAGATATCCCTGGCCGCCGGCGTCTACCACGCCGGCCTTTTTCAGCACGGGGTTCATGTCGGTGGTCTGTGCGAGTACCTCATAGCCCACACGGACCGCCTCAGCCAGGACAAAATCAATGTCGCCGTTCTCTGCGGCGGCCTCGACAGCCCGCTTGGCAGCCAGGCGCGAAACAGTGAGGACAGTACCTTCAGCGGGCTTCATGACCGCGCCGTAGGCGGCTGCAACACCCTCCTGCATCGCGGCTGCCAGCAGGGGGCCGTCCGCTTCTGCGCGGCCCTTGAGGGTTTTGGAGAGGCCGCGGAAGAGCAGGGAGAGGATGACGCCGGAGTTGCCCCTGGCGCCCCGCAGGAGGGCGCCAGCAGTAATGGAGGCGGCCTGGCCGACCTCCTGGGGCTCCCCCTTCCTCAGCTCGGCAGCGGCCGCGCTGATGGTGAGGCTCATGTTGGTGCCTGTGTCGCCGTCGGGGACGGGGAAGACGTTGAGGTCGTTAATCTGCTGCTTTTGGAGTGCGATGGCGGCTGCGCCGTGCAGCACCATCTGTTTAAACTGGATTCCGTCGATCGTTTGAATCATCGCGCGTCATACCCCCTTGGAATTGCACACAACAGAGTCAACACAGACATCCACGCTTTTGACGGGGATCCCGGTGTATTTGCTGACCTTGTATTGGACCTCGCTCATGATAGAGCGGCAGACGGCGGTGATGTTGATGCCGTGCTCGACGATGATATGGAGACGGATGGAGACGGTGGAGTCGTCGTTATAGATGACCTGGACGCCCTTGCTCATGGCCTCCTTGCGCAGGAGGTGGACCAGGCCGTCGGTCATGG
>CAJUAC010000129.1 GCA_910583885.1 uncultured Oscillospiraceae bacterium | reverse complement strand
AAGCAAGCAAGCAAGCAAGCAAGCAAGCAAGCAAGCAAGCAAGCAAGCAAGCATAGCGTAGCTATGCGCATTTGTGTTGCCCATGTGGTGGGCACGTTTTTGTCATAGGAGACATTTTGTGTTGCATGGGGGAGCATGTGGCATGAAATGTCTTTTGCTATTTATCCCACTGTTGGCCCGATATTAAATAAAAAGGAGATGATATGGCAATGTTTGTCGGCCAAATACAGACGAACCCCTATGCTGGCGTGGGGATGTCGGCAGCGCGGGCTACTGTACCGCTTGCATCAAAACAGACACCTACAGCGAAGTATGACCGTGTGGAAATAGGTACTCGCTCCCAGGTAACGGCGCACTCCGACATTTATACACCCGGTCCAAGTCAGATGCGGATGCTTGAAACCCCCGCTTGCACCAAGGTGGCCCCTGACAGCAGCTTGATTAGGGAGATTCTGCCGCCGTCGGAGGAGCCGTCCTACACGGAGGAGGACGCGCTCATCAACCAGTATATGAAGCAATTCCGTGCTGACATCTATCTTTATGGAGATGGCTCTGAAAACGCTTCCTCTGAACCTTTAAAGCTGATTTTGAAAGATGATATCTCAAAAGAGGACTTGGAGAAATTCCGCGGCGAACTTGCCGAACATGGGCTTGGTGATGAAATCGACTGGCGGGGCGTCAAGAGCGATTTTGTGCAAATCGGCATCAATTTCGGCAACGTCGAGCGGTTTGAGCAAAAAGCCGACTACCTCGCCTCCCGGTACGCAGTTTTGAAGGACCGTATTCAAACGCAATTTACAGGTGACAAGCAGGAGGCGGAGCTGCAAAAGCTGGAGCAGATTTATACAGAGGCAAAAGAGGAAATGGCGAACACCTACGCGGAAAGTATCGGCGGCTTTTTCGAGGACCTGGGGCAGTCCGGAGCGGCGGAGGATATGCGTAACAGCGTTTTAGCACTGGTGGATCAAAAGGCCAATGCGTACACGGACTACATTGAAAAAAACAGGGACTATGTGAGCATTACCGATCCCGATAAGCAGTGGCTCAAACAGGACGACGGATATATGGCGGCCCAGCTGCGCCAAAGCGCCGCCGCGTCTCAGGCGGAGCCGCACGAGCAGCCTGTCAATGAACAGGCCCCCTATGATGGAAACGATTTAGCATTTGCCGGTATTTATGCGAAAACCCTTTCCCAGCAACTGGAAAATCCCAAATGGAGCGTCTACGATAGCGATGCGGCTCTGGGGCAGCACCTTGCGGCGCAGTACAGCGCATTGAAAACCAGCGCCGGGAACGCCGGTATCAGCGAAAAGCTGTCCAATATGCTTCATTCCTCCTTCGATCCGTTTATGGACCGGCTGATGGATTCGCTGGATGCACTCATTGACAGCAACCGTGGATGGGTGGCAGAAAAGCCCTGGATGTCCGGCACAATTAGAACAAGCTATATTGATCGGAGAAGCGTCTATCGCTCTTTTCAAAACGCGATTTCCAAAGTGTGATATAACTGATGAAACCCGCCCGCCGGACTGCTCTGTCCGGCGGGCGGGGATTCTTTTATGTATCCAGGCCGATATATGCCATTCCCAAGGCACCCGGCCCGATGTGGGTGCCAATGGTGGGGCCTACGCAGCAGTAGTGCAGCCGCTTAGGCAGGGCCCCCCGCTCCCGCAGCTTGGGCAGCAGCAGCTCCTCCCGTCCCTTGTCGTCGGTGTAGAGGAAGTAGGAGGGGAAGCTGTCGTCAATGGGGTGCTCCTCCAGCAGCTTGAGCAGCTGTTTGACTGCGGCGGCGGTGCCGAAGGCCTTGCCTACAATCGAGACCTCCCCGTCCCGGACGGTGATGGCGGGCTTGAGCTTTGTCACCGCCCCCAGCCCCGCCTGGAGGCCCGTCAGCCGGCCGCCCCGGCGCAGGTACTCCAGGGTATCGATGACAGCAAAGATGCGTACCCGCTCCTTCAGCCGCTCCAGCTCCTGGGCGATAGCGGCGGCGGGCAGGCCGCTGTCCCGGAGCTTACAGGCGTAGTTGACCAGCAGCTGGATACCGGCGGTGGCACTGCGGCTGTCCACGATGTAGATGGGCTCGTAATCGCACATCCCCTTCGCAATGACGGCGCTCTGGAGGGTACCGCTCAGGCTGCCGGAGAGCAGCACCACAACCACCTGATCCCCGGCGCTGCGGGCCTCCTCAAAAAGCTGGAGGAATGCCGCCGGGGTGGGCTGGGAGGTGGAGGGGTTTTCCTTGCCCTCTTGCAGGAGCTGGTAAAAGACGTCGTTGGAGATGGTCTTCCCGGCGATAAAGGACACGCTGCCGAACTGGATGGTCATGGGGACAATGTCAATCTGCCGCCGCCTGGCGATAGCGGGGTCAAAATCAGCGGAAGAGTCGGTAATGATACGGATGGCCATTGGGTCATACCTCCATGTTGTCAAAAATATCCGCCGCCTGGCGGAGCAGGGGGAGCAGGGTGCGCACAGCGTCCTCCCCCATATCCTCAATCAGCCGGTCCACCATAGCCAGCACCCGGCCATGGGCGGCTTGGTAGCGCTCCAGGCCTGCCGGCAGAAGACGCAGCTCCACCTGCCGCCGGTCCTGCTGGGACCGCTGCCGGGCGATGACGCCCTTGCGTTCCAGGGAGACCAGGATCGCGTTCATCTGGGATTTCAGGATCCGCGTGTGGGCGCAAAGATCGCTGGCGGTGAGGCAGCTGCCCGCCTGCTGGGCCTTCGCCAGCAGGTTGCAGACGATAGCCTCGTTGAAGGGCAGGTCGGAGACCAGGCGCTGGTTGTCGATGACGCTGGTCAGCCGCAGCCAGACGGTCAGGAGCTCCTCGTTGAGCATCGGTGTACGCCTCCTTGGCATATAGTTCATATTCTGAACTATATGCCAAAACCGGCTGTTTGTCAAGAGGGAAATACATCATAAAAGCGGCAGCACGCCCACCCGGCGGGGATTCTCCCGTTGGGTGGGCGTGCTGGGTGGTATCTATCACAGCGGCAGGCCGCCTACAGCAGGCGCATCTGGCCGCCGTCCTCATCCTTGACCAGCGCTCCGGCGGCGGGGACAGAGCGGCAGCGGTAGCGGGCGGGATTCGTGATCGAGCTGTCCTCCAGGAGGGATACCTCCGCCAGGTGGTACTTGGCCTTCAGCGTCATCACCTGGACGCCCTGGGTGGTGCGGGTAGACTTGGGGGCGAGCAGTGCAGTGTTGAGCACCAGGGCCCTGGGTTCACTGGAAACCAGTACCAGCTCCTGATCCTCCCGCAGGTGCAGGAGGGCAGCCAGGGGGCTTTTGCCGTTGTATGCGCCGGTGAGCTTGCGGCGGTTGGAGGTGGTGGCGTAGGCGGAGAGCTCCACCCGCGCCGCCTTGCCGTTCTCGAAGAAGAACAGCAGCGCCCCCGTATAGTCCCCCGGCAGGATCATGGACACCACGCCCTCCTCCGGATCCATGCCCAGCTTGCTGGGGAGATAGTCCCCCAGGACGCTGGCCTTGCTGTCGTCGAAATCTGAGAGGCGGCACTTGTAGACCTGCTGCTTGTTGGTGAAGAACATAACCTCCGCCCGGTTGGTGGCCTCACAGCTCTGGCGCAGGCTGTCCTCCTCCTTAAACTTCTGGGTGTCCGCCATGCGCAGGGACTGGGGGGTGATCTTCTTGAAATACCCCTCCTGGGACAGGAACACCGTCACCGGGTAATCCGGCGTCTCCTCGGCCTCGTCGTAGCCGGTGATCTCATGCTCGTAGATAATGGTGGTCCGGCGGGGCTGGGCGTACTTCGTTTTTACCGACTCCAGCTCACCGATCATGACCTGCTTGATCCGCCCGGCATTGCCTGCCAGATCCTCCAGGTCGTCAATCTCATCCCGCAGGGCCTGTTCCTCCTGGACCCGCTTGAGGATGTACTCCTTGTTGATGTTGCGCAGGCGGATTTCCGCCACATACTCCGCCTGGACCTGGTCAATGCCGAAACCGATCATCAGGTTGGGGATGACCTCGGACTCCTCCTCCGTCTCCCGGATGATGCGGATGGCCTTGTCAATGTCCAGCAGGATGCGCTTGAGGCCCTTGAGCAGATGGAGCTTGTCCCGCTTCTTACCCAGGGTGAAGGCCACCCGCCGCCGGACAGACTCCGTGCGCCAGGCGCACCACTCCTCCAGCAGCTCCCGCACGCCCATCACCCGTGGCATCCCGGCCACCAGGACATTGAAATTGCAGCTGATGCTGTCCTGCAAGGTGGTGGCCCGGTAGAGCTTGGCCATCAGCTTGTCTGGATCCACGCCGCGCTTGAGGTCGATGGCCAGCTTTAAGCCGGACAGGTCGGTCTCGTCGCGCATGTCGTTGACCTCCCGGAGCTTGCCCGCCTTGATGAGCTCCGCCACCTTGTCGATGATGGCCTCGGTGGTGGTGGTGTAGGGGATCTCGTAGATCTCGATGACGTTCTCGCTCTTGACATAGCGGTACTT
>CAJUAC010000128.1 GCA_910583885.1 uncultured Oscillospiraceae bacterium | reverse complement strand
GTGGGCCTGATGAACAGCTGCAAGGCCCAGGCGGAGGAAATTATTTTGTCGGAGCTGATTTACAGCTAAGCTTTATGATTCCGGAAATCCCGTCCCAGCGGGAGCAGATGGAGGCCATCCAAGAAGCGGAGAGCGCATACGCGCCCTCCGCTTTTTCTGTGCCCCTGGCGGAGGTGGAGCGGGCGCTGCGGCAGCACGGCGGAAAAATGAGGATATTTGCCCTGTACCAGCAAAATTTCTCCCGCAAGGATGTGATAGAGGCCATCAAGAAGGAGTTCGGCACCGGCGGCCGCAGCATTCAGCTTTTAGACGGAACAGAAGCATTTATGGACTACCGGCCTAACACGGGCTTGGAGTTCTGGCGAACACCCAATGACAAAAAATTTATTGTCAAGTGGCCCGCTGTAGAGAAGCGTATCCGGCAGATGATTACCGAGGGCAGCTATCTCTCCACGGCAGAGATGGAGAAGTATCTGAGTGACCATCTGGAAGAACCTCCGGCAGGGGATACGGCCAGTCGTGCGCCGGAGGCCCCTGCCCTGGTGGGAGACGCGCCCATGCCTGCCAATATGGATTTCCGGACGGAGTATGCCGTTGTGAAAAAGGCCCATCCCAACGATATTGTACTGTACCAGCTGGGGGACTTCTATGAGATGTTTGGGCCGGATGCGCGGGCAGCCGCCCATGAGCTGGACCTGATGCTCACCCAACGCAATTTGCCCGATATGGGCCGCGTCGCTATGTGCGGCTTTCCCGCACAGCAGCTGGACGAGCGTGTACAGAAGCTCCGGGCCCGTCATGATGTAACGGTCTCCAGCATTGGCCTGGATTGGAACCGGCTCACTGTATCCTATCTCTCCGTGGAGCATGAGGCCAGGAACGTCCGCGAGGCAGAAGTTCCCGCCCCGGAGGAATCCGTGCCCGTCCATGTACCGGAGGCATTACCTCCCATTCCGGCCCCTGCCCCGGCGCGGGAGGCCGCACAGGAGGACATTGACGCTGCCCTGCAAGCCTGGAACGGGGATGCGGACAGCAAGCGGGCCGTTGCCAGCTATATGAAGGACCACGCCCGCGAGAAGGACACCGCCGCATGGCTTTGCAGGGAGTACGGCGGCGGTCTGCCTGCTTTCCCTGTCAAGCTCCCCGTCGTGAATCAGTACCAGCACCTCCCATGGCCAAAGGTGCAGCGCCGGATCGCAAAGCTGGTAAAAGAGGACAGATTTTTTACAGAGGCGGAGTTGGAGCATTTCGCGGATGTTGATACCGCTGCTGTTCGGGAGCAGCTGGAGCAGGGCAGGGACCAGCCTTCCCCCTTTGTGGAACAGGTCATAGCCGATGTGGAGCAGATCACCGCCAGCCAGGATATGCCCGCTCTGGAGCAGAGTCCTGTGCCAGAACCGCCGCCCACTATCCGGCAGATTTATGCGCGATACAAGCCCATAGTCATGGATTTGGTGCTTACTGATAGAGCATACCGGAACGCCTGTAAAAATTCTGACCGGGAAAACGCTGTGATAGAGGGACACGCGGCGGTCACACGGGCGGCGGAGGCCATTCGGGACACGGATTTTATGCGGCTGTACTTTGATATGGCCGGATTCCGCAACCGGCTGCACCGGGAAATCATTGACGAGACCTACCCTGTCCTCTCCCAGCCCCAGCAGGAGCAGGCGGAGGTTCCCGTCCAGCCAGTCACCAGCGAGGGGGATGCCATTGCCACCGGGAGCGGGGATGCTGTCCAGGAGTTCATCGGTGCGGCGGACCTTCCGCCCCACGATCCGTTGGCCCCGCCCTACAAGGTGGGCGATACGGTCTATTTGGATAAGACCGCCTTTGAGATCACGAACATTGGCGTGTCCGAGGTACAGCTGCGGGACCTCGCCCTGCCCATACCGCTGCTTCGAGCTGAAAGCAAGATAAACTTTGAACGCCAGCTGCATCTGGACACCCGGAACAGCCGCATTACCTGTTATCTCCCTGCTGATCTGGCCTACCTCAATGATGATATTCAGGAGGTGCTGGTAAAGCATCTCCTGGCGGACCGGGACAAGGGCTATATCTCCGGCTGGATTCGCTCCGGCGAAAACAATCGGGGGCTCGCCAAGCGGCTGTCAGAAGCTCTCGCCAACCGCAATCATACGGTGACGCTGGAAACTGGGGATGCTGCGGATTATTTTGCTTCTACCATTGGTCTGGAAGTAGATATCCGGGATAAATTCAATACGCGGCTGGTTATGTCCTGGGACGAGATCGCGCCGGTACTCCGCGCCTTCTGGCTGCAAGAGCTGCACGGCTTCACCCATGAACCGCCCCAGCGGGAGCCGGTGAATCTGGAGGGGAATCTGTCCTATCAGGTGGGGGACAAGGTGGCCTTCGCCTATGGGGACCACGATGTATGCGGCACAATCGAATACATAGGAGACCTGGGTGTTCGCATCCACACTGGCCCCTACGCCTGGAGCCATCAGCTGGTGGAAAGGGACTTTTTCGAGGACGCAGTACGCCACGACGAGCGTAACGCCGGCCTCTTTACCCCGGAAGTCCCGGAACAGGCAGCGCCGGAGGTTCCCGCGCAGGAGGCCCCAGAGACCGGCATGGGCCCGGAGGCTTCGCCAGGGAACGCCACCCTGTATCCCGGCGATAAGAACGGAGTGCCATACGATATCGTCGTGCAGAGACTGCGTTTTGACGAACCGGAGCAGGCCCAGCCGGAGGCCCTCCCCGCCACGAAAAACTTCCGTATCACCGATGATAATTTAGGCGTGGGCAGTCTGCGGGCCAAATTCCGAATGAACATGGATGCCATCAACACCCTCCAGGCCATTGAGCTGGAGGGCCGCGCCGCCACCCCTGCTGAGCAGGAGATTCTGTCCCGGTATGTGGGCTGGGGCGGTCTGCCCCAGGCTTTTGACGAAAACAACGGGGAATGGGCCAGCGAATTTCTGGAGTTACAGTCGGCGCTCACCCCGGAGGAATATATGGCGGCGCGGGCATCTACACTCAATGCCCACTATACCAGCCCTGTCGTTATCAAAGCCATATATGAGGCCATTGATAAAATGGGCTTCAACAGCGGCAATATACTGGAGCCTGCCTGCGGTGTGGGAAACTTCTTCGGCCTGCTGCCGGAGAGCATGGCTGCATCCAAGCTCTATGGCGTGGAGTTGGACAGCATCACAGGCCGCATCGCCCAGCAGCTCTATCCACAGGCCCGCATCGCTGTGCGGGGCTATGAGAAAACCAGCTTCCCCAAGGATTTCTTTGATCTTGCTGTAGGCAATGTACCCTTCGGGCAGTATTCCGTTAGTGACCGAGAGTACAATAAGCTGGGCTTCAACATCCACAACTACTTCTTTGCAAAAACGTTGGACAGGGTACGTCCAGGCGGAGTGGTAGCCTTTGTAACCAGCCGCTACACCCTGGATTCCAAGGATTCCACTGTGCGGAAGTATCTGGCGGCGCGGGCTGATCTGTTGGGGGCTATCCGCCTGCCGAATAACGCTTTCAAGGCCAATGCCGGAACCGAGGTGGTTTCCGACATTATTTTCCTGCAAAAGAGGGACACGCCAGCCGTTGAGGAACCGGCGTGGGTACAGACCGGAAAAAACGCGGACGGATTTCGTATCAACCGCTACTTCATTGAACACCCAGAGATGATCCTGGGCAAGCCGTCGGCAGAGAGTACCCAATACGGCAGACAGGATTTTACCGTAGAGCCTATACAAGGGCTTCAGTTGGCTGACCAGCTGCATGACGCGGTTAAATATATTCACGGCGAGTACCGGGAGGCCGCGCCCCCGGAGCTGGACGAAAACATTGGGGAAATGGAGATCACCGCCATCCCTGCGGACCCCGGCGTGAACAATTACACCTATGCCATCGTGGACGGTGAGATTTACTACAGGGAAAACTCCATCATGGTAAAGCCCGCCCTGACCGCCTCCGCCAAGGAGCGCGTCACGGCCATGATCGGACTGCGGGAGTGTGTGCGGGAGCTGATTGACCTCCAGATGGATGAATATACCACGGACAGCGCCATCCGGGAGAAGCAGGGGGAGCTGGACCGGCGCTACGACGCTTTCTCCAAGAAATTCGGCCTCATCAATGACCGGGCCAACCGTCTGGCCTTTGACCGGGATTCCTCCTACTATCTGCTCTGCTCCCTGGAGGTGCTGGATGACGACGGGCAGCTGAAGCGGAAAGCGGATATGTTCACCAAGCGGACCATCAAGCAGAATACCCGCGTCACCAGCGTGGACACAGCAATGGACGCGCTGGCGGTCTCCATTGGTGAGCGGGCCAGGGTGGATATGCCCTTTATGGCACAGCTCACCGGGAAATCGGAGGCTGAGCTGGAACAGGAGCTGACCGGCGTAATTTTCCGGGACATTTACTGCGCGGAGAACCCGGATCTGATCCCCAAAGCCTTTGTGGACCTGGACCGCTACCCCTTTGTCACCGCCGACGAATACCTTTCCGGCAACGTGCGCCAAAAGCTCCGCATGGC
>CAJUAC010000127.1 GCA_910583885.1 uncultured Oscillospiraceae bacterium | reverse complement strand
TGGTCCGAGTGGGGAGACTCGAACTCCCGGCATCTTGCTCCCAAAGCAAGCGCGCTACCAACTGCGCTACACCCGGATATGGGATTTTTAACTGTGGTCAAACTTGTGGTCAACGCCGATTTCTAACCAATTACCGGCGAGATGGAAACTACTGTTGTCCCCTGTGTTCCAAGGGCTTCCGGACTTTTTAAATCCTGAGATCCGAACCCCGGGCCGCCTGCTCCCAAAGCAGGCGAGCTACTAACTGCGCAACACCCTGTTATTTAATTCGTCAACATTGCAGATGTAGCGCAGTACCAACTCCACTATACCTAGTTGTTGATATTCTATTCTATCATAATTCGAAAAGAAAAGCAAGCTTTTTGTGTCTGAGGGAGTGTCCAATAGCAGAGTTAAAGGTATCCGTCCTTACATTCTATAGCCTCTCACCACTAACGGCCTACACGAGTCACTCAAATCTCTCATCCTCCTGCCTGTATCCATTTATCTCTATTATACATATTTTTTCCCAGATGTCAAATGTTCAAATTTTAATGGTGACTTTTCCGTTTAAATGGAGTACAATAGACACATTCTATCAATACGCACGGGAGGAACTTCCTTTGAGAAAGCTGAATAACGCCATTGACCGTTTCTGCGCGCTGCACCCACGTCTGGCAATCCCCGGGCTAATGCGGCTTATTGTCGGTGCCAATGCCATCGTATACATCCTCAGCCTCTTTGACCAATCCGGGACCCTTCTATACTTCCTCTGCATGGATGCCAATGCCGTCCTGCACGGGGAGCTCTGGCGGCTTATCACCTATGTCCTGATTCCCACCAACAGCGGCATTTGGCTGCTCATTTCCCTGGTCTTTTATTATTGGCTGGGGGAATCCCTGGAGCGGCTGTGGGGCAGCGCAAAATTCACCTTCTATTACGTCAGCGGTGTCCTGCTGACCGCCCTAGCCGCCATCCTGGCTTACCTGATCGACGGTGCCTCATACCCCATCCTCGGGGCAGGGTATGTGAATACTGCCCTCTTCCTGGCGTATGCCTTGACCTATCCCGAAGCCATGGTTCGTATCTACTTCATCATCCCCGTCAAAATGAAGTGGCTTGCTGTCTTGGAGGTAGTCCTCTACGTAATCCAGATTGTCCGCTGTGCTGTCATGGGGTGGTGGGGCCTGGCGTTGCTCCCGGTTGTGGCAATGCTGAACCTGACAGTATACTTCTCCCCTGATTTCCATCGGACAGCCGACCAGTTCCGGGCACGTACCCGGCCGGAGGCGGTCCAATTCCGCAAGGCTGTGAAGGACCAGCAGCGCCAGAAGGGCTATAATCACAAATGTACCGTCTGCGGCCGGACGGATACGGACTATCCGGATCTCCAGTTCCGTTACTGCTCCAAGTGTGTGGGCTATCATTGCTACTGTGAAGACCACATTTTCAACCATACTCATTTCACCCAGTGACCTATTCCCAGCCCTCCCAAACCTCTGGGCAATACCCCACAGTGACAAGCTTCCCATTGCGGACGATAGGGGTAAGGAAGAGCTGGGGATTCTCAAAGAGCTTCTCTTCCGCTGCATCCGGGGTGATATACGCCATGTATAAATCCTGGTAAGCCTTGCATTTTGTATTCACCAGCTGGTCAAACCCCAGCTTCTGCCGTACCGTCCGGTACTCTCCAGCGGAAAAGCCCTTTTTGGGCAGGTCGATATATTGGTACTTGATCCGGCGTTCTTTAAACCAGCGCTCTGCTTTCTTGGTATCAAAGCACTTGGAGGATCCAAAAATCTGAATATTCATCGCAATAAACTCCTTTTGATTGGGATATCCTGGAGATCCCTGTTCGGGCCGGGACAGCCCTGGTGCTCAGCGGATAACTCTGCGTTGCCGCCATCTGCCACTGTGGCTATGGAGGGCCCTACAGGAATTCGAGGAAATCTGTGCCCGAATCAATGACAGTGAAAGTGTGAAGGCGGCACCCCGGCCGTGATACGCCTGTGACAGGCAGAAACAGGAGGATGTGATTATGACCGACGCAGTTAAAAAGTTGAAGGAGTGGGTTGATAACAGCGGCAATATCGTATTTTTCGGCGGGGCCGGCGTCAGTACGGAGAGCGGCATCCCGGATTTCCGGAGTACCGACGGGCTCTACCACCAGCAGTACGACTATCCGCCGGAAACCATCCTCAGCCACAGCTTTTACGAGCGGGAGACAGAGGAGTTCTACCGCTTCTACCGGGATAAAATGCTCTACCTGGATGCTAAGCCCAATGCCGCGCATCAAAAGCTGGCGGAGCTGGAGGCCGCCGGGAAGCTGCAGGCGGTCATCACCCAGAACATTGATGGCCTCCATCAACTGGCTGGAAGCCGGAATGTGCTGGAGCTCCACGGCAGCGTCCTGCGCAACCACTGCCAGCGGTGCGGCGCATTTTATGGGGTAGAAGCCGTCCAGAACAGCACTGGCATCCCCCGCTGCCGCTGCGGTGGGGTCATCAAGCCAGATGTAGTGCTTTATGAGGAGGGGCTGGATGAGAATGTGCTGGCCCGCTCCGTCTCCGCCATCCGGCAGGCGGATGTGCTGATTATCGGCGGCACCTCCCTGACGGTGTACCCGGCGGCTGGCCTGGTACGCTACTACCGTGGGAACAAGCTGGTTGTCATCAACAAGACCTCTCTGGAGGGGGCTGGGGCGGATCTGACCATCTGCGAACCCATCGGCCAGGTGATGGCCCAGCTGTAACCTGCGATATTTAGTGCAGAGCCGGAAGGGGACTCCCTTCCGGCTCACTCCCTGTCCGTTTACAGCTTACGCAAAGCCGCCTCCAGGGCGGTTTTTTGCGTGGTGCCCTCATCCTTCATCTTGATGACCCGGGCAGGGCAGCCTGCTACCACAGCGTTTTCCGGGACATCCTCGATGACCACCGCACCAGCGGCGACTACAGCGCCCTTTCCTACGTGGACGCCTTCAATGACCACCGCGTTAGCCCCTACCAGGACGCCATCCTCTACGATGACCGGCGTGGCGCTGGCCGGCTCGATCACACCCGCCAGGACAGCTCCCGCTCCAATGTGGCAGTTTTTACCTACCGTAGCCCGGCCTCCCAGGATAGCCCCCATGTCGATCATGGTGCCTGGGCCAATCACTGCGCCGATGTTGATGACAGCGCCCATCATAATCACCGCGTTGTCGCCAATCTCGACCTGCTCCCGGATGATGGCGCCGGGCTCAATGCGGGCGTTGATCTTCTTGCAGTCCAGCAGGGGGATGGCGCTGTTGCGCCGGTCGCTCTCCACCACCAGATCCTGGATCTTCCCGGCGTTCGACTCCAGGATGGGCCCCAGGTCCCGCCAGTCCCCAAAGACCACCTTGCTGCTCCCCTCGCCAAAGACGGTGGCAGTACCATAGTTGATAGGGGCGCTCTCCTTAATATATACCTTCACCGGGGTTTTCTTCTCCGCCGCGCCAATATAGGCGATGATCTCCTGCGCATTCATCATCCGTTGTGCCCTCCAAACAAAATATCCTGGAGCATATAGCGCCCCTTAGGCATGTGGTACAGCCGCCTGGCCGCGTGCAGGGCCCCATTGACGAAGATCTGCCGGGAAGCGGCGCGGTGGGTGATCTCCAGCACCTCGTCCTGGCCGAAAAAGCTGACTGTGTGGGTCCCTGCCTCGGTGCCGCCCCGCAGGGCGTGGATGCCAATTTCCCGCTTGTCCCGTTTGCCGGTGATGCCCTGGCGGCCGTAGACCGGGACCAGCTCGTGGTTGGGGTCAATGGCGTCCAACAGCAGCTTGGCGGTGCCGCTGGGGGCGTCGGCCTTCTGGTTGTGGTGGGTCTCCACAATTTCAATGTCAAAGTCCTGCCTGAGCACACCGGCCACCTCCTCCAGCGCCCGGCGGAATACCGCCACGCCCAAGGAGTAATTGGCGCTGTGGAGCACCGGCGCATAGCGGCCCAGCTCGGTGAACACCTCCAGAGCCTGGACTGTCAGTCCAGTGACGCCGGAGAGCAGGGGCGTACCTGTGGCGCGGACATAGGCGGCCACTGCCGGCAGGGCCGCAGGGGCGGAGAAATCAATGGCAATATCTGCCACCCGGCCAATGGTCTCCAAATCCGCAATATTCCCAATATCGATTACCCCGGCCAGCTGGTCGCCGGCAGCCAGGGCAGTCTGTTCAATGGTACGGCCCATGCGGCCATATCCAATCAGCAGGATTTTCATCAGAGCAGCCCCGCCTTCTCCAGAAGGCCCCGCAGGGCGTCCTGGTGGGCCTCTGTCATCTCGCACAGGGGCAGGCGGAAGGGCCCTACATCCATGCCCATCTGGTTCATGGCGGTCTTGACGGGGATGGGGTTGACCTCCATAAACAGGCCGTTCATCAGCTCAAGATACCGGATAGCCAGGGCGGATGCCTCCTCCCGCCGGCCCTCCAAGTAGCCCATCACCATGTCATGGCACTGGCGGGGCATGATGTTGGCCCAAACGGAGATCACGCCGCTGCCGCCGATGGACAGCAGGGGCAGGGTGATATCGTCGT
>CAJUAC010000126.1 GCA_910583885.1 uncultured Oscillospiraceae bacterium | reverse complement strand
TGCCGCTCATCTCCAGGCCGATGTCGAAGCCCTCCACCAGGCCCTGCTTGTGCATGACGGTGGGCAGGTCCTCGTTCTTGACATTCACCGCCGCATCCGCGCCCATCTTCCGGGCCAGCTCCAGGCGGTAGTCGTTCACGTCCGTAATCACGACCCGGCGTGCCCCGGCGTACTTGCAGATGCCCACGGCGATGATGCCGATGGGGCCTGCGCCGGTGATCAGCACGTCCTCGCCCACCATGTTCCACATCAGGGCCGTGTGGGTGGCGTTGCCGAAGGCGTCGAAGAAGGATACCACATCCTCATCCAAGCTCTCGTCAATGATGATGACGTTGCTCGCGGGGATGCACACGTACTCCGCGAACGCGCCGTCCCGGTCCACGCCCACGCCCTGGGTGTCCTTGCACCACTGGATGTTGCCGGTGTGGCAGTTACGGCAGTGGCCGCAGGTGATATGGCCCTCGCCGCTGACCCGCTGGCCTACATGGAGCCCGCTGACGCCGGCGCCCAGCGCGGCGATTTCGCCCACATACTCGTGGCCAATCACCATCGGCGGCTTGATGTGCTCCCGTGCCCAGGGATCCCAGTTATAGATATGTACGTCCGTGCCGCAGATGGCGGTCTTGTGGATCTTGATGAGCACCTGGCCGGGGCCGGGCTCCGGTACGGGGACCTGGCGCAGTTCCAGGCCGGGACCTTCGGTGGGCTTTACCAATGCGTCCATGAGATGTGACATAGTCGTCCTCCTATAAAATACAATATAGATTGATTCGTTTCTCTATCATGGACAGTATAGACCAGGCACCAGAAAAAGTCAACAATAGATTTGAAAAAATCCATCACTTTTTTGGGATACTGGGGATGCACCGGTTTACCTGCCGGCAATAGCCCGCATAGGCATCCCCATAGAGGGCCAGCAGCCACCGCTCCTCTGTGCAGCGCATCAGGACCGTCAGGAAAATCCAAAAGGCCGGCGGCAGGACCAGCAGCCACAGGTTGCCTGCCAGCAGCAGCGCCCCCGTACAGATGAGCAGGAAGGCGGAGTAGATAGGGTTGCGCACCCAGGCATAGACGCCGGTTGTGACCAGGGTGTTGCTCCGGATGTGATCCCCCACCTTGGAGCAGACGAGGGCGCCGTACAGCAGCGGCCCGCCTGCGGCGGCCAGGGCCACCCCCAGCAGGGCCAGGATCTGCCGGGCCAGCCCGGAAACCTGCCCAGAGGGGAGCTGCGGGGCAGCGAGCCAGATCCCAGCCGCTGTGAGCAGGAGGATTGTAGATACGTAGACGGGGCCGACGCCGTAGCGGGGCAGGTGGGGCTGTGGGGCCATAAGTGTGCCTCCTTTTCTGATTTGAATATATGAGCATATGTTCATATATTATCATACACGGAACAGCCTCTTTTGTCAATGCCATCTAAATAAAAAAGGAGGGCCCCGCTAAGGGCCCTCCCGCTTGTTTGGGCGGCTACAGCAGCATCAGCACGATGCCATAGAGCACACTGGCGGCTACGCCGAAGACAATGACCGGCCCGGCCACAGTAAACATCTTGGCGGCCATCCCAGTGACCATGCCCTCGCTTTTGAAGTCGATGGCCGGCGAGGCAACCGCATTGGCAAAGCCGGTGATGGGCACCAGGGTGCCCGCGCCGCCGAAGCGGGCCAGCTTGTTGTACAGGTTCAGCCCTGTCAGCACCACGGACAGGAGCACCATGGATATGGCCGTTGCTGTGCCTGCGTCCGTCTTGTCCAGGCCGAGGGAGGTATACCCGTCCATCACCAGCTGGCCTACCACACAGATGCCCCCGCCAATCACAAACGCGAGCAGGCAGTCCTTTGCCAGAGGTGAGCTCTGCGCCCTGTCCTGGACATATTTTTGGTATTCCTGTTTTGACATCTCCATATATATCACTTCCTCGGGCCTAGTATGTGCCGGCAGCGGGAAAATATGCGCGGCGGCGGGCATCCGTCTGTCTGGCCTAGAGGAGCCATACCAGCGCACCGGCCAGCGCTGCCGCTGCCGCGGCGGCGGCAAACCAGCTCCAGCGTGGCGGCCTGCGCCAGCGTGGCGGGCGGGCAGTCTCCCTGGCGGCATATCCGCGGGCGATGCGGCACGCCTCGCCCAGTACCTGCTGGGAGGTGACGCCATCCCCGGAAAACGCGTCGTTCTTTACAATAAAAATGGCCTGTTCAAACAGCTTCGGATCGGGGGAGTCAACAACGATTACGCGGCGGGAGGTTCCTTTCACCAAGGGGCACCGCTCCTTTCTGTCCTCTGGATTGTGTATTTCCAGTGTTTCCCGGCCTGGGGCAGTTTATACGGCGGCCGTTAAAATTTCCCAGATACCGCGCCGCCCTCTTGCCATCTGCCCGGGGACGCTGTATGATAGGAGGGCACAAAAAGCCCAAACCGGACGCTGCTTCAGCTGCTTTTCCAGGGCAGGGCATCCATCGGAGGTTCCATCCATGTATAAAATCTTTCTCGTTGAGGACGATGAGGCCATTGCCGCGGCGGTGGTGAAGCACATCGCCTCCTGGGGCTGGGAGCCCCGGCGGGCGGTGGATCTGACGAAGGTGATGGAGGAATTCACCGCCTTCTCCCCCCATCTGGTGCTGCTGGATATCGGCCTGCCCTACCGCAACGGCTACCACTGGTGCGCGGAGATCCGGAAGCTGAGCCGCATCCCCATCGTCTTCCTCTCCTCTGCCTCGGACAATATGAATATCGTCATGGCGATGAATATGGGTGGGGACGACTTCATCGCCAAGCCCTTTGACCTGGAGGTCCTCTCCGCCAAAATCCAGGCCCTCCTGCGGCGTACCTACGATTTCGGGTCCGCGCCGCCGCTGCTGGAGGCCAGGGGCGCAGTGCTGGATACGGGGGACAACACCCTGCGCTATGAGGGGCAGACGCTGGAGCTGACCCGGAACGAGTACCGTATGCTGCAGGTCCTGCTGGAGCAAAAGGGGCGTACGGTCTCCCGGGATACCCTGATGCGCAAGCTCTGGGAGACGGACAGCTTTGTGGACGAAAACACCCTGACAGTCAACATGGCCCGGCTGCGGCGGAAGCTGGAGGGGATCGGTTTGGATGGCCTGATCCGCACCAAAAAGGGGTTGGGCTATCTGATCGAGTGAGGTGGCTATGAGATTACTTTGGGAATATATGAAGGAACGGGCCTGGACAGCGGTCCTGCTGGCCCTGTGCGCTCTCCTGCTTGCGCTGGTGCTGGCCCTCTATGACCTGCCGGCCGAGGCGGTAGGCTATGGCGCCGTCCTGTGCCTGGTACTGGTGGCCGTGTTTGCGCTGGTGGATTTTGGCCGGTGGCGGCGGTCCATCTGTGGGCTGGAGGGGATCTCCGGCCAGGCGGCCCTGGCGCTGTCCCTGCTGCCGGAGGCAGGAGGCCTGAAGGAGCGCACCTATCAGGCCCTTTTGGCGGAATTGAACGAGACCCGCCGCGCCATCTCCTCCGCCGCTGACGCAAGGGCACGGGAGACCGTGGACTACTACACCATGTGGGTCCACCAGATCAAAACCCCCATTGCCGCCATGCGCCTGATGCTCCAGGAGGACAGCACAGACCGGGGCCGGGAGCTGGAGGCGGAGCTGTTCCGGGTGGAGCAGTATGTGGAGCTGGTACTCAGCTACCTGCGCCTGGGAGGCGATGCGACGGACTATGTCATCCGGCAGGCGGCCCTGGATCCCATCCTGCGCCAGGCGGCGCGCAAGTACGCGCCCCTCTTCATCCGCGGCCGGGTGTCCCTGGATATGCAGGAGACCGGGCTGCGGGTGCTCACAGACGAGAAGTGGTTCCAGCTGGTGGTGGAGCAGGTGCTCTCCAATGCGGTAAAATACGCCCCTGGGGGGCATGTGAAAATCTGGGCTGGGGAGGAGTGCCTGCACATCGAGGACGACGGCGTAGGCATTGCCCTGGAGGATCTCCCCCGGATCTTCGACCGGGGCTTTACCGGCTGCAATGGCCGCATGGACAAGCGTGCCACTGGCATCGGGCTGTACCTGTGCCGTCAGATCTGCCAGCGGCTGTGCCATACCATCACCGTCGATTCCGAGCTTGGCCGGGGCACCCGGGTGACAATCGGGCTGGCGAGGCCATATCTGGAGGTGGAATAGGGCGGCCGTTTGTTTCCTTGTAAATAGAGAAGCGAATGGAAGGGAACCCCTTCCGGACAGCATTTCATTTTGCCCAACCCCTTGCAAATACAGGACTCTACCGCTGGTCGGTTGCCAGGGGGGCAGCTTGGGGTGTACCATACGGGCAAGGAGGTGCCAGAGATGTACGAGATTGACTACGCAAAATTCGGCACGTTTTTATCCCAGCTGCGCCGGGAGAAGGGGATGACCCAGAAGGAGCTGGCGGAGCGCCTGTTTGTCTCCGACAAGGCGGTGAGCAAGTGGGAGCGGGGAGTTTCCCATAGTTAAAGATACCACACCAAATATGATGAACCCACGCTTATACACTACCAGCTATAATAAACCGCAAGGACAGCAATTTGATGATACTGCTGTCCTTTCTTTTATAAAATTGCAGTACACATAAAAAAGCTGTAAAATGATAAATATATTTGTCCTTGTAACATTTCGCGGACATTTGCCTGTTATACTATCTGCAAAAAGCAAAGGAAGTGAGGATATGAAGCAGATTTTAATTGTCGAGGACGACAGTTTTTTGAATAAGATGTT
>CAJUAC010000125.1 GCA_910583885.1 uncultured Oscillospiraceae bacterium | reverse complement strand
GGAGGCGGAGGAGTGGATCAACTTTATCTGCCGCACGGAATCCTGCCTGGCAAACATGGACTATATCTGGTATGCCTCCCCCAACGCGGAGGCTCTGGAGCAGTATCCCGCCTACTATGAGGAGAAAAACGGCGAGCCGATGGATCCTGCCCTTTATGAGGTCATGGCCGCCCCCAGTGAGACACTGGCCAACTGTGAATCCTATGAGAGCCTGCCCGCTGAGACGCTCTCGCTCTACACCAACCTGTGGGTGGAGCTGGGCATCGGCTGACCTTTTGGAGAAATTTACCCGGAGCGGCTGGATGGCCGCTCCGGGCTGCGTTTAGAAGGAGTGCTGAGATGAGAACAGACATATTGGACTATTTGGAGGGTGAGCTGTACGCGAGGTGCCACATGCCCTCCAATACATTTGGTGAGGGCATCTATGGCCACGTAGCTTCTGTGGTGAAAAACGGCGGGATTCTGGCTGGGCACTACGGCGCTGACACAGAGGTCGTCCAGATTGCCGCCTGGCTCCACGACATTGCGTCAGTCACAGACGCCTCCCTCTATGAAATGCATCACATCCATGGCGCGGAGATGGCACGGGACATTTTATCCAGGTTTGATTATGATGAGGACAAGCTCCGCCTGGTGCAAACGTGTATCCGTAACCACCGGGGGAGTGTGTGCCTGGAGAAAAGCAGCATGGAGGAGATCTGCGTTGCCGACGCAGACGCGGCCTCCCATTTCAGCAGCATTCCCAGCCTGCTCTATCTGGCATATGGGACACGGCAGATGGGCATGGAGGAGGGCCTGCAGTTCGTCAGGGGCAAATTGGAGCGGAGTTTCCGGAAGATGTCCCCCAAAAGCCAGGCGTTCTACAGCCAGACCTACCAAAACGCCTTGGAATTTCTGACCGCGGGATGAGACTGGGGCAGTGGCCGAAAAATGGACGTGCCGGACAGCAGTGTTTGCTGTCCGGCACGTCCGCACAATCCGGTCCTACATATTAATCTTCGCTGCTGGAGGAATCTGTCCCCCCAGCTGTGTAATTTGCACCAAATTGCAGGTTGTTGGTTGAGACAGGCTGGGGCCGGTCAGACTGGAGCATACTGCTGCGGCCGTTGAGACGCCCGCCGTCCTCCACCACCAGCGACAGGGTGGTCACATCCCCTTCCAGGCTGCCCGATTTCTCCAGACACATATGGTCGCGGGCAATGACAGTCCCCTCTATGCAGCCAGCTACCCGGACCACATCTGCCGTGACAGGCCCCTTGATCCGGCCGGTCGATGTGACGATCACCGCACCCTTCAAATCGATTTCGCCCTCCACGGTGCCCTCCACCTGGATGACGCCCTCCCCCTTCATTGTGCCAGTTACCGTTACGCCTGTGGCGATCACCGTACTGCTCAACGGGGTAGGGAGGCTGGGAATTTCATCGTACTCCTCATGGGGCTCAGCTGCCATTGTCTCCACCTCCGTGTCTGTTCTCGTCTGTCTCCCAAACAAGCCCATAGTAAACACTCTCCTTTTCGTCATCTTTCATGCAACACCGGGTAAAAGGCCTCGTATGCCTCCCGACGGGATTGCCAATTGCCGCCGCCCACCAGCTTAGACACAATGTCCGTATTCGCTGTGCCGGGCTCCTCAGAGATCGCCTCTCCGATTCCTGTGATTTGCCAGTAGTATCCGGCGCTCTCCCAGGCGAAGGCCTGGGCCAGATAGTCGGCACCCGTCGGCACCGGGCTCTGCGCGTCATATACGATCCGGGAATAGGCGGAGATGTCCAAGCCGAGGTTGGCCGCCAGCCGCAGCGCGGCATAATAACCGGCGCGGATCTCCTCCCGCTCATGGTTGGTGGGGTTTATGTAGGCGATATTTTCCATACCGGGGACATACCGCTTCATCATCCAGGTGGCAAAGGCCATCTGGCCGTACTCGAAGGTGAGGTGGAAGAACCCAGCCCCCCGGGTGCCTGTGGTATAGCCATATTTGCTGAAGTAGGCCTCATCCCCCAGCTCCACCAGCCACTTGCCCCCTGCGGTCTCTACCGCCGCCTGGGCCAGGAATTGGCTGATCTCCTCCTCTGTCACGATCCCATACTCCCGCAGCACCCGGTTGAGCTCCGCCAGGGACTCCCCTGTCAACAGCCAGCTCATCTCCCCCAGCGTACTGTCGGTATAGGACATCTGGGCCAGCTGCTCCGCTGTCACCAGCGGAGCAAGGGCCACCGGCGTTTCCCCCTCCGGCACCGGCTCTTCAGGGGCCTGGGCCGGTTCCCATCCCCATAGGAGGATGGCGGCTACCAGCAGGACAAACAGCGGGCACAGCGGGAGAAGCGGACGGAACCCGCTCAGTGAATCACTTTTGTTGAGATGGGCCGCAAACTCCGGCATAGTTCTCCCCCCTCCACTGGCCGCTGGAGGCGCAGGGGTATCTGCCGCGCGCCTGCCGCTGCATTTGCGGGAATCGCTGGTACTGTGGGCCGGACCGCAGCGGTTGCATCGCTGTAACGGCTATCCCGGCATTTTGACGAAGGAACAATACAACCTGATTTTACCATAGCCTTCGGACATTTTCAAGAGTCTGTCCCAAAGTTGGTCAAATTTGGGCGGTTCCTACCCCCTCCAAGGGATCTACCATCCGTTTTCTTATATGTTGATTATACGGTCAGAAATCGGATGGGCGCGCTATTTCCCACGGATTGCGGAGAAGTACACCCGCTGTTCCCCCTCCCGGGGGGCGGACATCCGGCAGTCCCCATAGGTGCGGATCCGGTTGAACCCGGCCTCCAGCAGCCAGGTGCGCAGCTCGTCCACCTCATACGCCTTCTGCCGGTGCTCCTCCCCGGCCCGCTGCCAGGCCCCGTCCGGACGGCGCGTGAAAATATCCATCCAATAGGAGCAGATCCGGCTCCGCTTCTCAAATGATGCGCGCCACACGCAGTAGACATCCTCCGTCTCATCCAGGAACACCTGGCCGTCCAGCGCAGCCAGCTTTTCCGGGGTATTGACATCGAACACCAGCAGGCCCCCGGGGGAGATGAACAGGTGCAGCCGCTCCAGCGTCTTCTGCACGTCCCGGGGGCTGGTCAGGTAGTTGAGGCTGTCCAGGCAGCAGATTGCCGCATCCACGGTGCCGTACAGGTCCAGCTCCGGCATGGACTGGTTGAGGAATACCGGCGGCTCGCCGGACAGGACCTTCTCCCGGGCCGCTGCCAGCATGTCCGGGCTGGCGTCCACTGAAATCATCTCATATCCCCGTCCTGCCAGCTCCGCTGTCATCGCCCCCGTGCCGCAGGCCAGGTCCAGCACCGTATGGACAGGGATGCGGCTCTTGCAGAACAGCTTTTCCAGGTAGTCCGCCCGCCGCGCGTACCCGACGTCGCTGGTCAGTACGTCATAGACGCCCGCCAGCGCCTCATAGGCGCTCATTCCCCGGCCGCCTCCCCCACCGGCCCCTGCGCCTCCTGACGCTCAAAAAACACCTGGTAGCCCCCGTGCCCAAAGGCCATCGACCGGTTAACCCGGCTGATGGTGGCGCTGGAGGCCCCCGTCCGCTCCAGGATCTCGTTGTAGATCATCCCCTGCTTGAGCAGGACAGCCACATCAAAGCGCTGCTCCATGGCCCGCAGCTCCGTAACCGTACACAGGTCCTGGAAAAAATGATAGACCTCCTCCTCTGTCCGCAGCGTCAGGATAGCCTGGTACAGGCCGTCGCTTTTCTCTTTCTTGGTGATCCTCGCCATCAGCGTACCCTCCATCGGTTGTAATACCCACATTTTAACACTTCACCCTGTGAAAGTAAACACTTTTCTCAAAAATCAGGTGCCTCCCTTCCAGGACTTGGGAACGGCCGGCCCGGTGGATTATAGAGAAAATAGCCAGACAACCTCGCCAGCTGCTCGGTTGTTTTTAGTAAAAAGCACATGATTCGCCTAAATTTTTTGTGGCTTTTACCATGAAAAAACTATTTCACGCCGCCTTGACGCTGGGCGGACTGGTGGGGTATAATAGATACAACACAGCCTATGGTCTTTTTTTCCAGCGGCTGACACATTGGAGGATACTATGCCCTACAGAGAAGCAGATGAATTGAATACCTACCTCTTCCATGAGGGGACAGCAATCAGCGCTTACGAGTACATGGGCGCTCATGCAGCCACCCATGACGGAGCAGACGGCTACATGTTCCGCGTCTGGGCACCGCGGGCACAGGCGGTCTCCGTGGTGGGTGATTTCAATTCCTGGGACACCAGCGCCCACCCTATGCACAAAATTGACAGCGGCATCTGGGAATGCTTTATCCCCGGCTGCAAGACCTATGACGCCTATAAGTTCGCCGTGACCGGCGCGGACGGCGAGCTGCGCCACAAGGCCGACCCCTACGCCTTCCACGCCGAAACCCGCCCAGGCAATGCCAGCAAGCTCTACACCATCGACGGCTACCAGTGGGGCGACGGGGACTGGCTGCGCCAGCGCCGGGAGCAGCCTGTCTATAACGCGCCGCTGAACATCTACGAGGTCCATCTGGGCTCCTGGAGGCGCCGGGAAAACGGGGACTTCATCGACTACCGGGACCTGGCCGACCAGCTGGCCCCCTATGTCAAGGATCTGGGCTTCAACTTTATCGAGCTGCTGCCCATCACCGAGTACCCCTACGACCCCAGCTGGGGCTACCAGTGTACCGGCTACTTCGCCCCCACCTCCCGCTACGGCACCCCGGCGGACTTTATGTATTTTGTCGACCGGATGCACCGGGAGGGGGTCGGCATCATCCTCGACTGGGTGCCCTCCCACTTCTGCAAGGACGCCCACGGCCTCTA
>CAJUAC010000124.1 GCA_910583885.1 uncultured Oscillospiraceae bacterium | reverse complement strand
CCGGTTAAAGAATGATCTCTTTGACTGCATACTGCTCACCTCCCAGCTCATAGATAAAGATCTCCTCCAAACTCAGGGGCAGGGCCTCCAGCATCATCGGCTGGAACTGCTCCAGACGGCCCGTGATGTCCTTGGCCGTACCCCGCACGATGTAGGTGTACACCCGGCCCACATGGGAGGTGTGGAGCACCTGCATCTGGGTGGGCAGGACCGGCACCTCGCCGGTGCGCCAGACGGCCTGGAGCTTGACAATGTTCTCCTGGAGATCGGACAGGCTCCGCTCCAGCAGGACCTTCCCCTTGTTCATGATGCCTACATGGTCGCACACATCCTCCAGCTCCCGCAGGTTGTGGGAGCTGACCAGCACGGTGGTGCCGTGCTCGCTGACGTCACTCATCATCAGGCTCCACACCTGGCGGCGCATAACAGGGTCCAGGCCGTCCACGGGCTCGTCAAGGATCAGGTACTTGGGCCGGCAGCACATGGCCAGCCAGAAGGCGGCCTGCTTCTGCATCCCCTTGCTCATGCGGCGGATGGGGGATTTTTCCGGCAGGGCGAAGACATCCTTGAACTTCTCATAGCGGGCGGTGTCAAAGGCGGGGTAGAAGCCCTGGTAGAAGTGCATCATGTCCCGTATGGTAGCGGAGGGGAAATAGTACCAATCGTCAGGGATAGCGGCCAGCAGGGCCTTTTTCCCAGGGTTTTCATACACGCTCTCCCCCTCCACCAGGACCTGGCCGCCGTCAGGGCGGTAGATGCCGGTGAGGTGGCGGATGACGGTGGATTTGCCCGCGCCGTTGGGGCCCACCAGGCCGTATACCCCGCCGTCGGGCACTGTAATGTCCGTGCCGTCCAGGGCATGAAAGCCGTCGAAGGTCTTGACCAGGCCCTTTACTTCGATCATTGTCCCACCTCCTCGCTTATCAGCGCAATGATTTCACTGTCCGGCACCCGCAGGTACCGCAGCTCTGCAATCAGCTCCCGGAGCTGGGCCAGCAGCTCCTCCCGCCGGGTTCCGTCCTCCCTGCGGGTCTGGGAGGCAAAGCTGCCCTTGCCGGGGACGGAATAGATGAAGCCCTCCGCCTCCAGCTCCGCATAGGCCCGCTGGATGGTGTTGGGATTGATGGCCAGGTCAACAGCCATGGAGCGGATAGATGGCAGCTTCTCGTCGGGCTCAACCGCCCCCGTGACGATCAGCCGGCGCAGCCCGTCCTTGATCTGGCCATAGATGGGCCGGGAATCCCGGTAGTTCAGTGTCAGCAAACAGCTCCCCTCCTATCTTCGCAGCAGCAGTGCGCTGGCATAGATCAGGCTGAACATCCCGATGATGCCGAGCAGCAGCAAATAAATGGTATTCATGGCAGCGCCTCCCTATCAACTGTACTAGCTTGAATAGTACACTTACTATACAGGATCCCCCGCCCTGGCACAAGGGAAGGCAGTATAAGAAATTATTAAGAATTCCTTATGGTGCGTACAGGAGGCCGCCCGGTTTGCTGGCCGGGCGGCCTCCTGTAGTGGGATCATATCGCAGGGCGGGCCCTCATGGGATAGCCCGCAGCTGTTCCATGGTCTCCCGGATGCGCGTGAGCAGGGCCTCCGGCAGGGGGAGGCGCTCTACCTCCATGCCGTTGGGGGCAACCCGGTTGCGCACACCCAGGAAGATGCCGTCCAGGTATACCGACGAGCAGTGCCAATCCCCCCGCAGGCACGCCAGCAGGCTCAGCGCACCGGAGGACAGGGCCGGGGCCGCGTAGGGCTTGTAGCCCAGCGCGCGCATTTCCAGATTGGCCCGTTTGGTCTTCTCTGTCAATTCCCGGGAAACCGCGTCATCGTAGCGGGAGATGGAGTTTGCCACCACCAGCCCTTCCCCATGGGGGCCGAAGGTCCGGCCGTCGGCCAGGAAGTCCGCAAACCGGGGGTCCCGCTGCGCATAATAGGCGGCCCTGGCGTTCATGACCCCCAGGCCGAAGCCCCGGACCTGATGGGGGAAGAGGCCCTGGCAGTCCAGCTCCCCGGCCTCATTTTTATTGCTCTCCAGCAGTATCGTCCGGCATAGGGGGTCCACCGGGTCGCTGACCACGCAGAACAGGCCGCCAAAGTGCTGCTCCCGCGCCATGCGGGCATAGCTGGCCGCCAGCTCCCGGTTGAGCTCATACTGGGCCATGCGCACGTCGCCGCTCTTCACCGCTGTGTCCGGTACGAACCGGGACGCGCAGAAGAGGAATACATCGCAGTGGAACAGCTCCTCCATGCCCACGATCTGCACCTGGGGGGAGGGGACGGCAATCTGATTGAGCTCAAATTCCCACCGTTCCGGCACGTTCTCCCGCATGTCGCAGATGCCCAAGGTGGAGATCACGTCCCCGCCCAGGAGCTTGAGGCCCATCGCCAGGGTGCTGCCCACGTCCCCCAGGGCCAGCAGGTGGACCCGGGCCTTCCCCTTCTGCGGCGGCCAGCCCAGCAGCTCTTCCCAGCGGGGATGGGAGGCGTTTACCGCCCGTACCCGCCCTGCGGAGACGGCCAGGGCCAGCGCCGGTGGGACTTCCCCGGCCTCCCCGCCAGTACAGATGGTCTCCGTCCCCTCCTGGGCGGTAAGCAGGCCCAGGTCCGACACGGCGAAGGTATCCCGGCCGGTGAGGGGCGGGCGGTGGAACAGGTACAGGATCTCCCCGGCATCCGGCAATTCCGCCGCAGGCTCGCCGGGCAGGGGCCCTGTTCCGCATATTATATGATTTTTATACAAAGAGTATTGCATGTTCACCCTCCAATGACAATTTTTACACTGGCCTGGAGCCGCTTCAGCATTTCGAGGTCGTTGTCCAGGTAGGTGGACGCGGCGCGGCTCAGGTCATAGGACATGCAGCTGCCCTTGTCCGGGCAGAGGGGCAGGATGATGGCCTCGCCCAGGCGGCTGAGGGTCAGGTTCCGGGCGTACAGGGCGCGGTATTCGGTCTCCAGGGTGAGGAGGATATCCCGGGCGTTCTTCAGGCACACCAGGGAGAGGCGGTAGGTGGAGCCGTCGGCGCAGTCCTCGCTGAAATCCGGCGCGGCATAGGGGAAGATCCGGTTCACTGCCGGCTGGAGCCCCCCTGCCATGGGCTCGGCGCGGCGGACCGTGTCGCCGCCGATGAAGGGATACAGGGTGGACTCCACAAAGCGCATCCGGAGGTTGGGCAGGTAGTAGACGCCGTCCACCGGGTAGCCCAGCTGCTCCATGGTGTCCCGGCCAACACCGGTGAGATAGCCCACCAGCACCTGCCGCACCTGTGCGCCGCTCTGCTCCAGCAGGGGGGCAATGCGGCGGATGCGCTTGCCGTCGTGGAGCATGTCGTCCACCAGGATCACGGGACGGTCAAAGGCGCGGATAGTGCGGGCCTGGTCGGCCAGGGTGGCGTAGAAGGGGTAGGATTCGATGGAGTAATGGCCGAGGTCCGGCTCGTAGACCTTTTCGGTATGGAGGGTTTTGGTGACGGTGTTGGGCACCGCCACCCCCCGCAGGATCTTGCCGAAGGGCACGCAGATGCACTCGCCCAGCGCCGGGGGATTGGACGGGTGGGTGGGGACGCCGTTGCAGGCGGCAATCCGCTGTAACAGCCGCTGGTAGATCACCCCGGCAGACATGGACAGCACCAGGCATCCCGGATACAGTCCGGTCAGGGCCCGCTGGAGCCGCCGGTGGGCATGGGCCACGACAGCCAGCACCCGGGGGTTGGAGGACAGGGGGGCCTTGATGCTTGTGTTCACGTTGCGGGTGAGGATGATGGGGCGGCGCATGTCCACTGCCAGCAGCTCCTGGCCGCCGCTGCTCAGGGGGGCAGTGACAAAGCCCTGGAGGGTGAGGATCTCCCGGACATAGGCAGCGGAGGCCTCGGCGGGGCAGAAGAGGGCGTAGGCGTACTCCTGGCGCAGGGCCAGGGTGATTACCTCCGTCAGCAGCAGCTGGCACAGATCCAGCTGCTCCGGGCCCCGGGGTACATAGATGCCGCTGATGACCAGGGCCCGGCCACCGGTCTGCTGGCGCACAAAGCCACTCAGCTCGGCGCTGCCCAGGCGGGAGAACAGCTGGTGGGAGTCCAGGCAGCGGAAGCTGGCGAAGCCCAGCGCCGCCCCTGTGTCCCCTTGGCGCAGCAGAAACAGGTGGTCCCCCAGCTGCCGCAGCTTGGCGCATAGCCCCCGGCAGTCCGGGTGGGCGGCCAGGACTGTGCGGGCGAGCAGCGCCTCCGTCTCCTCCGACAGCTCCAGGCACCGCTGGAACGTCAGCTCTTCTACCCGCAGCAGGGGTTTGTCCTGGGGTTCGCGGAGGTAGAGGCCGTGGAGGTAGATAAACTCCTGGGCCACAGGGTCGACCAGGTTGGACACATCCCGGCCCTGGTCGATGGCCTCCCGGATGCGGGTGGAGCTGATCTCCTCCAGGTGGGGGGGCAGCTCCAGCTCCGCCGCCCGGCCGGTGATGAGGCCCCGGTCCCACTGGCAGGCGCCCTGGCCCCGGCGGAAAATGATATGGTCGAAGGTGTGGATAGAGTCCTCCGCAGGGGGCTTGCGGTAGGAGGAGGCGTTTGCCACCACGTCGCTGCCCACTACAATGGCCACCTTCCGGTCCGGGAAGGCCCGGCGCAGGGCGGCGAGGTTGTCCGGGTTGGCGATGTTGACCGGGAAGTCCTCCGGGAAGATATGGACATGGAACTCGTCCGCCGTGGAGATGGCGGCGATGCGGCGGCGGATGCGGTGGGGCTGGGTCTTCTTCGACCAGGAGAACTCGTCGATGGCCAGCATGACCTCATAGCCCAGATCCCGGATGGCCCGGACGATGCCCTTGTGGGAGAGGGTGAAGGGGTCGAAGGTGCCGGGGAAGAAGGC
>CAJUAC010000123.1 GCA_910583885.1 uncultured Oscillospiraceae bacterium | reverse complement strand
AACATATCCGCTTTGCGGACAAAGTTCCGCTCATCGTCCAGCACTTCCAGGGAGGACAGCAGAAAATAGGCGCTGTCCATGCTAAACGCGGCGCTGTTGGCGCGGGAGTTGATACGCCCGTATTTCGCCGCAAAAGCGTCATAGAGGGCGTTTAATTTTTTCTGCTCCGCCTGAATGTCCTCAACGGGCCAGTCCTCGGTCTGATACTCAATGAGCGTCCGCACACAGTCCCGGATGCCGATCAGCCCCTTGATGCGGTTCGCCGCCGTCACCGACACCTCCACCGGGTTCATCCGGCTGTTCTCCCGGTAGTAGATTTCGCCGTCCACTACGGTATAGCTGAAATTCCGTACATTCGGGTCGGCGGGGATGGATTTGTCCTCGCCCTCCGCCTCCGGGTCGTCCAGCACATACTCGGTAATGGAGCCTTGGATATTCTGGACGGCGGCGGTGAGCTGCTCCCCCAGGTCTTGCCCCTCACGGGGCAGGCAGGCGGTTTCCGGCCCGTAGGGGCCGCTGACCTCCCGCATTTCGCCCATCACCATTTCCGGGTGGTCGATGAAATACTGATTCATTTTCAGCCCGTTTTCATCGGTGTTCAGGTGTACCCAGGCCGGTTCCTCGCTGGAAAGGGCGTCCCGCTTCTGCAAAAACAGGATGTCGCTGGTTACTTCCGTGCCAGCAGCGTCTTTGAACGTATTGTTGGGCAGGCGGATGGCCCCCAGCAGATCGGCCCGCTGCGCGATATACTTCCGCACGGTGGGCGATTCCTTGTCCATCGTACCCTTGCTGGTAACAAAGGCGATGATGCCGCCCGGTCTGACCTTATCCAGCGTCCGGGCAAAGAAATAATCGTGAATGAGGAAATTGTGCTTGTCATACCGCTTATCCGACACCTTGAAACTGCCAAAGGGCACGTTGCCGATGGCGGCATCAAAAAAGCTGTCCGGGAGGTCTGTTTTCTCAAAACCCTGGACAGCGATAGAGGATTTTTGATAGAGCTGCTGGGCGATGCGCCCGCTGATGCCGTCCAGCTCGATACCGTAGATTTTGGAGTCGGACAGGTTTTCCGGGCGCATACCGATAAAGTTGCCGATGCCGCAGGACGGCTCCAGCAGATTGCCGGTCTTAAATCCCATGTTCTCCAATGCCTGATAGATGGAGCGGATGACCACGGGCGGGGTGTAAAAGGCGGTGAGGGTGGATTCCCTGGCGGCGGCATATTCGTCCTCGTCCAGCAGGGCTTTCAGCTCGGCGTATTTGCTGTGGCGCTCGTCAAAGCAGTCGGCCAGACCGCCCCAGCCCACATACTGCGCCAATACCGCCTGTTCCTCCGGGGTGGCAAAGCGGTTCTCGCTTTCCAGCTTTTTCAGCAGACGGATGGCCCGGACGTTGTTGCTAAACCGCTCTCCCGGTGTCCCCGCGCCGATGGCGTCATCGGTGATGCGGTACTCATGCCGGTCTGCGCTGGGGACTTCTGGATGGAGGACAAAGGGGGATACCTTGGCCCTGCGCCGGGGCGCAGGCGGGGGCAGGGCTGGCCCATCACTGTCAGGGCCGCGCCCATCTGCTAAACTTTCCGCGCCCTTTTCCGTATCTGCTGCTTTTTCAGCGGGTTCCAGAACTTTTTCCGCTTTCGGGCGATGGGAATACAGCGTTTTTTCCGCTTCTTCAAAGGTGTCAAAACCGCCCGCTGTCGCGTACACAGCCCCATCCTGGTCGTCGTAGCAGTAATGGATATAATACTGGCTGTTGGGGTACTGCTGGATCAGGATTGTTTCACCATAGGCGTGATATTGGGCGATAAGTTCAACCTGCTCTCTTTCAGCCGGTTCCTGTTTCGCCCGCTCTACTGCCAGCCGTTCAGCGGCCTCCTTGTCCGCCACGGCCTTTTTGACCTGCTTCAGATAGTCCTCGGCCTGCCATTCGCTGGTAAATTCCTCCTGAACGCTCTCTCCGTCTACATATATCTCATTCCGGGTGTCGTCCCACACGGCGTAGCCATTGTCTGTTTCAATGACGGAAAAGCGTTCGGGGGCCGGGGACGTGTCGGCAGCAATTCGCTCCGCAAGGGCCTTTTCCGCACGTTCCCGAACATCATCGCTGATGTGGAATGAATGCAGGGTGGAGGTTGAGGAATGGCCAACATTATTAAAAACAAAATCAACATCAGCTTCTTTCAACGCGCCCGCAACAAAGTAATTCTTTTTTGTGGGGACTTCACCCACTTTGCCGTTTGCTATTTCATGGTTCAAGCCTGTTTCTATGTGGGCAAAGATTTTACCGTCAACCGCCAGCGTCACATAGTACCAACCTATATAGTCGGCCTTATCACCTGTGCCATTGATAAACTCCACGTTCAGCAGCGTGTAGGGTTTCAAGCCCTTCTGTGCGGCAATTTCGTTATCTATGGCCTCCCGTTTTTTAAGATCGTGAAGCGCAGTTTCCTTTGTTGCGGCTACGATCTCCGGGTTATACCAAATCAGAGCAGCGTTGATAAGCTCATTCTGCACCTTTGCGGTCTTGGCCTTCGGCGTTCTGCGGTTGCCGATGAACAAAGATGTACCATTATCAAAGCGAATAGATACATCACTCGTCCCACGCCATTTGCCGTAACAGGGAGACATTTCAATTTTTCCTGATGTGCAGCCAAAAGCCTGTGCAATGATCCCGATTTTGTCCTGCATGGGCAGGCTTTCATATTTCCTGGCGATTTCAGCGGCCTTTTTTTGAAGCTCCGTAAGCCCCTCATTGTTGGGGGCGTCTTGTTTCTGCGGTTCTTCCTCCGGCTGGGAGATGTCCGCATGGGATAAAAGCTCTACATCGGTCATGACCTGCTGAATAAAGGGGCTGGCTTCCAGCTTGTCCGGGTCAACAACATGGCCGTCCACAATGCCGTTCTCCACAAGGGCGGCGCGGATGGCGGCGGGGTCAATGTCGGAGAAATCGTCCGCTCCCGGCCCCTGTTGGGTGGCCTGTTCCCGCTGCTTTCCGTACTGTTCTTCCGCAAAGGCGATCATCTCATCAAAGTCCAGGTTGGCGAGAAGCCCGGTCAGATCGTCCAGGTCGTGGCACTGGATGGAGGCCACCGATTCGCCGTCCACCTGATAAGTCAGGCGAAACGCCGTAAGATCGGCGCTCACATCAACAAAGTGTTCACCGTCGCCGGTGGCGCTGTGGGCCAGGGCAATATCGCGCAGGTTGGAAAAATCGGCGGGGCTGTTATACTCCTTTTCGCAAAACTCATTGATAAGACGCTTTGCTCTCTCCGTGGGCGCGGCGGGAACAGCGGTGATCTTGTGCCGGTTATCCTCCAGCGACGCCACGATCACGTCATGCCCCGCAGCGGTCAGCCGCACCACGTTGTCCTCCAGCGCATGGGCGGGGAAACCGCACATGGAAACACGGCCTATATCGGGGATGGTGCGGGTGGTCAGCGCAAGGCCGAGTTCGGACGCCGCGATCTGCGCGTCCTCTCCCTCGCTCCCGCCGTAGAGTTCAAAGAAGTCCCCGACCTGATACAGCAGCAAACTGTCCGGGTGCCGGTTTTTGGTGGAGTTGTAGTCATCCCAAAATCTGCCGCTGACAGGCTCCCGTTCCCGTGGCGGGGTGGAGAACACGGGGGCATCCTGGGTGGCGGAGATAGTCATGGTGGAGGTGGCGGCAAATTCTTCAATCCGTGCCTGCACATCCTCCGGCAGACCGTCCTCATAATAGGTCACGGTTCGGTCAGGTGCGATATGGGCGATTGTCTTATAGTCGCCGTCCCGCAGTTCCAGACGGTTCCAAACCGTCACGCCGTTACCCAGGTGCCCAAAGCCCAGGTTATAGCTGGGGGTGTCGGTGCGTTCCTCTTGATGCTGCTCTGCGGTCTGCGGGGTGTCCGGCTCCCCCTGTTCGGCGGTGGGCGATATGTCCTCCACCACCTGAAGCAAACGGTCATTCAGCGGATTCTCCGCCAGCATACGGTCAAATTCGGCGCGGGGCAGTTCCTTGTTGATGATGGGGAACGCCGGGTCAAAGAGCCGGACGGTCTGCTCGTCATAGGCCAGCAGCTCGTACTCCTGCGCCCCCAGGTACACCGTGTCGCCCAAAGCAAAGCGGTATTCCTTCTTCGGCGGAGGCGGCGGGTTCAGCTCGTCATAGGTGGGTTCCAGCGGCGCGGCCAGCGGGCCGGAGAGCTGGGTAAGCATGGCCTCGCACCGCTCCGTCAGGTGGGTGTTGTCCCTGATGATGGTCTGCATGGTGTCCCGCAGGGTGGGGAGGACAAAGCTGCCCTCTTTCGTCAGAACGTAGCATTTCTTATCCCCTACCCCAAAGCTGTCCGCGCACCGTTTGGCAAATAGGACTTCCGCACATTGTCCCTTTTCACCGAGCTGGGTCTTGAAGTCCACGTAATCGTCGATGATGGAGCTGATTTCCTTTGCGATGGCCCATCGTGCTTTCCGTTCTTCCAACTGTGCTTGATATACTGGGTAATGTTCTTTTTCAGCCCGGTTCAAATAGCGGTCGGCGGCAATCAGTTCCCCGATACGCTTTTCTACCTTGGCCCAGGTCAACAGAAACTTGCCGTCAGGATCGCCATAATCGCGGGAAATGGTGATGCCCTTGCCGTCGTGATCCTCCCAATAACCGCTGCCGGGGATGGCGTCAGAACGCCCGCCAATACCGTATTCATCCCGCAGAAATTTGATGTTTTCCTGCTTGTCCTCTTTTTTCTGGAATTGTTCATATATGCGGTACTTGCCCTCGGATATGCCGCTCCCCCCACACAGGATATAGTCAATGGCCTCCTGGGGGATGGTAAAAGCCGAAGCCTTTTCCGCTTCGGCCTGTTCGATAAAGGAGATTTGCTCCGCTTCGCTGGGGAGGGGCCGCTCGTCCGGGTCAAGCCACT
>CAJUAC010000122.1 GCA_910583885.1 uncultured Oscillospiraceae bacterium | reverse complement strand
GGGCGTCGGAGGCGGCGGGGAGCTGCCGCCAGTCGATGAACATACACACCGGCGCTCCGGGCCTGCACAGCTTCCGGGCGTCCGCCAGCCACTCCGCCGCCCAGCGGGTCCAGGACCGCTGGTCCTTGGCGTCCCCCTCGAAGGGCGGGGGCGCGTGGTCCCCCATGCTGGAATACTTCTTGGCGGTGGACTTGTTCTTCTCCGCCTGGGTGCGGCCCCCGGAGGCGTAGGGCGGGTCGGTGATGATGGCGTCGAAGGTACCGGGGGAAAAGCCCCCCAGAAGCTTCAGGGCGTCGCCCTGGATGATCTCCCACTTATCGTTCATGGGCATTCCTTCCTTTCTTCTTTTTTGTGGATTTTTGAGGTTCGGGTTTGGGAGACAGTTCCGTCTCCACATACTCGCTGATAATGCGCAGGGCCTTGTTATAGTCCTCGCAGGAGGTGACACGCTCAACCATCTCCTTGTTCTCGGCGGTCATACCCGCCATCTGCAGCAGGACGGAGGCACGTCCCATAATGGAGAAGATATTGCCATCGTGTCCTGCCAGCTCCATCTTCGGTTTCTGCACAAAGCCGCCCAGCCGGTTGGGGACGAAGTCAGACAGCCATGTGCCACCGAACTGGCTATGGGTCTGGAGCCGCCACATGGCCAGTCTGTTCACATCCAGAGCCACCCTCTCGAAAGGGAACAGCAAACAGGTCATTCCATCGTGCTGGAAAGAGGACACGTTCTCAAACTTACTGCCCTCCAGCAGGATGCCGGCCTCGGTAAGCAGGCCGTTGATGCCGTCCACCCACTCCTGGAGTGAGCCGCCGCAGCTCTGGAGGATCAGCCCCTCCTGGCTGTCCATACGCCGCAAGTCATCTGTGTTGATCTGCGCTATTGTTTTATCGCTCATGCTGATACCCCCCATTTTTCTTTTCATACAGCTTTTTTCTACTGACAGCCGGATGGTGATCCACCCAGGTATCCCGCAGGGATCTTCCCATATCCTTCTGGCAGGGAATCCTTCTGCTCACTGCTCATCGTGCCACTGGGCCTTTCTGTGAAGCCTGCCTGCGGGGTGGGCTGCGTCTAATGGCCTTCTTTCTCGTAAATGATGTAATATTCTGTACCGTCATTGCCCCAGCGGATCGTCTCCATGCACCGCAATTCTCTGACCAGCCATCCGACCTTTCCCATGACTGCAGCCACATCGGCTGCCCGGACACAGCGGACGGTCCTCTCGACCCAACTCCCACGGGGCTTGATTTTTCCTGTGAAAGCGTTTTTCTTCATCCGCCTGAACGCCGGGGAGGGCGCCTCCACAGACATCCCGAAGGTGGTCCCGTCAAAGTCTCTCATGTGGAGATCCATTAGCCGTCCCCCTTCCCTCTGCTGGAACTGCTTTTGTCCTCACAGTAAGATGGGCAGGTTATGCAGACCGTATGGTTTGGCAGCTCGTAGTGCCGCCCGGTGAACAGACACGCCCGGTTGTCACAGCCGCTGGTGACCCGCCAGGGGGCCTGCTTCCGCTTCCTGCTGTGGAGGCAGGTCTGGTATCCCTGCGGATTTCGGATCTTCATCTTTCTTGGCCCCTATTCGTCGGCTTCTTTTGTTTTCCCTTAGAGCGGTGGGGAGTCAGCTCATCCCGTGAAGGGGCGCGGAGGATCGTGCGCCCCCGCTCATCAATGGACAGGGTGTCCAGGGAGTCGTTGGAGATCCTCTCATCCATGATCACCACCACACTCCCGGTCAGCATCACATCGCCCCTCACCTCGCCATAGACAGCGCAGCTTCCGGTGAGGATGGGCGCAATCTTGGTTTTGTAGGATTGAAGGGCCTTGCCGTGGTCGGAAACCCGCGCACAGTGGCTCAGTCTGGCTCCCCCGATGTAAGCGTAATCCTCGGCTCTGGAATCGCCGGACATTTCCGTGTCGCAGGACACATAAGCACAGCCGCAGACAATGGCCCTCTCCCGCAGGATGGAGCCTTTGTCCACACAGCCTTCACCGGCAGCGATGGCATTGTCAAAGATCCAGGCGTCATCTCCCGTCTCGAAAGACAGGTTGCTCTCGCACTCCACAAAGCCGCCCAGGTCACCGGCCTTGATCTCGCTGCCGATGTCCTGCAGAGCGCGGATGCGGTGGAGGAAGGGGTACTTCTCGTGAGCGATGTCCGTGATCTCGTATTTTATGTTGCTCATAGCTGGATCATCTCCTTCCCTACGGGAAGGGAGCCGTCCCTATGGACAGCTCCCTTCCTGGTTGATTTAATTTTTCCCATCACCATTCCCGCACGCCTCGATCCACTCGTCCAGGCTCAGGCTGTCCGCCATCAGGATTGCCAGCTCATGGATTGCGGCCCGGTCCGGAGCATCCTCCAGCTTGACTGCTGTCTCAAACAGGCCCCAGAGCAGTTCGACGATCATGGGGCCATCGTAACTCTCCAAGTCCTCGTCCGGGGGGAGAACGCTCTCCCCGCTGCCGCTGCGGATGTTCTGTTTCTGACGCTGGATCAGGTCGATGCTGCTTTGCAGAGTCTCCTGGGGCAGATTCCACGCCTTTGCAATGAGGCCGGCTCCAGTCTCCATCGTGGTGATAGTCGGGTGGTCAGCCGGTCCGCCCAGCCCCAGGCCGTTGATGGTCTCCGCTGTGATCTGACGCAGCAGCTTCTCCGGTGCGGGGTGTTTCTCGATTTTTGTCATGTTGGTCATCCTCCTTGATATTTTTGGGTTCTCTGGCTACAACAATACCCGATTATTCAGGAGAAAGCTATCACGATACCCAACAAATATGAGCTGCCAAAACGAAGCGATACCAACAATCCCCGCCTATGCCGCCTGCGCGCTATCCCCGTCCTCCTGCCGGAAGATGGCGTCTATATCAGAGAACTTCTGGGTGCGGTTGAACTTCTCCGTTGTCTTTCCGGGGATGGCCTGGAGGGCCAGCATTCTGGCCCACAGGTCCGGGTGATGGTCATAGAGGTGGCGCAGCTCCGGCATCTTGGCGTTGGGGCAGAACCAGCAGCCGCCCCGGTTGGTGAAGTCGTAGACAGGCGAAAGGAGTCCCGCCTTTTGGCAGAACTCCCGTGCGTCTTTTTCGGTAAAATTGTATTTTGCCAGCAGCGATACCTGTCTGCCGTCCTCCAGCCGCAGCAGCCGTTCCGGTTCATCTCTAGCATAGCCGATATATTGGATCGTTCCGGGCGGCAGGGTTTTCCGATACCGCTGGATAGGCTGGGCCTTGCAGTCCCGCTGGACAGCGCATCTGCCGCAGACGGGGAAGGAGCGCACCATGCCCTTCTTGGGGCCGCGGGTGACCCGTCCGGTGAACAGATCCACATAAGTCTTTTTCGAGCGCAGGATGATGATCCTGACTCCCATCTCCTCCAGCCTTGGAATGGCGGTTTCGTAGATGAAGTCCCGATGCTCCGGCACCTCGCCGGAGATACTCCTGTCGAACATCACTTCGCAGTAGATCACCTCATCCAGAGGTTCTCCATGCTCTTTTGCAAGCAAAATGGCGGCCAACGAATCTTTCCCGAATGAGCATGAGGCAATAAACTTGGGCCGCTCCACCGTCACCGCTCCTGTCTGGACGCTTTCTTCTTGGCAGCAGACTTTTTGCCGGACTTATCCTCTGCCGTAGGCTGCCTGGGGCCGAATATTTTTGTCCTCCAGCTGGTCCAGCCATGACATATCCGCCTCCTCGGCCTTGCAGTCGATCTTCCTGATCTTGCAGCCAAACCCCTCCAGCTTCTCCTGAATACACCGCACACAGTAGGCGGAGAAGCTCTCCGCTTCAGCCGCGTTTTCGTCATGGCAGGAAAAGGTATATTCCAGCTGCACCATACGGCCATCAAAATGGAAATTCAGATTGCTGGAGACGTAGCCGCTGCCCAGAGTATCATCCCGCTCATAGACTTTTTTGACGTGCTGCGTAAACTGTTTCTGGATGTCCGGGAGCAGCAGCACATTGAACTCGCCGGAGCCGTCAAAGTCCAGCCGGAAATTTACTGTGGTCTGAACGTCATAATCCATTCCGTCATCCATTGGATCGGTCACCTCCCACAGCGTCCACCAACGCGGCGGCCCGGTCGGTCTGCTCCCAGGGGGCGTCCTGGTGGGTGAAGTGGCCGTAGTTGCAGAACCGGGCGAAGATAGGCCGGTCCAGCCCCAGGGCGGAGATCATCCCGGCGGGGGTCAGATCGAATACAGTCCGGACGGCCTGCGCCAGCACAGCCTCCGGGTACTTGCCGGTCTGGTGGGCGTTAATGTCCACAGCCACCGGCTCGGCCCTGCCGATGGCGTAGGCAAGGCTGACGGTGCAGCGCTCCGCCAGACCAGCGGCCACAATGTTTTTGGCGATGTATCGGGCCATGTAGGCCCCGCTGCGGTCCACCTTGCTCCCATCCTTCCCGGACAGCGCCCCGCCGCCATGAGGGGCCAGCCCACCGTAGGTGTCTGCCATCAGCTTCCGGCCCGTCAGGCCGGTGTCCGCCTCGAAGCCGCCCAGCACGAACCGTCCGGAGGGATTGATGAAAACTTCCGTCTTGTGGTCCGGGTACAGATCCCGCAGGGCAGGGACGATAATGTGGCGGATAGTCTCCCGGCGCAGCTCGTCCAGGCTCTTGTCCGCATCGTGCTGGCAGGAGACCACCACAGCGGCGATCCGGTGGGGCTTGCCGTTCTGGTATTCCACGGACACCTGGGCCTTGCCGTCCGGCCCCAGGCCCTGGATGGTCCCCGTCCTGCGGACGTTGGCGAGCAGCAGCGTCAGCCGGTGGGCCAGCACCACGGGCAGGGGCAGCAGCTCCGCCGTCTCCGAACAGGCGAAACCGTACACGATGCCCTGGTCGCCGGCGCCCATCTGGGTATCCTGAGAAACAGCACTGGCGATGTCGCCGCTCTGGTCATGGGTGATGACCTCCACCTCATAGTCCGATCCATAGCCGGTTTCCCGAACAGTCCGGCACACGATGGCGGGGATGTCCGGCAGCTCCCTGGCGGTGATCTCCCCAGCCACGATGATCTTCCCGGCGGTGGCCATGACCTCGCAGGCCACACGGGCGGCGG
>CAJUAC010000121.1 GCA_910583885.1 uncultured Oscillospiraceae bacterium | reverse complement strand
CGGCGGCAGAGCGGGGGCGCGGTGCGCTTTTTCGGAGAACTGGCGGTGGACTATGAGGCCAGGACCGTCACAATCAGCGGTAAACCGGTTCCCCTGCCAAGAAAAGAATTTGACATCCTGGAACTGCTGTCCCTCAATCCTGGGCAGGTCTTTGACCGGGAACGTATTTATGAGACGGTATGGGGACTTGATGGAGAGGGAAGCAGCGATACTGTTATGGAGCACATCCGAAAACTCCGGGCCAAGCTGGCTGCCCACACGCTGCATAGCTATATTGAAACCATATGGGGGTGCGGTTACCGGTGGAACGGCTGAGGAATATGGGACTGAAGCGCTCTTTTGTCGTATTGGCAGCGCTGTGTCTGCTGGCGGCGCTGGCGCTGACCGCTGCAGTCTATATCGCCTGTGGCTGGATTGCCAGCGACTACCCCCGGGGCGGCATCGAGATTGGGCCGGATGGAACCATCACGGAGTTGGCGCAGCCCTCAGTGGAGCAGACTCGTGTTCTGTGTCTGCTGAATGGTATCCAGATGGTTTCCATGGCAGTCCTGCCAGTGGGAGGGTTGTGTCTGGCCGGGATCCTGTTCTACCGGATCAAGCTGAAGCGTCCCATTTCCGTCCTCCAGATGGGTATGGAGCGCATCCAGGCCCACGATCTGGACTTCACCATCCCGGAGGTATCTCGGGACGAATTGGGTCAGGTATGTGCCGCGTTTGAAACAATGCGGGCGGAACTGCTGCGGACGAATCAGGAACTGTGGCGGCAGGCGGAGGAGCGGAAACGGCTCAACGCCGCCTTTGCCCACGACCTGCGCAACCCGGTTACCGTTTTGAAGGGGACGGTGAAGCTGCTGCGGCGCGGGAGCGCGGATGAACAGATGCTGGAGCGGATGGATGTCTACACCCGGCGCATTGAGCAATACGTTGAGGCTATGAGCAGTATCCAGCGGCTGGAGCAGATGCCTGTGCAGTGCAGGCCGGTTTCGCTGCCCCAACTGGGACGTGAACTGGAGGAGACCGCCCGGCTGCTGGCCCCCGCACTGAACTTATCTTGCAGTTTCCCGCAGGAGGGGCAGGCGGAACTCGACCACGGCCTGTTCTTGACCGTGGCGGAAAACCTGGTCACCAATGCCGCCCGGTTTGCGCGCTCCGGGCTGGAACTTACGATGGAGACAGATGGCGGGTTCCTGACATTGACCGCTGCGGACGATGGTCCGGGGTTCCCCCAGGAACTGATGCAGACCGGCCCCAAGCCCTTCGGAAAGCGGGATGGGGGCGCCGCCCACTTCGGTATGGGGCTGTATAGCAGCCAGCTGCTGTGCAGGAAGCATGGCGGCGATCTCCGGCTCAATAACTGCCCTGGGGCCACTGTTACAGCTTCCTTCAAATTCCAGGGCAAAACGTGAGAATTTCTTGGGATTTATCCATTACACTCTCCTTATCCCAAACATAAGGAGAGTGTTTTTATGCTCATAAAGGCCAAAAAATTATCGAAAGTTTACGGCAGCGGCGAGAATCAGGTGGTCGCCTTGGACAAGGTGGACCTGACGGTTGCCCCGGGGGATTTTATCTCCATCATAGGCCCCTCCGGCAGCGGGAAGAGCACCCTGCTCCATCTGCTGTCCGGCCTGGATCACCCCACCTCGGGCAGCCTGACTTATGATGGTCAGGAGATCTATACGCTACCGGATAAAGAATTGTCCGCGTTCCGCCGCCGGCAGATGGGGTTCATTTTCCAGCAGTTCAATCTGTTGCCGGTGCTGACGGCCCGGGAGAATATCCTGATGCCTCTGCTGCTGGACAAAAAGCAGCCAGACGAGGGTTATTTGAGCCAGTTGGCGGAGCTGCTGGGCATCCGGAACCGCCTGGACCACCTTCCCCATGAACTGTCCGGCGGCCAGCAGCAGCGGGTGGCCATTGCCCGGGCCTTGATTGCCCAGCCGGAGGTGATTTTTGCCGACGAGCCCACTGGAAACCTGGACTCCAAGAGCGGCGGCGAGGTGATGGATATGCTCAAAAGCATCCGGGATCGGATGGGCAAGACGCTGGTCATCATCACACATGACAACCGGATCGCCGCCATGGCGGACCGGAGGCTGACAATTATGGATGGAGTCCTGTCGGAGGTGGCGGCGGGATGAAAAACTATCGCACACTGGCGCTGCGGGAACTGTTCGCCCAGAAGATGACCTCACTGCTCATTCTCACCGCCATCATTCTATCCACCATGATGACCGCCGCCGTAGGGCAGTCTGCCGGAGTGCTGGCCGCTATGCGGGAGCAGCAGGCCATTGCCATTGGCGGCGACCGGTACGCCACCTTTGTACAGCTCACCGAGGAGCAGGCCCAGTTCCTGGAGCAGGACCCCCGACTATCTTACGCGGGCCGGTTCGTCCCCTTGGGCGATATGGAGCTGAACGATCAGCTTTCGCTGGATCTGGCGGAGTACTGGGGGGACGGCCTGAAAACCCGGCCAACCTATACCCGCCTTGTGGAGGGGCGTCTGCCAGAAACGCCTATGGAACTGGTCCTGCCAGAAGATGCTTTGCGATTCCTGGGGTTCTCCGGGAAGGTTGGAGATAAAATCAGTCTCTCCTGTTCCAAGGCCCTGCGCCACGGAATTGAAGTGGATGCCTACGATTATACCGCTGAGTTTACTCTGGTTGGCATCACAGAGAGCAATTTCCTGGGCTATACCGGCGGCCATATTTTGGGCCTGGCCGGGGAGGGGACGGCAGCAGCGCTTCTGCCGGATAACTACCTCTATTACAGTGTGGACATCCGCACAACCGATAAAAAGGGCTTTCAGACGGTGGTAGATGACCTCTGTGCCCAGATGAATATTCACGAGCTGGACACGCTCTATAATATTCCGCTTCTGAACGCGCTGGGGATTCGATATGATACAGAATCAGCTGATTCAGAACTGACACGGATGGATGACACGGGTTTCTCCTGGCTGCTGGTGGTCGGTGTATTGGTGGTGGCGCTGATCCTTCTGGCGGCTGGCCTGGTGATTTACAACATTCTGAAAATCGCCGTTTCTCAGCGAATCCGGCAGTACGGCGCACTGCGGGCCATTGGCGCGGAGAGAGGACAGCTCTATACCGTGGTCTCCGCAGAGGTTCTGCTGCTCTGTGTCATTGGCATCCCCGCGGGGCTGCTGCTGGGCTGGCTGTCCGCCAAAGGCATCCTGAACGCTGCCCTGAGTCAGCTGTCGCCGGAGATGTTCCTGGCCCAGGATACGGAGCAGCTGAAGAGCATGATCGCCGCCAACAGCGAAGGACAGTGGGCCTATCTGCTGCTCAGTGCCGCCGTTACGCTGGTGTTCGCCTTCCTGGCGGCGGCCCCGGCGGCACGGTTCGCGGCAAAGGTCTCCCCTGTGGCCGCCATGTCCGGAACAGGCGTTAAAGTGAAGCGGGGCAGAGGCAGAGCAAAGAAAATCCGCAGCTTTGAGCGGCACTACGCCTGGCTGAACCTGCGCCGCAGCCGTGGCCGCACGGTAATCACTATCCTGTCCCTGGTCATGAGCATCACCGTTTTTATCGCTCTGCAGGGGTTCTTGTCCCTGCTCAGTGTGGCGGGCACGCTGTCGGAGCACCTGGGGGACTATTCCATCGTCAACCAGGTGACCGGGATCACACCGGAGGAGCTGGCGGCGCTGGAGGCGGATGAACGTGTAACATCAGTGGCGGCGGAGCAGTTCACGCTCTATGAACTGGACGGACAGAACCGCCCGGTAGGGATCGAGACGGATCTTGTACTCGGTCCCGGGGAGACCTTCCAGATTTTCGGACTGAACGACCGGTGGGTGGAGCATGAATTTGCCGGACGGCTTACACCGGAGCAGCTGGGAGCGCTGAAAGCCGGGGAGGGCTGTGTGGTCCGAAACCCCATCCCCATGGCCGTTGAGGGCGTGTCCTATGGCACGACCCATGTGGAAGCGGGCAGTACCATCACCATCGCGGGCAAAGAACTACCTGTGCTGCTCTCCCTGAGCGGCTACGAGGGCTATTTCTCCGTGGGGAATAGCGGCTTTATCAATGGCGTCCAGGTGCTGACCAGTGACCGGCTTTCCCCGCAGCTGACCGGTACGGACGCATATGCGGAGCTGCGGCCAGCGCTGGACACGAATGCGGATCGAGAGGCCTTTGACATGGTGCTGGAGCAATTCTGCCAGCGGGTGCCGGGAACCTCCACGGTATCCTACGAGCAGACAGACCGGCAGATGGAGGAGAGTGCGGCCCAGATCAATATGCTGGCCTGGGGCCTGATCCTGTTTATCGGGCTGATCGGGGTCCTGAATATCATCAACACGGTCTATACCAATATCCATACCCGCATTGCCGAGATTGGGACCCAGCGTGCTGTGGGTATGAGTGCCGGGAGCCTGTACCGAACCTTCCTGTGGGAGGGCGCCTACTACGGTATCATCGCGGCAGTGATTGGCTGCATCGCTGGCTATGGCTGCACCGTGCTGGTGGAAGCCGCGGCGGCGGACGAACTGCGGCTTGTATTCCCACCGCTGCTCCCCATGGCGGAGGCGGTGGTCCTGTCCATTGCGGCCTGCCTGCTGGCTACAGCCGTCCCGCTGCGGAAAATTGCAAAGCTCAGTATCGTGGACTCCATTGAAACTGTGGAATAGAACCCTGAGCTGCCATACAAAAGGCCCCGGCGTTCCTTCGTGAACGCCGGGGCCCACTGTTACAGTGCCCGGAGCATGGTTGGGCCGCGTTTGGAGAGGATAGCGGCACATACCGCTGTCAGCAGAACAAGCAGCAGGATGGAGAAAGCGAATGCCGCCCAGCCCGATATCTGGCTGCCCAGCCAGTACAGCCCGCCTGCCGCGGCCAGCACCGCCATGGGGACGAACATGGCCAGGGTGGTAGCCAGAGACTGCTTGATGACCACGGTTTCGTTGACTGCGTCCAGCTTGGGGAAGGTCAGTCCCATCAGCATCCCAAACATGGCGTGCCCCACTGCAAAGAGCAGTGTGGCAATCAGAAGTGCGGTACCCTGCCACAACTGGAACCCCAGCGCAATGGACAGGCACAGTCCGGCAATCACAGTGCAGGGCAGGGTCAGCAGGAGCTGGAACCCAACCTTGACCCACAACAGCGTATGATCTGACATAGGTGTCTCCCGTAGGATCCAGAGGTATTTCCCCTCCAGGCTGACAGAAGGGGCGGCGATGGGACAGGTACACAGGCAGAAGCA
>CAJUAC010000120.1 GCA_910583885.1 uncultured Oscillospiraceae bacterium | reverse complement strand
ATCTCGACAAGATCGTCCTCAATGGACTTTTGGGAATTCTCGTCCATACCGAGCTTGTCCTGTACCTTGCGTTTGGCCTTGCGCCAGTAGATGCCAGCCACTGCGCCAACCGCGACCACTACCCCGGCCACCACCTGGATGGTATACGTCATCACCGACGGGTCCAGATAGGCATGGGCTGTGGGCGCAAGCATGACGCCGCAGCAAATAAAGCATACTGCTGCAAATACTTTCTCCATTTTCAAAACACCTCTTCTTCCTTAGTTTCCCCCATTTGTCTTACACATCCTGAACCAGCGTGAGGATCTGGCTGATGGGCATACAGAGGCTGTCCGCCTCACAGGAGCGGCCATGCCTCAGGATCATCTCCGCGCAGCGCTGCATGGCGGGGAAGGCGCTGCGGATCATATGGTTGGCGTGGATCACAATATTCACACCCGCCCTGGCGAAGTCCTCCTCTGTCACAGTGTTGAAGGTCGTCGGCACCACTACCAGGGGTACATCCCGCTCCACCGCCCGGAATTGGCGGCAGAAGGCAAAGATTTCCTCCGACCCCTTCTGCCGGGAGTGGATCATGATCCCATCCGCACCCGCCCTGACATAGGCGAAGCACCGCGCCAGCGCGTCCTCCATCCCCTGCTCCAGGATCAGGCTCTCACACCGGGCAAAGATCAGGAAGTCCTTTGTCTTCAAGGCCTCCTTGCCCGCCCGGATCTTCCCGCAGAAGTTCTCCACCGTATCCTGCGTCTGCTCCACCTCTGTACCAAACAGGGAGTTCTTCTTCAGGCCCTGCTTGTCCTCAATGATCACTGCCGACACCCCGATGCGCTCCAGGGTGCGGATATTGAACACAAAATGCTCCGTCAGCCCGCCGGTATCCCCGTCCAGGATGATCGGTTTGGTTGTCACCTCCATGATCTCCTCCAGGGTCCTGATCCGGGAGGTCATATCCACCAGCTCAATATCCGGCTTCCCCTTGGCTGTGGAGTCACACAGGCTCGACACCCACATGGCGTCAAACTGCCTGACGCCATGGGCATCCTCCACCCTGGTATTCTCTACAATCAGGCCGGTCAGGCCGTTGTGGGCCTCCAGGACCGACAGGCATGGCTTGTAGGCGAGCAGCTTCTTCAGACGTGAGCGCCGGTTTTCCGGCAGGCTCAGCAGCTTGTCCAGCTTGCTGATGGTGTGCTCTGTCTCCGAATCTGTGTAGGGATACTCCACCAGCTCCCCGCCCCACTGTGCCAGAAGGCCCAGCGCCTCCCGGCGGATGTTGGCCTGGTAGCCGGTCCGCCAGTCGTCGCCATGCACCACCACATCGGGCCGGAGCTCCCGGAGTACCTTCGCATAGGACAGCTGGTCCTGCACCACCACCCGGCTGACACCCTTGATAGCGGCAAACATCTCCATCCGCTCCTCCAGCGGGAGCAGCGGATAGCGCTTATAGGAGGCGACCACCTCGTCGGTCAGCACCCCCACGGTGAGCTCACCCAGGGCCGCTGCCCGCTGGATAATATGGAGATGGCCCTGGTGGAGGAGGTCAGTGCTGAAGCACATATAGACGCGCTTCCGCTGCCGGGCACAATCTGCCGCCTGGCAGCGCCGGAATTGCTCCGATACGGCCTCCAGATCCTCCTGGCAGTCGACCTCCCGGCACAGGCGGCCTCCCAGGGGCAGGGGCTCCAGCCGGATCCGGTCCAGCACGGTATTGAGGGCGTCCTCTGCGTACACACCCGTTTCCCCCCGTCTGCAAAAATCCACAATCGCCTCCAGCCAGAGGCGCATGTCCGCCCGCAGCAGCTTATAGGCCGGCTGGCTGGCGGCACAATCCGCCCCAAAGATGCCCACGCCAATCTCTGTGATGCGGCCCTCCGCCAGGCGTGCCTTGAAATCCTTCTCCGGCAGGGCTGCCCCCGCCTCCAAGGCCACCGCGCTGTGGGCCGACGCCGCCAGCTCCCGCAGGACGGATTCCTCCAACACCAGATCCCCGTGAAGCAGGAGCACATCGTCATCCAGCAGCTCCCGGGCCAGGTACATGGAGTAGATATAGTTCGTCTCCTGAAAGCAAGGGTTATGTACATACCGGATGCCCGGCATCTGCGTGTGCTGCTCCAGCAGGCCGGGAAATGGGCCTGTTGTCATAACAATATCCGTGACCCCCACCCGCCGCAGCAGCTCCAGCTGCCAGCTGACGATGGTATGCCCGCAGCCAACAGGCGTCATACACTTCGGCTGGTGCTCTGTCAGCGCACCCATCCGCCGGCCCACACCGGAATTCAAAATCAGCGCCCGCATTGCAGCCACCCCCTCAGCGCCGCCAGGTTCTCCTGGGGCGATACCGTCGGACGGCCCAGGGCCGGACGGGAGCCCAGGGCCGTTTTGATCTCAAGGAACCGTGCCCCCTCCGCAGCCAGCAGGCGGGGCAGGACCTGCGTCAGCTCCGCCTCGTCCCCTGCCTGGAAGGCCGCCAGATCCCCCATACTCTCCGCCAGCGGCGTGAAGTCCCGCGGCCCGCCAGCGACAGGCATCCCGCCCACGCTCTCGTGGGCCCCATTGTTCATGACCACATGGATCAGGTTCCCGCACCCCAGCCCTGCTGCCAGCAGCAGCCCGCCCAAGTGCATCACCGCCGCCCCGTCCCCGTCCAGGCACCACACGGTGCGCTCCGGCTGCTCCAGCGCCACCCCCAGCGCAATCATGAGGGCATGTCCCATGGAGCCTACGGTGAGGAAATCCCTCTCGTGCCCCTCCCCGCGCCTCTCCCGCAGCTCGAACAGCTCCCGGGACGTCTTCCCCGTCGTGGAGACAAAGAGATCCGTTTCTCCCGCAGACTCCAAAATCATCTCCAGCGCACGCTCCCGCTTCAGGCTGCCCCGGCTTTCGTAGGCCGCCTTTCCCCGCTGCGTCAGCGAGCCCTTTTTTACCACAATGGCCGCACATTTCCCCGCCTCCAGCAGTGCGCCGCAGCGGGGGAAAATTTCCGGATCCTCCCCCAGGATAAAGCTCCGGATCCCCAGAAGGCCCAGCAGCTCCGTCGTGATGGCGCCCTGGAATTTATGCTGGGGCTCATCCGGAACCCCCGGCTCCCCCCGCCAGCCCACCACAAACAGGCAGGGGATTCCGTAGACCTGCTCATGGAGCAGGGAGGTGATGGGATTGACCGCGTTGCCCAGCCCGCTGTTCTGCATATACACCAGCGCCGGACGCCCGGCGGCAATATAATGCCCCGCTGCCAGGCCCACCGCGCCCCCCTCGTTGGCCGCTACCACATGATGTTTGTGGGCTGCGCCGTATTTCTGGTACAACGCATCACACAGGGGTGCGAGCTGGGAGTCCGGCACGCCGGTATAAAAATCGATCCCCAGCCGTTCTATCTGCTGTAAAAATTGTTCAGCTTCCATGTCTCTGTCTCTCCTTCAACTGGGAAATGATGTAATCCGCACCAACGGACGCACTGCTCCCAAAATTGGAAATCGTATCCGCCAGCACCCGGCCGATTTTCTCCTCATAGGACGCCTGGCTGTTCAACAGCTCCTCCGCCCGCTTCGCCAGGCAATCCAGCTCATCCGGCCCCAGCTCTGCCCCCACCTGGGAGCGCAGTGTCAGCTCCAGGGGCTTCATGGGGTACTGGCTATACTCGCTGTTATGGATTTTAGGCGGCGTATTGATGAAGAGGGCAGGCTTCCGGGTGACAAAGGCAAATTCGTAGGCCGTGCCGGACCAGTCCGTTATCACCAGGTCTGAGTTATAGATGGACTGGCTGCTGGTGAAGTCCAGCTCGAATTCCAGGTCGCCTCCCGTATAGCCCGCATAGCGTTCCACCAGCTGCTCCAGCCGCGGAAGATACCGCTTTTTATACTCCGGGTGCGGGCGCACCACCACCTGGTATCCCCGGCCCAGCAGCTGCTCCAGCACCTGCCCGATGCAGCTGTCCAGCAGGTTCCCCGCCTGCCAGGATGGGGCGATTAAAATCTTTTTGCGCTCCCGCTTCACTGCCGGCATCTGCTCATAATCCTTCCGCAAATCCTCCAGCAGGCCGTACCCGCAGGCAATGAGCCGCTTCTCCGGTGTGCCATGGAGCTTCTCGCAGAAACGGATCTCGTCAAATTGGAACTCCCCCACGCAGAAAATGGTATCATAGTGGTCCAAGGCGCCGGTATGCAGCACCATATGTGTACTGAGCGGATAGTGGAAGGTATAGACGTACTCGATATCCCTGCGCACATAGCTGCGCTTGATATGGAAGTGATCCAGGTCTGACAGGGTCATGACCACCATATCCGCATCCATCTTCATCATCAGGGTGATGAGCTTCTTCTCCCCGATGTAGTAGGGCTTGATGCGCGGCTGCTTCTCCGCCAGCGCAAAAATCTGGTCCTGCGGGTCGCTGGTAATGTAGTGGATGACGATATTCGTGCGGCGCAGCAGCTCCTCAATGAGGCCCCGGAAGTATTTATAGAAGCCGCTGCTCTCGGAGTAGAACACCAGGTGCTTGTTGGCGATGGAAAAGAACCGCTTGTAATCCGCTTTCTCCCGCTGCCTGTCCTCCTTGTAGATATTGGATGACAGGGAGTCCATGGCCGCCAGCTCTTTCCGGCTTTCCGCCAACGCCTCGTAGTCTATGTACTTTTTTGGGGGAAGGACTGCGTTGAGCAGTACCTGCTGCACGATGGTCAGCAGGTTGCTGGCAATCCAGTAGACGCCCACGCCCATGGGGACGAACGCCCCCAGGGCCAGGGAGATGGCGATGGACAGGCCGTTGGTCATCCACTGCCCGCCTGGCGTCTGCTCCCGCTGGAGGGGGTTCAGATGGTTCTGCGCCAAGCCAAGCAGCAAGGCGGAGCACCCTGCCGCCAGGGGCATCAGGAGCGTTATCCCGCCCGCCTGGGCGGGATACGCAGAGAGCATGCTCTCTGTCCCCTCCAGCAGTGTCCGCACTGCGCCGATTACCCCGATAAGCAGTGCCAGCTGGATGAACATGGGGACGGTGCTGGCTAGTGGGTGGTACCCCTCCCGTTTGTACAGCGCCTGTGTCTCCTCCGCAATGGCGTCCTTGTCCCCGTAGTATTTGATCTTCAGCCGGTTCAGCTCCGGTGTCAATGCTACCATCTTTATCCCGTTCCGCTGCGTCCACAGCGATACCGGAAACAGCACAACCTTTGTCACTGCCGTGAAGATAACTATGGATTGCGTATAATTGCTCAGCATCTGGCTAATCCCCTCTAACAGAATTACCAGGGGAGATGTATTTATGCTAAACGTGCCAATCA
>CAJUAC010000119.1 GCA_910583885.1 uncultured Oscillospiraceae bacterium | reverse complement strand
TCCCCGCCGCCTCCGACGCCCTCCAGTGGGCGGGCTGGATCTGGCGCGGCACCGCTGTCTGGGACAAGGGCAACTCCCGTCCCCAGAAGGGCCGCTTCCGCCAGCAGGCGGAGTACATCGTCTGGGGCTCCAACGGCGATATGCCCATCAACCGCCCCGTCCCCTGTCTGCCGGGGGTGTTCAAGTACGGCAATCCCCAGAACCGCATCCACCTGACGGAGAAGCCCCTCCAGCTCATGCGGGACATCGTGAAGATCACCGAGCCGGGTGGGCATATCCTGGACCCCTTCGCCGGGTCCGGCACCACCGTCCTGGCCGCCGTGCTGGAGGGCTACACCGCCACCGGCATCGAGGTCACGGACGAGTACGCCCGCCTCGCCAGGGAGCGGATCGCCCAGGAACTGGCCCAGGCGGCGTGACCAATAACTGTCTGCCGATTTATGTGGATATTGCCGCGGAGGTGCGGTATGATGTGGGCTACCAAATAAAAGGAGGCGCTGAAATGACAGTAAACTTTACCTTTGACAAGGCCGCCGTAGAGCGGCGGGGCCGCACACTGGAGGATGTGCATCGGACAGTAAAGAGCCTGTTCGCCGCCCATGACCTTCCCTGCACTGCTGACGGCAATGCCCTGTCTTTCAAGGACAAGGGCCACGGCGATGACTTCGCCTGTATGTGGGATATCATCCTGTCCCTGCTGCGCTCCGAATGGTTCATGGCCTGCGCCGCCTCCTGCGTCTGGCAGGACGAGGACGGCGAGGAGGATGTACTCGCCCAGGCGGGAAAGGTGTGTGATAGCCAATGACAGATGTATTTCTTGGGGACTGGCGTAAAGGGGATACCTGCTACCTGATCACAAACAGGGCCAAACGGATTGCCGTAGCACATACAGTGGAGTCTTTCGATGGCAGATACTTCGGTGTTCGTGGAAATTCCGGGCTGTTCCATCATGTTTCCCCTGGCCGTATGTTTCGGTCGAAAGAGGATGCGGTCGCATCTTTAAGAGCAGAGCCAGAGAGGTGATATGGGGATGACACGAAAACAGATCACCTTCGATCTGAGCCAGGATGCGCTGAGACAGCACTATCCCCGTAAGGAAACAGGCCGGGACCCGCAGTTTTTCAAGCGGGCCTACAAGGACATCCAGCGGTTCATGAAAGCCCGTGGCTTTGAGCGGCGGCAGTATTCCGTGTATGCTTCCACAGAAAAGCTGACCGCGCTGGATGTGGCTGTTCTCGTCCGGGACATGGCGGAACAGCTGCCCTGGATGCGGCAGTGTGTCAAAGAGATCACCGCGGCGAACATCGGAGCGCGGCACAGCCTTCTGGAGCTGCTGCGCTCCGATGCGACGCCTGCTGCGCTTCTGCCGCCCGTTCCAAAAAATCGCCCCCAAAAGAGGACCACACAGGAACGATAGCTGGGAGATGTGTTTATGGAGACACATTTCTCAGCCTTTTTATAATCCGGAGGTGACGAATCATCAAGTATTATCTCATTAATGAAGAGATGGCCCGCAGGGCGAAAGAGATGAGCAGCTTCTCCGACTATGTGCCGGGGAGCGCCACAGCGTCCTACCGGCAGGCGGTGGATAAGGCCGCCGAGATCGCGGAGCAGCAGAAGCGGATGGTGGACCCCATCCACCATGAGAAGATAGACCGGCTGCTGGACACCTACGCCCGCAGGCTGGCGGAGAACATGAATCAGGATTTTGCCATCACCGCCCGCGTGCCGTCCATCCTGATCGCAGGGGGCGGTAATTTCCCTGTCCGCAAAAAGGAGAAACAGAATCGGGCCGCAGACGCCAACATGGAAGAATGGCGGCAGATCCAGGGCCTGTTGGATAAGATCTGCGGCACTGGCAGGGGCGGCATCAGCACCGATGACCCGGAGGCTGTGCAGAAACTGAAGATCAAGCTGGCAGGGCTGGAGCAGGATCAGGAGCGAATGAAAGCAGTCAACGCTTATTACCGGAAGCATAAAACCCTGGACGACTGTCCCTTGCTCTCACCAGAGCAGATCGAGAAGCTGAGAGCCAGTATGGCCCGTGACTGGCGGACAGATCCCAAACCCTATCCCAGCTTTCATCTCACCAATAACAGCGCTGTGATCCGCCAGACGAAGAAGCGGATCGAGGAGCTGTCTCAGAAAGCAGAAACAGAATACGAGGGCTGGGCCTTTGAGGGCGGCGAGGTGAAAATGAACCGTCAGGCCAACCGGCTCCAGGTGTTCTTCGATGAAAAGCCGGACCGGGATATCTGCTCCGCTATGCGGCATGGCGGCTTCAAATGGGCCCCCAGCGTGGGGGCGTGGCAGAGGCAGCTCACCGGCAATGCCATCTACGCTGCCAAGCACATGGACTGTCTCCGGCCTCTGTCCGGGGCGCAGCCCACGCAGGAGCAGGCGGTGCCTGTGCAGGGACCGGCCCAGAAGACCGGCAGCGGGTGGGGGTTCTACATTATCGCAGACCTGAAGACCTGGGCGGACAACGCAGAAAACCGAAGTCCGCTGGAACATTTTCCCACCTTTGAATCGGCCAAAGCCCGGTTTGACAAACTGCGCGGAGAACCTTACAACAGCGAAACCGCGGCACCCGGTCCGGATGGGCAGCCTCCCGTCCGCCTGACCCTGGGCCTGGAAAGTGCGGACGGCATGAGTGCCGCCGACATCCTCCATGTGCGTCAGGGGGAGAACTATCTTGTCACCGACTTCACCCGGTCGGAACGCCTCCGGGACGATCCTGCTGTGATGGACATCCTCTCCTGTGTCTCCCGTGAGATCGGCTTTGACCGGGTGCGCGTATGGGAGCAGGCGGATGATGGCTGGCAGAGTCCATCTGTTATCCCTTTCGCAGAATGGGACAATCCCCACTTCCCCTCTGCTACACCGGGCAGAGTCGCGGCCCTGTATTATGAACTGCTGCATCTCTGTGATCCGCTCCCGGAGGATACGGCGCTTCGTAAAGGGCAGATCGCAGAGATCGTCCAATTTATCCAGCAGAGCGGGAAATACAGCGTCAATCAACTGTCCCTGGCGGTGTCCAGCCTCCAGGCCGGACACCCTGACAATGCGGCTGTTCAGGAACTGACCTCCACGTTGAAAACGGAACTCTCCAATTATGATGGACCGGAACAGAACGCTGTACAGCACCAGAGGCCCAGGCACAGGAAGTCCCCGGAGCGGTAAGACTGCAGGCAGGGTGTTATGTATTGACACCCCGCCTGTCCTCATATCGGGGAAGTTATTTGACAAGGGTGTCAGTACATAACACCTTTGCTTGAAATGGAGGCGATATAATGCCGGTATCCACCATCCACGCTTACTTTTGCAGAACGCCCAGATGCTTAGAGGATCTGCTGGATGAGCGGCGCAAAGGGGCTGTTCGTGTTCAGGTGGAACGAATCATCCAGCTGACCTATGAGCAAGCAGTACCGGCACTTTCTCGGCCATATTGGTGCTGATATGCCCTTTTTTGAAGCCCACAAATGTCTCACAGACTGCGACAGCATGGGCGTGAACCACTGTCTGCTGGTACCTGCCCGGAATATACGGGGCGGCATCCTGGTGGATTGCCAGGGGTACGGCTACGCACGCTGCGCGGCAGATGTGCCGGACAAATCGGCCCTGGATCTCCGGGATGTGCCAGTAGATCACTACGATCTGAAGCTCCGGCAGCCCCGCAGCCAGCGGGAGCGGTGATGATTTCTCCTTTGAGGACGCGGGCTCCGCCCGCCAATTCTAATCACCCTACCGCTTGAAACGAAGCCCCGCCTACAGCGGGGCCGAGGCCCTCACCGCCCCCTGGGCGGTGAGGGCGCAAGCATAGCGCAAAGATATCTTTTGCGCGCTTGCAGGGGATACCCCCTGACCCCTATGCCGCCTGCGGGCGGAAGATCGGCGGCGGAGCCGCAGAAAGGAGTGTATCCAACGAAAAGATTAACTTATGAACAGGCAAGAAGTTATATTAGCGGTGACACCATTTGATAAACTGGAATGGGAACGTCAACATATACTGCACTTACGAGATGCTGTGGAAAAAGCACTTTTGGAATCCGCTCCCTGTTACTTTGAAAATCTGAGAAAGACCTGCGCCCGGTATATTGAAAATAATAAAGATACGCCCAATCGGAAGGAGTTAAACGCTCTTATGGAAACCTACGCCAAAGTTATTTGGGCCGCCGACGATTTCCACATAAAAGGTGAAACGAAATCGAAAAGCATCACTTTCACGTTGAACTGTCTCCGGCGCAGTACCAGCGGCTGGTGGCCCAGGCCAAGCAGTGCGGCCTCTCCCGGAGGGCCTACCTCGTCCGGCTGATCGAGGGTAATCCCGTCAAAGCCCGCCCGTCCCAGGAGATCAAGGAACTGCGCACGGAGATCCACCATATTGGAAATAACATCAACCAGATCGCCCGGAGTGTCAACGCCGGAATCGCCAGGGCGGAGGACGCCAAGCGGGGGCTGTTCCTGCTGGATCAGGTCTATGAGCTGATGTACCAGATCGCTAAAAAGTAGATGCTCACTGTTACAATACCATCAGCAGAGTGCCAACGCCGATCAGGACACAGCCCAAAATAGATTTGGGTGTGAACTGCTCATGCAGAATGACTGCCGCCAGAATCATGGTGATCACAACACTCAACTTGTCGATGGGTACCACTTTCGATGCCTCGCCAATTTGCAGGGCCTTATAGTAGCACAGCCAAGAGACTCCCGTGGCAATACCGGACAGGATCAGGAAAAGCCAGCTCCGCCTGCTAATCTCCACAATGCCGCCCTGTGTGTTTGTGAGGAATACCATTCCCCAGGACATCAGCAAAACCACAAAAGTGCGGATAGCTGTTGCGAGGGTTGAGTTTACGCCGTCAATACCGATTTTTGCCAGGATCGAAGTCAGTGCCGCAAATATGGACGAACCTAACGCAAATAAAAACCACATATTTTTTCTCCTGAAGTTTGTTGGAACCATTATACCACAGGAGACGGGAACATGGCCATTACAAAAATTCTTGCCCGGAAGGGCCGCCTGGACGTGGGCATCAACTACGTCCTCAACGGGGACAAGACCCAGGAGCGCGTCCTCACCGCCCACCTGAACTGCGACCCTGGCCGGGAGTGCCGCCAGATGCTGGACACCAAGCGGGCCTACGGCAAGGAGGAAGGGGTGATGTACTACCACATCATCCAGTCCTTCAAGCCGGGGGAGGTCACGCCGGAACAGGCCCTGGAGATCGCCACAGAATTTGCGAAAGAGCATCTGCCGGGGTACGAAACGGTGATCGGAGTCCATGTGGATCGGGAGCATATCCACGCCCACCTGGTTTTCAATTCCGTGAACGCCGACACCGGCGAG
>CAJUAC010000118.1 GCA_910583885.1 uncultured Oscillospiraceae bacterium | reverse complement strand
GGATGTCGGCGATGACGGAGATCTTCTTGTCGGTGATGAGGATATAGGCGTCGTCCACCACGGCCTCCATCTTCTCCATGTCGGTGGCCATGTAGGGGGAGATATAGCCGCGGTCGAACATCATGCCCTCGACGACCTCGCTGTAGGTGTCGCTGGTCTTGGACTCCTCAATGGTAATGACGCCGTCGGCGGAGACCTTCTCCATCGCCTCAGCAATCAGCTTGCCGATGACCTCGTCACCGGAGGAGACGGTGCCCACGCGGGCGATATCGTCGGTGCCGTTGACCTTCTGGGAATTCGCCTTGATGGAGGCCACAGCAGCCTCGACGGCCTTGGAGATCCCCTTCTTCATGACAATGGGGTTCGCGCCGGCGGCCAGGTTCTTCAGGCCCTCGCCGATGATGGCCTGGGCCAGCAGGGTGGCGGTGGTGGTGCCGTCGCCGGCCACGTCGTTGGTCTTGGTGGAGACCTCCTTGACCAGCTGTGCGCCCATGTTCTCAAAGGGGTCGTCCAGCTCGATCTCCTTGGCGATGGTCACGCCGTCGTTGGTGATGAGGGGGGCACCGAACTTCTTATCCAGCACCACGTTGCGGCCCTTGGGGCCCAAAGTGACCTTGACGGTATCGGCCAGCTGGTTGACGCCGGTTTCCAGGGCCTTGCGGGCATCCTCGCCGCGCTTGATTAACTTAGACATAATCGCATAACCTCCAAATTATTCTTGTTGAGCGCCTTTCAGGCAGTGGGGCGCGAAACGGTGTTCCGCGGGCAGGGTTCCTGTTGATCCTTTCCTTTTACAAATGAAAGGATGGCTGCCTTACTCGACGATTGCCAGGATGTCGCCCTGGCGGACGATGACGTACTCGTCTTCACCGATCTTCACATTGGAGCCGGCATACTTGTCGGTAATCACCTTGTCACCGGGCTTGACGGACATGACAACCTCCTTGCCGTCCACCATGCCGCCGGGGCCGACAGAGATGACCTCGGCAACGGAGGGCTTCTCCTTGGCGCTGGAGGTGAGGATAATGCCGCCTTTGGTGGTCTCCTCCGCCTCCATGGTCTTGAGGACGACGCGGTCTGCTAAGGGTGTGAGCTTCATAATGGGGTTCCTCCTATATGAAATATTTTGTAAACAGATATCAGCACCGTTAGCACTCGAAGTTCCGGAGTGCTAACGGTGCTTATCTTACATCATCTTGCCCTATAATGCAAGAGGGTTTTTAGAAAAAAACGGCTGTTTTACAAAAAGTTCACAAACTGCCTGCTAAATGGGCAGGGGGCGGCTGGTTGCATTGGGATCGCAGCCCGCAGGGCCGAAGAAGCGGACCTTCTTCTCTGAGAGCCGGATCACAGCCCGCCTGCTGCGCAGGATCTCGCCGTCCAGGCAGGTGACAATCTCCCTCTCTGGGGAGTCAATGACAATCTCCTTGGCGGTATAGCAGGCGGCGCACTGGGGCAGGCGGTAGTACTCCCCCTTCGCATAGGCCCCTACAAAGCGCAGGAAGGTGGGGCGGCTAACCTGTTTGACCACCAGGGTGTTGAGCACGCCGTCATCCATCCGGGCCTCCGCCACGGGCATGAAGCCCCCGCCGTAGTACCGGCCGTTGCACACGGCGGCCAGGACGTACCCGCCGGGCATCGGCCTGCCGTCCAGGGTGATGGTCCACTCATGGCCCAGCCCCCTGGCAAGGAAGTTGACCGCCAGGGAGAGGATATAGCTGCCCTGGCCCCCCAGCAGGGGGAGGCGGCCATAGGTATGTACGTCCTCAGCCACCTGGGCGTCAAAGCCGGAGCAGGCCACGGTCAAGGCCAGCCGGCCGTTGCAGTCAACGGCGTCCAGCAGGCGCTCCCCGCCGTCCCACAGGTTTTCCGCATCGGCAAACAGGGGGGCGGTGTCCCCAAAGTTGCGCAGGAAGTCGTTGCCTGTACCCACAGGGATGCAGGTCATGGCGGCGTTTTCCGAACCGGCAATGCCGTTGGCCACCTCGTTGACCGTGCCGTCCCCGCCGCAGGCGTAGAGGCGCACCGCCTGGCCGCTCTGGGCCAGGGTGCGGGCTGTCTCGGCGGCGTGCCCGGGCCGTTTGGTGAGGATGCACTCCACCTCCAGCCCGTGGCGGGCGGCCAGGCCCTTTGCCATCGCCATCAGCGCGGCGGTGCAGTCCTTTTTCCCGGCGGTGGGGTTGATGATGAACACGTGCTTCATAGCTCCCTACCCTCTTTTTCTATTGCGTCTTCCCAATGGCGCCGGCAATGCAGCCGGCTGCGGCGGCGGCCCCCATGGCATGGCCCATTGTCCCCCTTATGTGCTGAAATAGGCCCGGGCCTGGTCCGCATCCAGGGCAATCTGCTCCCGCAGCCCGTCCAGGCTGTCAAACCGGCGCTCAGGCCGGAGCATGTGCAGAAATTCCACCCGGCAGCCCGCCCCATAGAGGGAGGCGGCCTCGTCCAGCAGGTGGCTCTCCACCGTTACGCCCCCGTCTGTGTCCACTGTGGGGCGCACGCCCACATTGGTAACGGCGGGGTAGGTCCTGCCGCCGGCCGTGACCCGCGTGGCATAGACCCCGAAGGCGGGGACCAGCTGGTGTTCGCCAGGGATCAGGTTCAGGGTCGGCGTCCCCAGACGGCTCCCCAACCCCTTCCCGTGGCGCACCGGGCCGGAGACTGCGAAGGGCCGGCCCAGGAACCGGGCAGCCTCCTCCGCATCCCCCTGCCCCAGCAGGGCACGGATATGGGTGGAGCTGACCGTCACACCGTCCAGGGTCACGGCGGGGATGATGTCACAGCCCATGCCCAGGGACGCCGCCTTCTTGGACAGCAGGGCCGGGGTACCGGCATTCTTATGGCCGAAGCGGAAGTCATGGCCCGCCACCAGCCAGCCTGCCTGATAGGCCTGGGCCAGCATCAGCACGAAATCCACCCAGGGCAGGGTCATCATCCGCTGGTCAAAGGGGGCCACGATGACCTTCTCTATGGGGAACAGGCGGCGCACCGCCTCCCGGCGCTCCTCTGCCGTGGTCAGCAGCGGCACCGGTACGCCGGTGACAAACTCCCGGGGCGAGCGGTCAAAGGTGAATACGGCGGGCTCCAGCCCCCGCTCCAGCCCCCGCTCCACGGTCCGCCGCAGCAGGGCCTGGTGGCCCAGATGGACGCCGTCGAAGAAGCCAAGGGCAATGGCCTTTCTCTGGTTCTGGTTCAAAACAGCTCTCTCCCAACCGGCAGCCGGGGCCTGTTTGAAAATCGCCAACAAGCCCTAACTGCCAAAGAAATTTTTGATGGATGTGAGATACCCGTCTGCCCACCGGCTCAGGCATAAAAACGTCCCATCCTGTCCATACACCCGGTACTCCCCAGGCCCAAGGCCTCTAGCAGGCAGGGGATTGCCGCTGCGGCAGAACCGCTCCAGCCGTGGGGAGGCGATGCGGTAGGCGGGCCGGGCGGCAAAGAGCCCGTCCACCGGCTGGAGCAGGGCCGCCCCCTGCTCCTGGACCTGGCTGAGGGTCACGGCCTGCTCCAGGGTGAACCCGGCGGCCATGGTCCGGCGCAGGGAGCTCATGCACCCCCCGCAGCCCAGGGCCTGGCCAATATCGTGGCAGAGGGTGCGCACATAGGTGCCCTTGGAGCAGCGCACCCGCAGGAGATAGTCCCCCCCGCCTGCCTGCTCCAGCACCTCCAGGGCATGGATGGTGACAGGCCGGGGCCTGCGCTCCACCTCCTGCCCCTTCCGGGCCAGCTCGTAGAGCTTCTGCCCCTTGATCTTAATAGCGGAAAACATGGGCGGCACCTGCTCAATAGGCCCGGTGAACCGGGGCAGGACCGCCTCCAGCGCCGCCCTGTCCACTGTGACGGGCCGGGCCTCCAGGGGCTCCCCGGTGGTGTCCTGGGTGTTGGTCACTAATCCCAGCCGCAGCCCGGCAAGATACTCCTTATCGCCCTTTTCCGCGAACTCCACCGCCTTGGTGGCGCTGCCTACAAACACCGGCAGCACGCCGGTCGCCATGGGGTCCAAGGTGCCGCCATGGCCGATCCGCCGTTCCTTGAGGATCCCCCGCAGCTTGGCGCACACATCCATGCTGGTCCAGTCCTCCGGCTTATCAATGATGACAATCCCGCTCGCCATCTTACTCAGCAGCCGTCCCGGAGCCGCCCTCCCCAGGGACCGTACCGGCATCATCCGGGCTGCCAGCATCACCGGCATCGCCGCTGCCTGTCTGGCCCTCCCCCTGGGCACTGGCCTCGGCCTCTGCCTGGAGGATCTCGCTGTACTTGTTGTAGAAGCTCCCAGCGTCAATGTCATTGAGCTTGTCACTGTAAGTGATGCTGGCGCCGGCCATCCGCTCCTCCAGCAGGGCGGAGAGATGATCCCCCGCGGCAGTCTCCCTCTGGCTGTCGGTGAGGGGCTTGCGCAGCATGATATGGTAGCCGTACTCGCTCTCCACAATGCCGCTGAGCCCGCCTATCTCCAGGGAGAGGGCGGTGTCCTTGAAGGACTGGACGAAATTGCTGCTGCTGTTGACCAGGTACCCCTGCTCCGTGGCCCGGCCGGGGTCCTCGCCATACTGGCCCACCAGCTCATTAAACAGGGCCTCCACGTCACTGGCAGCCTGGAGCTGGGAGAGGAGCTCCTGGGCAGTGGCGTACTTGGCCGCAGCATCCTCCTCACTCAAGGGCTCATTGGTCTGGGAATCCACCGTCATCAGTAGGATGTGGTCCACATAGGCGCTGCTGTCCAGCTCGCTGTAGAGGGCGCTGGACGGATCCAGGACCTGCTCACGCAGGTGGTCAAAGAGGTGGGTGTCCCCGGAGATCCGCTCAAAGGTCTCCTGGGAGATGCCCATCTGGCGCAGGCCGTCCTGGAAGGCCTCATCCCCGCCATACTGCTTCTTGGCATCAGCAAGGCTCTTGTCCATATCGGCCTTGTCCTCATCGGTGAGGGTGACGCCCTGCTCCTTGGCCATGGCCTCAATGGAGGCGTAGAACTTCACGCTGCCCTCGCCGTCCAGCTTTGCCTGCTGGCTGAGGGTCACGCCCTCCTCCAGCTCCCCGTCCCATACCAGGCTGCCGTCCTCGGCCAGCAGATTGCTGTAGAGCCCGTAGTAGGCGTTGAGCATGTTCACCTGGTACTCCGCGTTGCTGCACGCATAGGCCAGCCAATAGAAGTAGAGCTCTGCCGGGATCTGGATGCCATCCACCTCCATGACCACCTCGCTGGGGGCGATGCCGGTAATATCATAGTAGATATTGGAGGGCTCTTCGTCCTTGCCTCCGCATCCAACACATACGGCCACCGTTAAAACCAGGGCCAAAAGCCCGCCGATCCATCTTTTCATTGCTTTTCTTTCCTCACAGTTTATTTGATCGTATTCCCCCATCCAGGGGCATACTGTCTTATCATACCACGCTTTTTCCCAGGATACAATCTATTTTTCCGCAGGGCAGGCCTGCGGAAAGTTTTAATATGAAAATGGACAGTCGGACCGACGGGTCCGGCTGTTCTAAT
>CAJUAC010000117.1 GCA_910583885.1 uncultured Oscillospiraceae bacterium | reverse complement strand
CAGGCCCACAGCCGGCTGCTGGAACAGGAGCAGCTGGAGATCGGGTGGGATGAGGAGTAATGGACGTCGTTATCAACGCGCTGCAATATAAGCAGAAGAGTTCAGGGATCGGGATGCTGCTGCGGGAACTGTTCGGACCGTATACCCGAATGAGCGGGCGGCGGTGCCGGATCATCGTTCCCCGTGACGGGCCGGCGTTTCCGGCGGGGCCGGGGACAGAAATGGTCCGGGCGCCGTGGGGCCACGGGCAGGGCATAGGGCGGATGTACTTCCAGACGTTCCAGCTGGGCAGGGGATACTGCAAAAACGCAGTGCTGCTGGCAACAGATTCCAAAGTGCCGTTTTTCCTGCCCAGGAGCTGCATTTTGATGCCGCTTGTAACGGATTTGGCGGTGTACCGGTTAAAGGAGACGTACCAGCTGTCCCGCGTGGTGTGGTGGCGGCTGCAATACCAGTATGTGCGCCGGCGTGCAGATCGGTTTCTGGCCATTTCGGAGTTCACAAAGGGAGAAATGGTAGAGCTTCTGCACATCCCGGCGGAAAAGATCGAGGTGGTGCCCTGCGCCTGCTGCGCGGAGATGGGGCCCGTAACAGACAGGGAAGTCCTGGACCGGCTGCAGGAGAAATATTGCCTGCCGGAGCGGTTCGTGCTGTTTGTAGGGAACTTCAATCCGCGCAAGAACCTGGAGCGGTTACTGCGGGCCTTTGACCTGGCAAAGGGACAGGGCATCCCCCACCACCTGGTGATCGCGGGGGAACAGGGATGGAAGTTTGACAGGGCCCGGGCCCTGGAGGGAGTGGGCTGCAGAGAGGCCATCCATTTTATCGGCTATGTGCCGGACGAAGAGATGGCGGCGCTGTACACGGCAGCAGAGCTGTTCTCGTTCCCGAGCCTGTACGAGGGGTTCGGCATCCCGGTGATCGAGGCCCAGGCCTGCGGGACGCCGGTGCTGACCAGCAGGAACAGTGCGCTGCCGGAGGTAGGCGGGGACGGGGCCATCTATGTAAACGCCTGGGATATAGGGGACATTTGCCGGGGGATGCTGGCCGTGCTGGAGGACAGGGAAATGGCCCGTCAGCTGGTAGAAAAGGGGCTGGAGAATGCCCGCCGGTTTTCCTGGGAGGCGTCGGCGGAGCGTTTGAAGGAAATCGTGGAAAGGGCCATTAACGAATCGGGATGATAAACGTCGCGTTGGAATTAGAACCCTGCCGCGGGAACCGCTCCGGCATAGGGAATTACACCTACGAGCTGGCAAGGCGGTTAACGGGTCAGGAGGATCTTCAGTTTACAGGGAATGTATACGGCCAATGGGGGAAGGCACCGCCCATGCCAGAACTGCCAGTCCCAATCAGGGAGTTTCGGGGCTTTCCCTACGGCGTGTACCGCCGTCTCTGGCATGTTGCGCCCATTCCCTATCGTTGGATGTTCCCCCAGCGGGCGGCGCTGACGGCCTTTTTTGACTATATTGTGCCGCCGCGGATAGACGGGGCGGTGCTGACAACGGTCCATGATCTGACCTACCTGCGCTGCCCGGAGACGATGAAGCGTCAGAATCTCCGGCGGATCAGCCGGGATATCGCCTACAGCCTGGAGCGGAGCAGCAGGATCATCACGATTTCCAGGTTTTCCAAGCAGGAACTGGTGGAGCTGCTGGGGGTGCCGGAAGAGAACATTGAGATCGTCCCTCCTGCCCCATGTATTCCGGCAGGGGCGGCGCCTATGGACACTGTGCGGACCCGGTACAGGATCCGCCGGCCGTTCCTGCTGTATGTAGGGACAATTGAACCACGAAAAAACCTCACCATACTGCTGAAAGCGTTCCAGCGGCTCCGGCGGGAGTCGGGCCTGGCCCATCAACTGGTTCTGGCCGGCGGCTTGGGCTGGGGCGGCGGGGAGATTTGCCGTTCGGCTGAGGCAGCGGGGCTCCTGGAGGATGTGGTGGTGACAGGGTATCTCTCCACAGCGGAGCGGAATGCGTTGTACCAAAACGCGGAGGCCTTCGCATTCCCTTCGTTGTACGAGGGGTTCGGTATCCCGCCGCTGGAGGCAATGGCCCATGGCTGCCCGGTGGTGTGCTCCAGCGCGGCGTCCCTGCCGGAGGTGGTGGGGGATGCCGCCCGGCTGGTTGATCCTGTGGATGAGTCCGGCATGGCGGAGGGGCTCTGGCAGGTCCTGACCGACCAGGCATACCGGTCCCGATTGATTGAAGAAGGGTACAAGCAGTCAAACGTATACAGCTGGTCCGCTTCAGCGGAGAAATTTACAGATATTTGCCGGGCGGTGCTGGCGGAGAGATAGCTTTCGCAGGACGGCAAAAGAGAGGAAGGGATCGTTTGAAGTATACAGCGTTGATTATGGCTGGCGGACGTGGGGAGCGGTTCTGGCCCAAAAGCCGCCAGAGTATGCCTAAGCAGTTCCTGTCCCTGACGGACGATGGAAAGAGCATGATCCAGCTGACAGTGGAGCGGATTCTGCCGCTGGTGGACATGGAGGATATTTTCATTGTCACAAACCAGGACTACCGGGACATGGTCCACCAGCAGCTGCCCGGAGTGCCGGAGGGGAACATCCTGTGTGAGCCGGTGGGGAAGAACACAGCGCCATGCATCGGGCTGGGCGCTGTGCATATTGCGCGCAAATACGGCGACGCAGTGATGGCGGTGCTGCCCTCGGACCATATGATTACCTACAGCTCCATCTTTTTGAATACCCTGCGGGACGCCTGCGCGGCGGCAGAGCAGGAGGGGAAGCTGATGACCATCGGCATCGCCCCGGACAGCCCGGAGACAGGGTATGGGTATATCAAATTCAGGCCGGACCAGGCGGCGGGGCGGGCATTTTCCGTGGACCGCTTCGTGGAGAAGCCGGATCTGGAGACGGCAAAGGCGTACGTTGCGTCGGAGCAGTACCTGTGGAACAGCGGGATGTTCATCTGGAAGGCGTCCACCATTTTGCAGGCGTTGGAGCGGTATCTGCCGGACATCTACGGGGGGCTGTGCAGAATCCGCGGCGCAGTTGGGACAGAGCTGGAGCAGCAGGTGCTGGAGCGGGAATTCCGCGCATTCCAGCCGGAGTCCATCGACTACGGTGTGATGGAAAAGGCGGACAACATCTATGTACTGACAGGTGCGTTCGGATGGGACGACGTGGGCTCCTGGCCTGCGGTAAGCCGGATCAAGAAGACAAATGAGTATGGGAATGTCGTGGAGGGGAATGTGGTCACAGTGGACACCAAAAACACGATTATCCAGGGAGAGGGGAGGCTGATCGCTGCGGTTGGCCTGCGTAACCTCATCGTTGTCGATACGGAGGACGCCCTGCTCATTTGCAGTGAGGACAGCGCAGGGGAGATCCGCAAGGTGCTGGAGAACCTGCGGATCTGCAACCGGACGGAATATTTATAAGGAGAAGATCAATGAAGCGAGCATTAATTACTGGGATCACGGGGCAGGACGGGTCGTACCTGGCGGAGCTGCTGCTGGAGAAGGGGTACGAGGTCTACGGCATCATGCGCAGGAAGAGTGTGGTGGACTACGGAAATGTCAACCACATCCATGATAAGCTCCACCTGATCTATGCGGATATGACTGACGCAGTATCACTGATTAAGGCCATGCAGACCAGCCAGGCGGACGAGGTGTACAACCTGGCGGCCCAAAGCTTTGTGGCCACCAGCTGGGACACGCCCCTGGGCACAGCAGATATCGATGCCCTGGGTGTGACGAACCTGCTGGAGGCAATCCGGACAGTGAAGCCGGAGGCCCGCTTCTACCAGGCGTCCACCTCGGAGATGTTCGGCATGGTGCAGGAGATCCCGCAGAAGGAGACCACACCGTTCTACCCCCGCAGCCCGTATAGCGTTGCGAAGCTGTATGGGCACTGGATTACCAAGAACTACCGGGAGAGCTACGGCCTGTTTGCCTGCTCCGGAATCCTCTTCAACCATGAGTCCGAGCGGCGCGGGAAGGAGTTTGTCACAAGGAAGATCACCGACGCGGCGGCCCGCATCAAGCTGGGATTACAGGAGTGCCTGGATCTGGGGAACCTGGACGCGAAGCGGGACTGGGGCCACTCCCAGGACTACGTGTACGCCATGTGGATGATGCTCCAGCAGGACAAGCCGGACGACTATGTAATTGCGACCAACGAGACGCGCACGGTGCGGGAATTCGTCCAGGCCGCGTTTGCTGCGGCAGGCATGGACGTAGAATTCCGCGGCAAGGGGCTGGAGGAGACCGGCGTGGACCGGGCGACGGGAAGGACCGTCGTGCGGGTGAACCCAAAGTTTTTCCGGCCCGCAGAGGTGGAGCTGCTGCTGGGCGATCCGTCCAAGGCGGAGCGGGAGCTGGGCTGGAAGCGCAGGATCTCCTTTGACGAATTGGTCTCTCGAATGGTACAAAACGACCTCGCCCTGGTCAGGGCGGAGCAGGGTTGAAGTCAGGGTGTGGGGTGTCCATGAAAAAGCGCGCGCTGATAACAGGCGTTGAGGGGCAGGACGGGTATTACCTGGCCCGGCTCCTCGCCCGGAAGGGGTATGAGGTGTTCGGGGTTGTCCGAAAGAAGGCGCGGCGTTCGCTCTCAGGCAGCGAAGAGGCGCCGGCATATGAGCGGATCTACGCGGACATGATGGAGTTTTCCAGCCTGTGCAGCTGTATCCGGGAGATCCGGCCGGATGAAATCTACAATCTTGCCGGCCTGTCCGAGGTGCCGCTGTCCTGGAAGCAGCCCATTTTTACCGCGCATGTCAATGCGCTGGGCGTGCTGCGCATCCTGGAGGCCATGCGGCTGTGTGCGCCGGAAGCACGGTTTTTGCAGAGCTCTACCAGCGAGATTTTCGCGCCCTCAGCCCAGCCGCTCCACGAGGGGAGCGCCATGGCTACCAGGAACCCCTATGGGACAGCAAAGCTGTATGGGCACTGGATCACCACCAACTACCGGGAGAGCTACGGCCTGTTCGCCTGCGCCGCCATCCTGTTCAACCACGAGTCCCCCCGGCGGGGCATTGAGTTTGTCACAAGGAAGATCTCGGCCGCCGCTGTGCGGATTTATCTGGGCAGGCAGAAGGTGCTGGAGCTGGGGAACCTGGATGCGGTGCGGGACTGGGGCAGCGCGGAGGACTACGTGCGCGCCATGTGGCTGATGCTCCAGCAGGAGCGGCCGGAGGACTTTGTGGTCGCGACAGGGGAGCCTCACACGGTGCGGGAGTTTGCATCAGCAGCGTTTCATGCGCTGGGGATTGATCTGGCCTGGGAGGGGGAGGGCTTTGCGGAGACCGCCCGGGACCAGCGGACGGGGGAAGTGCTCATCCGGGTTAATCCAGCACTCTACCGCTTCCCGAAGGAGGATGTCATCGTTGGCAACCCCGCCAGGGCAGCCCGGAAGCTGGGCTTTCTCCCCGCACACTCCTTCCACTCCCTGGTCGAGGAGATTGTTAAAAGTGACCTGTCGGCTTTGTCAGAGGATCTGAGATGATTAAGATTGTGATAGCGGGCGCTGGCGCCCACTGCA
>CAJUAC010000116.1 GCA_910583885.1 uncultured Oscillospiraceae bacterium | reverse complement strand
AAATCAAGCGGATGCTCCGCGAGGAAGTCCGCCAGATGATGGCGCAGGAGTAAGCACCGCACGAGCAGGCCGGGAGCCGTGAGGCCCCCGGCTTTTGCTGTGTCAATTTTTTGAATATTTTGTGAACAGTATTAAAAAGTCCTTGACAACTCGTTACAGGCAAGACCTCAAAATCGATCCTTGTGTCCACCGCCGTCCGGCTGGCTTCGTTCAACCTGCCCCAGATCAAGGCCATCACAGACCATGACGATATGGACCTCTACACTCTGGGAGAGAAAAAGTGTGCGCTGTACGCGGTGATTCCGGACAACGACAACAGCCTGAATTTTTTAGTGAGCCTGCTCTACGCCCAGGCGTTCCAGGCCCTCTACTACAGCGCCGATCAGATCCACCACGGGGCTTTGCCCTGCCACGTCCACTTCGTGCTGGACGAGTTCGCCGCCATGCCCCTCCCAGGCTTCACCCGTGAGCTGGCAACCATGCGCTCCCGCAACATTTCCGCAAGCACTATCATTCAGAATATGGCACAGATAAAAGAACTTTATAAGGACAGTTGGGAGACAATTCCGGGCAATTCGGACACGATTCTGTACTTGGGCGGCAACGAATCGTCAACCCACAAGTACATCTCCGAAGCCCTTGGGAAAGCCACCATCGACACCCGGACCCACGGTCAGACCAAGGGGAAATCCGGCTCGTACTCCACCAATTTTCAAATGAGTGGCCGCGAATTATTGACCCCGGATGAGGTGCGGGGGTTGGACAACCGCTACGCCATCCTGTTCATCCGAGGCGCCAAGCCGGTGATGGACCTGAAGTATGAGCTGACCGAACACCCCAACATCCGCCACACCATAGACGGCGGCGGACCGCCCTACATCCACCATCAGGAGAAGCCTGAGCTGAAATTCCAGGGAGAACCGCTGTTCACTCTGGAAACCGAAACATCTGATGAAGAAAAGGAGAACATTGACTATGAAGAATTTGACGAGATCCCAGAAGCCCCTGAACACCCTGGAGCGCCAGAAGAAGATTGAGCGCCGCGCCAAGCGGGCCTACGCCCTCTTCGCCTGTCTGGTGCTGTCCATGGCCGTCATGATCGTCCCCGCCTTCGCCGCGGACGATCCCCTCCAGATCGTGGAGAACCTGAGTGAGTTCATCTTTTCCCTGATCCGGGCCATCGGCCTGATCCTGCTGGGCTTCGGCATCCTCCAGCTGGGCCTGTCCCTCAAGAGCCACGACCCCTCCCAGCGGGCCAACGGTATGCTCACCATCGCAGGCGGCATCGTGATCACCTTTACCCGTGAGATTCTCACCCTCATCACTGGCGGTTGAGCAGTGCGGCAGCGGGAGGGCGCGTCTGCGCCCTCCCCACTCGTTTCCCGAAGGAAGGTGATGATTAAATGGGAAGCGGAAACTGGATCGTTGACAACCTCAACTCCGCTCTGGGAACCTGGAATGGGAAACTGGCGGAGATCTGGCAGCTCCTCAGCACCACCCCGGAGGAGTTCAAAGGCGGCGCTGTCTGGACGGTCATCGAGGGCATCAACGGCGCACTCCAGGCCATCGGCTGTGCCCTGCTGGTGCTGTTCTTCGTGATGGGCATTATCAAGACCTGCGGCAGCTTTACGGAAATAAAGAAGCCCGAGATGGTGTTCAAATGCTTTGTCCGTTTTGTGCTGGCCCAGGCGGCAGTGACTCACGGCATGGAGCTGATGATGGCGCTGTTCCAGGTGGCCCAGGGGATGATCTCCACCATCATGGACACCTCCGGGCTGTCGGCGCTCACCGATACCGCCCTGCCCGCTGAGATGGTGACCATCATCGAGGACGTGAGTTTTCTGGACAGCATTCCCCTGTGGGCCATCACCCTGCTGGGTTCCCTGTTCATTTGGGTATTGTCCCTGATTATGATTTTGACTGTGTACAGCCGGTTTTTTAAGCTGTTCATGGCTACTGCCATTGCCCCCATCCCTATGGCCAGCTTCGCGGGACAGCCCTCCAGCAGTATTGGCGTAGCCTTTCTCAAGAGCTACGCCGCCATCTGTCTGGAGGGCTGCATCATCGTTTTAGCCTGTGTGATCTTCTCGGCATTTGCCTCCACGCCGCCCGCTATCGCAGACGATACCCTGGCGGCAGCCACCATCGTATGGAACTATGTGGGCGAATTGATCTTTAATATGCTTGTGTTGGTGGGCTGTATCAAGATGAGTGACCGGCTGATCCGGGAACTGATGGGCTTGGGTTAAAGGCCCTCAGTGCCGATGGCATACTCGCCAGTTGCTCTGGCCTGCCGGACGCGGTAGGCCAGCAGATCCGCCATGGCCCGCTCCTCCCGCCAGTCCTCCGGCAGATCCCAGAGACGGCGGAGCAGCGTCACCACCCAGGACAAGGCGGCCAGCCCGACCATGGCGAAGAAGATACCATCCGCCAGGGCCGTGTGTGCCTGATACCAGCCGTGGAACACCGTAAGTATCAGGATAGCGTAGAGCATGGGGATGCCCAGCCGGAGCTTCAGGGCCAGGCGGAACAGGATGGGCAGCAGTACCAAACCGAATCCAAATATAAACAGCGTCATGTGACAGACCTCCCTTTGGGGGACCCCGCCGCAACCCAGCGCAGCGGTTGCGGTGGGGAGAGGAAGGGCAAAGAAATGAAGTGGAGTTTTCGCCGTCAGGCGGAGACGGAACGGAATGGATTTCGCCCTGACGAGTCGCATCTTACCATGGGCAGGCGGGCCTTGCAACGGTCTGTCTGCCGATTCTTTCACTTGGAGGTGATCACCCATAGAAGTCCGCATCAACAAAGAAATCCGGGACTATCAGGAAAGCCTGTTCTTCGGGCTGTCCCTGCGGCAGTTCCTGTTCGCCCTGCTGGCTGTGCTGGTGGCGGTGGGGCTGTATTTCGGCCTGCGCAATGTGGTGGGCAGCGGGGAGATCGGCTGGATCTGCGTCCTGGCCGCCTTCCCCTTCGCCCTCTGCGGCTTTTTCACCTACAACGGCATGACCTTTGAAAAGTTCCTCCTCGCCGTCATCCGCTCGGAGCTGCTGTACCCCAGAAAGCTGGTGTTCCGGGCGGAGAACCTCTACGCCCAGGCGATGGAGCATTCCACAGTAAAGGAGGCACTGAAGATTGATTAAAACCTTGCAAAATACGCTGAAGCAGGACCGGGAGGGCTTCGTCCTCCCCAAGTCCGTGCAGGACGCCATCCCCATCCGCCGCCTCTGGCCGGATGGGATTTTTCAGTTCGGGAGCAAGTTCTCCAAGACCATCCGCTTCTCGGACATCAACTACGCCATCGCTTCGAAAGAGGACAAAACGTCCATGTTCCTGGGCTACTCCGAGCTGCTGAACGCCCTGGACACCGGCTCCACTACCAAGCTCACCATCAACAACAAGCGGCTCAACCGCCAGGACTTCGAGCAGAAGATCCTTCTGCCAGGACGATTACCTGGACGGCTACCGGGCCGAGTACAACGCCATGCTGATGGACAAGGTGACGGATTCCTCCAACAGCGTGGTGCAGGAGCGGTACATCACCCTGTCCGTCCACCGTAAAAATATCGAGGAGGCCCGTACCTTCTTCGACCGGGTGACGGCGGACGTGACCACCCGTTTGAGCCATCTGGACGCCCGCAGCGAGGAGCTGGACGCCGTGGAACGCCTGCGGGTGCTGCACGACTTCTACCGCACCGGCGAGGAGACGGAGTTTCATGTGGACCTCCGGGACCTGATGCGGAAGGGCCACAGCTTCAAGGACTCCATCTGCCCGGACAGCCTGGAGTTCAGGAAGGACTACTTCGTCATGGGCGGCAAATATGGTCGGGTGCTATTCCTCAAGGAGTACGCCAGCTACATCAAGGACAGCATGATCTCCGAGCTGACGGCTCTCAACCGCACCATGATGCTGTCCATTGACGTGATCCCCGTCCCCACGGACGAGGCCGTCCGGGAGATGCAGAACCGGCTTCTCGGTGTCGAGACCAACGTGACCAACTGGCAGCGCCGGCAGAACAGCAACAACAATTTCTCCGCTGTTGTCCCCTACGACCTGGAGCAGCAGAGAAAAGAGACAAGGGAAATGCTGGACGATCTCACCACCCGTGACCAGCGGATGATGTTAGCCGTGGTGACCCTGGTGCATCTGGCGGACTCCAAGGAGGAGCTGGACAGCGACACCGACGCCCTCCAGTCCGTTGCCAGGAAGCACCTGTGCCAACTCTCCACCCTCAACTGGCAGCAGGTAGACGGGCTGGTGACGGCCCTACCCCTGGGCCTGCGGCGGATCGACGCTCTGCGCACCCTGACCACCGAGGCGCTGGCCGTCCTCATGCCCTTAAAGGCCCAGGAGGTGCGGGATCAGGGCGGGGTGTACTACGGTCAGAACGTGATTTCCAAGAACCTCATCATCGCCAATCGGAAGGAACTGCTCAACGGCAACGGCTTCGTGCTGGGTGTGTCCGGCTCCGGCAAGTCCTTCACCGCCAAGCGGGAGATGGTCAATCTGGCACTCTCCACGGACGACGATATCATCGTAATCGACCCTGAAAGCGAGTACCGGCCCCTCATCGAAGGGCTGGGCGGCGAGGTCATCAGCATTTCCGCCACCTCTCCCAACCACATCAACGCCATGGACATGGAGCAGGGCTACGGGGACGGCGAGAACCCGGTAGTGCTGAAGTCCGAATTCCTGCTGTCCCTGTGTGAGCAGCTCATGGGTGACCGGCTGTTGTCCGCCAAAGAGAAGTCCATCATCGACCGCTGCACCGCCAACGTCTACCGGGACTACATTCGGGAGGGCTACCGGGGCAGTGTTCCCACCCTCCAGGACTTTTACGCCGAACTGCTCCGTCAGTCCGAGCCAGAGGCCCGTGACGTGGCCCTGGCAATCGAGCTGTTCACCGAGGGCAGCCTTAACACCTTTGCCAAACCCACCAACGTGGACACGGATGCCCGTATCCTGTGCTACGACATCCGGGATCTGGGCAAGCAGCTCCTTCCCGTAGGAATGCTGGTGGTGCTGGACAGCGTGTTCAACCGGGTCATCCGCAACCGGGCACTGGGCCGGAACACATGGGTCTATGTAGATGAAATCTACTTGCTGTTCCAGCATGAATACAGCGCAAATTTCCTGTTTACCCTGTGGAAGCGTGTCAGAAAGTACGGTGCCTGTTGCACTGGCTTAACTCAGAACATCGATGATCTCCTCCAGTCCCACACCGCCCGCACCATGCTGGCTAACAGTGAGTTCCTGGTCATGCTGAACCAGGCGGCCACCGACCGGGCGGAGCTGGCCCGGCTGCTGAACATTTCAGATAATCAGCTTTCCTACATCACCAACGTGGACTTCGGCAGGGGCCTCATCAAGTGCGGCAGCGCCATTGTGCCCTTTATGGACAACTTCCCCAAGAACCGGCTCTATCGCTTGATGACCACCAAATTATTGGAGATCTCCAATAACTTCGTTTATTAAAGAACTATTGTTATTTGAGAAGAACACAGAACCCATTGAAAATAAA
>CAJUAC010000115.1 GCA_910583885.1 uncultured Oscillospiraceae bacterium | reverse complement strand
GACAAACGGCGCGTTGTGGATACGCTGATTTCCAAAATCGAGGCTACCAGCACCGAGCGCGTGATACACTGGAAAATCTAAAAATTTTTACTTCGCATTATACCATTGTCAAAGACGTTTTCAGGTTGCAGGTAAAGCCCTCCATTACTCGCTGTCCTCCAGCCCACCGGCGTCGGCTTGGTCGTAGCGGTAGGGCAGGTACTCGCCGAGAAACAGCGTCAGCCCCAGGGCCAGCAGCATAGGAATATCCGCAGGCTGGAACACATAGGAATCCATGGGGTAGACGAGCCGTCCGCTGTTGTAGGTGACAGCGTGCCAGCCTGCCAGCAGGTTCAGCGCCAGGCAGGCGGCGCCGGCCAATACGGGCAGCAGCCAGCGGGGATGGGATGTTTTGTTGGGTTTCATAGGGGAGCCCTCCAGTCCATTCAAAATCAAGGAGATATATTTATCTATTTATAGGACAAATATATCACAACAAGATAAGTGGGCCGTGTCAAGAGGGGAAGAGACAAATATTTCTCTTTTTGTGGACGCCGAAGGGAGGCGGCGTTGGTGCGATTTCGATAAGCTGGAAGGGCTTCCCGCCGCAGAAGGGGAAGAAATTTGCTGAAATCCGCGTTTCTTCCCTTGACGCGGGCCCAGGCATTGTGTATCATGGTTAAGTGGTTTTTTGTCTCTTTTTAGACATGGCAATTTACATAAAGAATGATTAGGCTGGATGGCGGATAGGAAGGTAGCGCGCAATCATGATTCGACTGACAGACGTAGTAAAGGAATACCCCAACGGCACCCACGCCCTCAACGGGCTGTCTATGGAGATCCAGGACGGGGAGTTTGTATTTATGGTAGGCCCCTCCGGCAGCGGGAAATCTACGGTGATTAAGCTGCTCATCGGGGAAATTGAGCCCTCGGAGGGCCGTGTGATGGTCAACGGCTTCTCCCTGCGCAACATCCGGGAGTGGCAGATCCCCCATATGCGGCGGACCGTAGGGGTGATTTTCCAGGACTTCCGGCTCATTGACCACAAATCAGTGTACGACAACATGGTGTTTGCCATGCGGGCCGTGGGGGCGGGGCCGAAGGAGATCAAAAAGCGCATCCCCTACTGCCTGAACCTGGTGGGCCTGGAGAACAAGAGCCGCCGCCTGCCCTCGGAGCTGTCCGGCGGCGAGCAGCAGCGTGTGGCGATTGCCCGGGCCCTGCTCAACAACCCCAGCACCATCATTGCCGACGAGCCCACCGGCAACCTGGACCCGGCCCGCTCCCTGGAGATCATGCGCCTTCTGGAGCGGATCAACGCCCTGGGGACCACGGTGCTGGTTGTGACCCACGAGAAGGACCTGGTCAACCGGTTCGACAAGCGGGTCGTCATGCTGGAGCGCGGCCGTGTGGTCAGCGACGGGAAGGGCTACTACGGGAGGAAATCAATGTGAGCAGGCACAACTTTTTTTACTTTGCCCGGGAGGGCGCATATAACATGTTCAGCCACGGCTTTATGTCCTTTGCGGCCATTGGCATCACGGTGGCATGTCTTCTGATTATGGGCACCTTCACCCTGGTGGCAGTGAACGCCAACGCGATGCTGGAGGATATGGAGTCGCAGAACCAGATGCTGGCTTTTGTGGACAAGGGCCTGAGCGAGGCGGAGGCCAAGGCGCTGGCATCGGAGCTGCTGGCAGTGGAGAACGTATCGAAGGTGACATTTATTTCTAATGTAGAGGCGGCGGAGGCATTCCGGGGGCGCTATGAGGATGACGAGCTCTTCCAGGGCCTGCCGGACGACAATTTCCGCCACCGATACGCCGTCGACCTGGAGGACATCGGCTACATGGGGAAGACCAAGGCCGCGCTGGAGGCGGTGCCGGGCATCGGGCCGGGCAACGTCAGCGCCTACGAGGATGAGGCGGCGGGGTTTATCACCATCCGCAATGTGGCGGGGGTTGTCTGCGCGGTGCTCATTGCGGTGCTGTTTGTGGTGTCGGTATTCATCATCGCCAACACCATCAAGCTGACCACCTTTGACCGCCGGGACGAGATTGCCATTATGAAGATGGTGGGGGCGACCAATGGCTTTATCCGCTGGCCCTTTGTGTACGAGGGGTTCCTGCTGGGGCTGTTCTCTGCGGTCATTGGCTTTTTCCTCCAATGGGGGCTCTATGAGGCGGTGGCCCGGAGCGTGGCCAGCAACGATACCATCAACCTCATCACCGTGGTGCCCTTTGAAACCATGTGGACCAATGTGGCTGTGATCTTCGCGGTGGCGGGCATGGTCATCGGCGTGGGCGGGAGCCTGAGTGCCATCCGGAAGTTCCTGCAGGTGTAAGGCAGCCATCCTTTTTCTTGAAAGAAAAAGGATCAAAAAGAACCTGAAAGGACGTTGCTTTATTTTGGGACCTGTTTGAAGTTTTCTTTTGATCCGTTTCTTTTGAAAAAGAAACGGATGGATACCGAAAGAGAAAGGACGGTACGCACAATGACGAAGCATAGAAAGCTTGTATCGGCCGTGCTTGCGGCGCTGCTGGTTCTGACGTTGGTGCCGGTGGAGGGCGTGGGCGGGTGGCTGCCCATGGCCTACGCAGTGACACAGGCGGACATCGACGCGCTAAAGGGGGATGCCAGCGAGCTGGCATCCCAGCGCTCGGATATCAAGTCCCAGCTGGCGGAGCTGAAAGACCAGCGCTCCAGCGCGCTGAAGCGGCTGGAGTTGCTGGATCAGCAGATTGCCCTGACGGAGCGGGAGATCAAGAACACAGAGGACCAGATCTCTGGCTATGAGGCCCTGCTCAGCCAGACCGCCTATGAGCTGGAGGAGAACAAGCGGGAGGAAGCGGAGCAGTACGCCCTCTTTTGCGAGCGGGCCCGGGTGATGGAGGAGGCGGGGACCACCTCCTACTGGTCCGTGCTGTTCAAGGCGACGGACTTCTCAGACCTGCTCAGCCGCCTCTCCGATGTGCAGGAGGTTATGGACTACGACCAGAGCGTCTTGGACAGCCTGCGGCAGCTGCGGGCCCAGATTGAGGCCAAGCAGGACGAGCAGGAGGAGCTGAAGGCCAGCACCGAGGCCGCCAAGGCCACGCTGGAGGAGAAGAAAGCGGATCTGGATGTCCAGCGCAAGGAGGCCAACGAGCTGGTGGCCCAGATCCAGGCCAACGTGGATGAGTACGAGGCGGAGCTCAAGGAGGTCGAGGCGGAGCGGGAGCGCATCCAGAAGGAGATCGTGGAGAAGTCCAACGAGCTGGCCCGGCAGTATGCGGAGCAGTACGCCCAGTGGAGCGCCAACAGCAGCGGGTACATCTGGCCTGTCACCGCCAGCAAGCGCATCACCTCCCCCATGGGCGGGCGCAACACCGGCATCCCCGGCGCCTCCACCAACCACAAGGGGGTGGATATCGGCGGCGTGGGCTACACCAGCAATGTCCTGGCGACCAAAGCCGGTGTAGTCATCACCGCAAAATATTCCAGCTCCTATGGCAATTATGTGGTCATCAGCCATGGGTCGGGGAATACCACCCTGTATGCCCACATGAGCAGCATCAGCTCCGGCATCAAGGAGGGCGTCGTCGTCAGCCAGGGCCAGGTGATTGGGATCACTGGATCCACGGGCGTCTCCAGCGGGCCACACCTGCACTATGAGGTCACGGAAAACGGCAGCCGGATTGACCCGCTGAGCGTCCTGCCCGGGTGGATCAAGGCATATTAAGGGGATCGGGCCGCATAATCCCGCCTCCCGCGCCATAGGATGGTGCGGGAGGCGGTTTCATATGTTAGGATACATTATTTATGGCGACGGGCCCAAGCGCCCGGAGCTTGGGGAGCGGCAGCTGCCGGGCGGGGCCTTTGTTACCCTGCGCATGGGCCAGCAGTCCCACCCCATGGGGCCGCTGGCCCTGCGCCGGGCCCGGCAGGGCGCACGGCGGATGCGGGAAGCGGGGGTGCGCTCGGCGGTATTCCCTGTGGACTTCCCCTATACAGCCCTCTTCATCCGCCAGGGCGTCTGCCCGGTGGACACCCTGCCCCTGCGGCGCGCCCTGGCCGCCCCCCTCACCCGGCGCCGGCTGGAGGGCCTGGGCCTCCAGCCCACCCAGGCGGTGGTGGCGGTGACGGGCGACCGGGCCAGCCGGGATGTGGCGGAATGCACCAAGGCGCTGGCCCTCAGCTACCGCTATGTGCTGCTGGGGGTACGGGGCGGCGGGGAGGAATTTGCCCGGAGCCTGCGGCGGGAATATGGCATCTCCCTGCTGCTGGGGCCCTCGCCGGACCAGCTGGACCGGGCGGACGCCCTGGTGATGTTCACCCCCCGGGAGGATTTGAAGCGGGATAACCCGGTCCTGTACACCCTCTACCCCGGTGGGGAGGCGGGGCGGGGCCGCCTGCCCCTCAGCCTGCCGGCGGCCCTGGGGAGCCGGATGGAGGCAAACTGCGACCAGGAGCAGCTGGCAGCGGCCCTCTACGCCCTGGGCGGGCTGCCTCTGGAGACCCTCCTGGCGGAAATTCCTTGTTGACAGAATCCGGAAATACTTATATAATGCAAAGAATGGTAATGGCATCAGTACCGGGCTTTTGTGCGCCTATACGGAAGATGGAAAGGATCGATGCAAGATGAAAAAAGAGTTCAAGATGAGCCAGTCCCGCTTTGACGAGCTGCAAAAAGAGCTGAACTATCTCAAGACTACCCGCAGCGACGAGGTAGCGGAGATGATTAAGGTGGCCCGCGGCTTCGGCGACCTGAGCGAGAACAGTGAGTACGACGAGGCGAAAAATGAGCAGGGCAAGCTGTACTCCCGTATTGGCGAGCTGGAAAACATCCTGCTCCATTCGGTCATTATTGAGGAATCCGACCTGCCCGCCGGCCAGGTGGCCATTGGCACGACGGTGACGGTTACGGCAGTGGAGAGCGGGGTAAGCCGCAGCTTCAAGATCGTGGGCAGCCAGGAGGCGGATGCCATGCATGGGATCATCAGCGAGGATTCCCCCTTTGGCCGTGCCCTTATGAACAGGAAAGAGGGCGATACAGTTACTGTCAACGCCCCGGCCGGCGAGATCGCGTACCGGATTGATAAGATTGAGCGCTGAGGCGCTCTGCTGCAAAAGAGGAGAATAGGCAATGTCTGAGAAGAACAATGGGGCGGAACAGCAGCAGGATCTGAGTGAAATCCTGCGCATCCGCCGGGAAAAGCTGGGCGCGCTGCAAGGCGAGGGGCGGGATCCCTTCCAGGAGACGAAGTTTGTAGTGACCCACCACGCCCAGGAGATAAAGGAAAGCTTTGACGCGCTGGAGGGGACAGAAATCTCCATCGCGGGCCGTTTGATGAGCAAGCGCGGCATGGGGAAGGTCAGCTTCTGCGACCTCCAGGACAAGTCGGGCCGGATCCAGCTCTACGCCAGGAAGGACGAGATGGCGGAGGAGGACTACAACCGGTTTAAGAAGTACGATATTGGCGATATTGTCGGTGTGAAGGGCGAGGTCTTCCGCACCCAGCGGGGGGAGATGAGCGTCCGGGCACGGGAGATCACCCTGTTGAGCAAGTCCCTGCTGCCGCTGCCGGAAAAGTTCCACGGCCTGACAGACAAGGAGACCCGCTACCGCCAGCGGTA
>CAJUAC010000114.1 GCA_910583885.1 uncultured Oscillospiraceae bacterium | reverse complement strand
ATCATTCGTCACCTCCATCGTTTTGCAGCGCAAGCAGAAAGCCGAGGACGTTGTCATCCACGTCCCCGGCCTGCGGCTGCTCTGCTTTTTCTTTTGCTGAGATAAGTTCCACGCCGCGCAGCTCCTCCCGGATGATCTGGCGGACAGCCTCCAGCAGAGTGTCCTGCTCATACATCCGGCAGACGGCGCGGCACACAGCGTCCGTCCGCTGCCCGGAGGGGATGGCGCACAGCCGTCTCCATGTCTCCCGCTGGAGGGGTGATGCCATGGAGAACGAGAGGTTCAGCCGCTTGCGCCGGCGGTTATCGTTCATAGCCGCACCTGTTCCCCTTCGCGGCGTGAGTGCGGATTGGCGGCACAGGGGTTTTCCTCTGACGCTTAAAATCTTCTTTCGCCGCGCCGGTGAAGAAGGTAACGCCCTCATGCCACAGTCTCAGATAAACCGCGCCGTCCGGCGTGGGGATGTCCTTCGTCTCCAGTTCCGCACCCCAGCCGTCCCGGTACTGTGAGGCGATTTGTTCCACGAACGCCTCCAATTCCGGCACAGTGAGGTCCGCCGTCATATCCAGATCCAGTCTGGCGTACAAAAGATCCCCGCTTGTCTCCACCGTAACATGGGCGGAACGGACCTTGCGCCTGATGGCCGCTTCCGTTTGCGGATCGTCCGGCCAGCGGAGATACCGCATGAGATTGCCTGTCGGATAGTCCTTCGTCTGGAAGGCGTTCAAGCCTTGAACAATGTCCCCGCAGTATCGGGCGGCTTCACCGTACAGCGCTTCCGCCGCTTCGCCGGTTTTCGGGTCCACCTGTCCGGCGTGGATGGTGGAGTATAAATGGGGATTACCCAGCAGGCCGGATAATGCTTCGTAGTAAAGTTCCATCATCGCACCGCCTTTTCAGTTGCCGCTGTTCCGCCGTAACTGACCCACAAGGCGTTCGTAGCCCTTGGCGTTCAGACATACGTCATCCAGGATAAGAGGCCGGAAAAGGCCGTCTGTGGCCGAAACGTGGCGTTTCAGGAGCGCGGCCCCGCCGCCCAGGAAGACGGCGGGCATGGCATGGGCATTCAGGCCGCTCTCGGTGATGGCGGACAGCAGGCGGCGGACGTAGGCTCCGGCCTCCCGGTGGATGATGTCCCTGGCGGTTTCATCAATGCTGCCCGTATCTCCCCGGAGAGCGCTCTCGATCTGTGCCGCCGTCATGGACAGCCCCAGGGAACGGCGCACCTGCTCCGCGATCTCGTCCAGACAGCGGATCATGCCCAGCTCCAGGCTCCGGCAGGTGGCGGCATTGGGGATACGGTTGTCCAGCCGCATCAGATCCACTGTCCAGCCCCCGATGTCCGCCACGATGACAGAGGGTTCGTCCAGCAGTTCCTGCTGGGTCAGCACAGCGGCATAGCCCTGGGGAAACAGGGACACTTCCGCAATGGTGACGGTATAGGCGATGCCCTCGTAGCGGAAGGACACCGGCTTGCCGTCCCGGAGCAGGTAGGCCCGGAACTTCTTCTTGTCCCGCCCGAAGCTGGTGAGGGGCAGGCCAGCCGCCAGATGGATGGCGGCGGTGGGTTCCGCGCCCCGGTGGGCCAGCTCCCTGGCAATGGCGGCGAGGGTCAGGAGGTAGTAATCCTCCGTGGCGGTTTTGTCCTTTTGGAGCGGCTGCCGCCCGCTGCCCACCACATAGAATTTACCACTGTTTTCCAGCACATCCTGCTGGGTATAGGGTTCATGCTCGTATTCCACCAGTCCGGTGGGGAAGGCACAGTGGGTGGTTTTCATGGCTGCGTAGCCATGGTCCACCCCGATAGTGATAGCATCGCTCATCTGGCTTCGCCTCCTTTCGCTTTCTGCTTTGATTTGGGCTTGCGCCATGGGGCGCGTTCCATCTGCTGCTCCGTGAGCAGGAAACGGCTTCTGTCCCGCCAGATGCGTATGGAGACCGTTCCATGTTCACGAACAAGAGGAGGAAAGGCGCTTCCATCCTTGAGCATATCGTCACACAGGCACCGGCAGTATTCCTGCAGCGTTACCTCGTCAAGGTCGTCCAATTCTCCCTTTAGTCCGCACACAAATGTGGCAAAAAGTTTCCCTTCCACATCCTCCACATCGAAGGTTAAAGAACAAACGGTATCCGTCAGCGTCTGAAACGCTTCCGCATCCTTCACATTCTTAATATCGTCTTTGAACAGGCTGGTCAGGTCTTTCGTGACAGGGGTTTCCGCAATCGCCGTCTGGACCGCGCTGTGGTATTCGGAGAAGCGCTTTCGCGCCGCTTCATCCATGAATACGTCCGGGTCGGGAAGCTGCATGGGCGGCCCTGCATCGGGGCGCATATCCACAACATCCACACGAACGGCGGTGTACCACTTCAGACGATTTTTCTCCCCGCTCATCTGGTGTCACCTCGTTTCTGAACTTTTTTGCTTTTCTGAGCGGCGGCGCGGGCCGCTCGGATTTCCAGACTGTTACCATTCCAAGCGCCAATGTTTACCCCTCCCGGCATATACCTCTGACACAGGCGGGGCAGATAGGCGGGGACATCGGTGGCGTTATAGGGATACCCGATCCCATCGCCGTACACGATATCCTTCTTCAGTTCCGCTTTCAGCGCGTCATACCGCGCCGGGTCAAACTCCTCGTATATCTCCCGGCCTGTGAGTTCCTCATAGGCGCGATCCCCCATGTGGGGAAGGCAGACAAAGCGCTGATCCTGATAGTCCGGCGCGTCCGCCAGGGAGTCCGGGTCCTTCAGCGCCGCCATATACACCTCCCGGCCCTGGGCAATCAGCCAGCCCCGGAAGTCGATGAAACCGTCATCGGTGCAGCCGCCGCGCTCCATGACGGAGGCTGCGGTCCATAGGCCGTATTGATAGGCCAAGCTGGTATAGGCGCAGGCGATGTCATCGAACTTCTTCGCTTGCGTCGGCCCCAGATCCATCAGTCGTTCCATCAGCCATTCGCTGGGGCCGCCCGGATGCTCTTTCGCCTGGGCGATCAGTTCCCAGAAGGTATCCTTGTTGATCTCACTGATACCGCTCACCGTGCCTCACCTCCCCGTTTTGGCTGGCGCAGGGGGCGGCTGGCCGTTCTCGTGGTCTCCAGTTCTTCTTTTGTGAGGATGGAAAAGTTATTGTCCTGCCAGAAATTCACATACAACTCGCCATCCTCCGTGTGCCGGGGCCGCTGGGCATAGCCCTCGCCCCAGCTGTCCGCGTACTGGCTGGTACAGAAGTCCTTCAACTCCGTCAACTCAGCCGGTGTCAGCGATCCCTTGACTTGGCAGACCGCAGCACCACACAGCACGCCGTCCACTTCTTCCACGGTTGGGAACAGCGAAAGAACTTTTTCGCTGAGTGTCCCGGAGCCGGAAAAGGCGAACATCAGCCCCTGCTCCTCCATCTCCGGGAGCATCTCATCTTTGATGGCCTGCAAAATGATCTTTTTATAAGCCGTCAGATCTTCTCCATACAGATCCACCAACAGTTCCGTGCCATCCGCGTGTTCCTGACTGTCCGGGTCAGGCTCCATGTATAAGTCGGCTGTCAGCGGGCTGTACAGCTTCAGTTCCGTTGTTTTATCCTCTATGGCGCTCACCTCCTGCTCCGGCGCTAAAATATCCTGGAATCCCATCCGTTCCAGCACCTTCTTATAGAGCTGCTTTTCAAACACACAGTATTCGGGGGTGGAGGTATCCACCTCCAGCAGTGTGGCGTATTCGTAGGTGCTGTTAGGGATGATCTCCCACTCCACCGCCTGAAAACGGACGGCGGTCAGCCAGTCCAGCAGCTGATGTCCATCCATCTCCTCAAACAGTCCCCTGTTGTCCTCGTAAGGAAAACAGGAGGGGACATCGATCCCCGTCAGCTCCTTTGCCATGCGGTACAAGGTAAAGCCTCGCTCGTCCATGCTGGGGGAGATGGTATCGTAAAACCGCTTCATCTCCTCCGGCGTGGACAGCCGGGGACAGAACTCCTTCAGGGCGTCTTGGAATGCCTCCGCCTTATAGGAGAGAAAATCTGTGTAATCCTTTTGTTCGCTCAATTCGAATGACAACGATTCCCGATCTTGATCGCTTTTTTCCAGCGCCTGCTGGGCCTGCCGTAGCTCAAGCCGGGCTACCTCCAGATCGTCGTGGGCGGCGGGGTACTCCCGAACAGCCCGGATGATGTCTTTCAGGCCCATGGTTACTCTGGCTTTCTGAACCGGGAGAGCAGCCGGTCCAGTACATGGATGCGGCAGCGCACCTTGCCAGCGGAGTCATCCAGCCCATTCATCTGGCTCTGGATACGCTGTCGGATGGCCCGGAGATCCTGCCGGTCGCTGCAGCACTCCACCACGATGTACTCGCTGCCGCGGGCCAGCACCTCCCGTTTGCCGTTTTCATCCCGGATGCTGGACATGAGCCGCTGGCCCAGCCGCTTCCGGTAGCTGTCCTGGAGGGCGTCCGCGTCTCCGGACACGCCATGCTTTTTCAAAATGGCGGCGATCTCCCCGGAGCTGATCCGCATGTTGGCGGACAGCGCCGCCATGATCTCCTGCTCCGCCTCCGGGGGCAGGGCGGGCCTGCCGGGAGGCCCTGCCGCCCGCGCGGGATGTTCTTTACTCATCGTTCCAGTTCCCTCCGTTTCAGATAGTTTTTGATCTGCGCCCCCGGCTCCGGTATCGGAACTCCCGCGTCCTCCGGGCAGCAGACATACATCCCCTTGATGGAATGGGCCTGCTCCGAAACAAACCCGGCAGGCGCGTCCTCCGGATCGGCCACCGCCATGACCGTCCGCTGGCGTCCATCCAGAAACGAGGTATAACTGTAGCGGTGATCCCCCTCCCGGCAGACACGGATGCCTGCGGGTTCTCCATACATTCCGGCATATATTTTGACAGCATCCTTCTCCGCGATGAACGGAGGAATGATGCCCTGCCGCAGCTCCGGTCCGATGCTGTTGACGTACCGGACCATCTCCCGGATATTCCGGCAGTCAAACTCCGGCGAATCAAAGCCGTACCGCTCCGTGGTCAGCGTCCATTTTCTCCGCTCATGGGGGCTGTCCAGAGAGATCACAAAATATTTCCCGCCGCGTTCACCAGACAACGGCTCGAAGCGGGCATCGTCATACAGCGGCCCATCCAGGGGGCAGTTATTCTTGAACCAGACATAGTAATTGTCCAGGATAAAGGGGTCCGTGATGCCCATGACCACCCTGCCGATCTTCTTCAGCCGTCCCGCCAGGGCATGATCCTGGCAAAACCAGTCATACCAGCCTGCGGCGCATTGTGTGTACTTGTCCTGGGAGTTAAAGGCCCCGGACCGGAACATTTTCTGCCACTCACGGATGGAGATATTGTCCTGCATCATCGCTCCATCCCCCTTTTCTTTGCGGAGGGCTTTGGAAGCTGTGGGGCGTGAACGGGCGTGGGACTGCCCGCATCCTCCGGGCAGCAGACATAGAGCCCGTTGATCTCCCGCCATCCACTCTGTGCTTCCGGGGGAATGCCCTTCAGGCTGTCGGCCACATGGACCGTTTTCCTGCAGCCATCATCCCGGTCTAAGAAGCTGTAGCTGTGTTCTCCTTCCCGGCGCAAGGATCTGGAGGGGTAAAGGACAGGACGGTGCAGGATATATTCCACAGCCGCCGCTTTCTCCGTCA
>CAJUAC010000113.1 GCA_910583885.1 uncultured Oscillospiraceae bacterium | reverse complement strand
CCGCCAGCTATACCGGCTCCGTCACCAGCCGCTATGCCACCGGCTACACCGTCACAGCGGACTACACCGGCGAGGTTGCCAAAACCAACTGCGAGATCGTGACCTATACCGCCATCTTCGGCTGTACGGATGTGCCCTATCACGATACGAAAACCAACGCGCCCCAGGACAGCGGCCTGACCGGGGCGGATACGTCTCAGGAGATGCCCCCTGCGCCCCAGAGCGGCCCCGCACCCTCTACAATGCTCTCCGTACTCGGCTGTGCAGGCGGCATTGCCGCACTTTTGGCCGCTGGCGGGTGGAGCGTGATGAAAATGAGAGAAAGGAGATCAGACACTTGAAGCTGCGAACCTATTTGAAGGCCCTGCTTATTTCGTCTCTGCTGGTGACATTGTTCGTCTCCCCGGCCAGCGCCCTGGAGTACGACTTTGATGGAGCGGACGATTATCTGTTCGGCAAGCCCACCTCCCAGGAGGTCATTCACCGGGAGGAAGAAGATCAGAACACGAACCGGAGCAAGACCGCCGCCCGGATGCCGCCCGGTTTCGGAACGCCCACCAGCTACCTCCCCAACTCCGGCGAGTACCTGACCCCCAACCTTGCCCCCGGCGGCATGGACGGCGGGCTGGTCAACAGCTTGGGGAATGTGGACTACACCACCCTGCCCAGCGTGGACGGCTCCGCTCTGCCCAACCTCCCCGATCACAGCTTTTCCACCAGCACCTGGACGGGGAGCGGCGGCGTTGGCTATACGGATGTGACCCAGGACAGCTACTATACGGACGGAACCCTGGGCAGTCTGCATATTCCCGCTATTGGCCTTACCGCCAAGATCGTCCAGGGAACGGACAGCGCGGCGTTGACCAAGGGCGTGGGCCATTTCACCGACACCAGCATTTGGAATGGCAACGTCTGTCTGGCCGCTCACAACCGGGGCACCAACTCCTATTTCGGGAAAATCCATACGCTGAGCATCGGGGACAGCATCACCCTCACCACCAAGGAGGGGACCCGCACCTACTCTGTCACCAGCGTGGAGAAGGTCAGCGAGACGGACAACAGCGGCACCGCCTCCACCAGCGACAACCAGATCACCCTCTATACTTGTGTGAGGAATGAGCGGGAATACCGCTGGTGCGTGAAAGGCATCGAAAGTTAAGGAAAAACTTTCGCAAAACCGCTTGACAAATATTTCCATTTCTGCTATGATATACTTGGTTAGATGCAGCTAACTCCCGGATAGACAGAAATGGAGGCGTCAAAATGAAAAACAGGTATTTCACTTTCGTAATGGGTATGCTGGTTGGAGCGGTGCTGTTCGGCGGTGGGACCGCCTATGCCGCAGGGGTCATAGCGGAATTATCTGTCCAGCCCATCTACGTGGACGGCCAGCAGGTTCAGATGACCGCATACAGCATTGGCGGCAACAATTATGTGAAGCTGCGGGACATTGGACAGGCGGTGGGCTTCAACGTATACTGGCAGGACGGCGTTCAGATTGACAGCGACGCGCCATACACCGGCACAGCCCCGGCACAGACGGATTCCATTCGGGTGAGCAGCTACAAGGGGACCACCTTGAAAGCGGGGGAAGGGAGCGGCCTGATCGTTTCGGAACCGGGCTGTACCGCAGTCTCCAGCGACCCCGCCATTGTGCGTGTAGAAAATGTGCTGGGCTACTGGACGGCCAAGACGCAGGCTCCTGGTAAGGCCACCATCACCGTGACCGCCCCGGACGGGCGGACAGGGAGCGTGACAATTACCGTGGAAGCGGACGGTCCATCCTCTCCTGCCGGTGAAACCAGCTCCGCCCTGGCGGACAACATGGAGATTCGCCAGGAATTGATTCAGCTTATCAATCAGACCCGCAAGGCCAACGGCGTGGCGGAGCTGCCAGTCAACGAGGCCCTGATGGACGCCGCACAAGCCCTCTCGGATCAGCGGTATTCCTGGCACCACACCCAGGAGGAATGCGAAGCCGTGATTGACAGCGGCTATCCTTACGGTTTTGGCATAAACCTGACGGTATTCACTGGTGTTGCCGCAGAGGATGCAGCCCAACACGCCCACGAAAACTGGCTTAATTCTTCAGGACACTTTGAAACCATGATAAAGCCAGACTGTGACGGTATTGGCGTGGGTGTGACTGAAAGCGGCGGCGCAACCTACTGTTATATGATCGTTGGCAGACCGAACACCCACAATCCCTACGAATAACTGAATACGGATATGGAAAGGTCTTTCAGCCCCATGCTGAAGGGCCTTTTCTTATACCGCAAAATGGAAAGGAGTTTTTTAACATATGAAAAAAATCCGGTTCTCCCTCACCCGCATAACGGCTATGCTGTTGGTGCTGGTGTGTATCTTGGGCTTGCTGCCTGCCACGGCGCTGGCGGCAAGCCCCAGCTCCATCAAGATGGACGACTGTACTCATAACGGGGTCAAATATGAATCCCCGGCTCTGGGCACCTGCCATCTCCACCAGATGCACTTTGGGCTTAATGGAAAGAGTACCATGGGCTTCTGCGCCGAGAAAGGCAAGGGCATGGGCTGGTCCCTGGAGGGCCACACGTGGGGTAATCCCCAGTCCATTTCCGATCCCACCGTCAAGACCATGATGGCCTTTTTCTACGCCCACTCTACCGGCGTATTTACCGATCAAGCCCACGCCCTGAACGTGGATGATGTGTGGGACAGCGACTACACATGGACGATGAACGCCTGGGTGCAGGCGATTGTCTGGCGCTACAAGGCCGGTCTGCTGGCAGACCCCGTGACCGCTTGCGCCGAGGAACTGCTGTACGTCTATAACAATCTGGAGCATACCAGCTATACCAGCATTGACGATACGATGGACGGCAGATCGTTCCGTGACCGCGCCCAGTATATCCTCGACCTGGGGGCGCAGGGCGTATGGGGCGATTGCGCCGTCTATGAGTACGCTTACACTGGCCCCGGCTCTAACTATCATCCGGCCAGCGACGTACAGGCCATTATGATTGGGGAACTGAATATCACCCGTGAGAAGTATGATCTCACTGTCAAGAAGGTAGACAGCACCAATCCCAACAAGGGCCTGCCCGGAGCGAGATTTAAGGTGACTTCTGAAAACGGCACCTACTCCAAGGAGATCGTAACGGGTAGCGGCGGAACCTATACCTTGTCCGCCCTGGAAGCGGGCACTTACGCCGTGACTGAATTGGAGGCCCCGGAGGGCTATGAGATCGACAACGCTGGCCCGCAGTATGTGGTCCTGCCCAGCAATGGCAATAACACCGTAACCGTCACCTTTGCCGACAGCCCCGAAATCACCGGCGAGGGCAGTATCCGCAAGGTGGACGCGGATGACCCCACCAAGGGCCTCGCCGGGGCGGTCATTAAAATTGAGGGCGTGGACAATGATTTTACTGGAACCTTCATCACCGGCGAGGGCGGCTATCTGACCGACGTTCCCTGGAAGGATATGCCCATTGGCAGCTACACCGCCGAGGAAGTGACACCCCCGGAGGGCTACACCAAAAGCCCCGATGTGAATAAGACTAAGCAGTCCTTCCGCTGGGACGGCAAGAGCGACATTGCCCTGGTGTTTGAAAATGACGCCAAGGTAAAGGTAAAACTTATCAAACTGGATGACAGCGACAATCCCCTCCCCGGCGCGGTGTTCAACATCATCAAGGACGGCCAGATTGTCGGCACGGAGGCCACCAAAGCGGACGGCTCCATTACCGTCACCGATGTGACCGAGGGAATGTACGCTTTTGTGGAGGTGAGTGCCCCGGCTCCCTACGCCACCCTCACAGAGCCGGTCATCGCCCATGTGGATCAGGCCACTATCAACGGCGGCGGCACCGTCACCGTGACAGCCTCCGACAAGCGGCTCCCCAACCTGACGATTCTGAAACGGGACGCGCAGACTGGAGATGTGATCCCCAATACCCATTTTGAGATCAAGGGCATCCACTACGGCTACCACAACGATGTGACTACCGGCGCAGACGGCAGGGCCGTCCTCTCCAATATCCCCGTGGACAGCTATGAAGTGGTTGAGAAGTCCGTTCCCGCCCCCTATGTGGTGGGGGATGAACCCACGCAGACCATTTGGCTGGAGGCTGGTGACAATAAGGAGCTGATTTTTGATAATTTCAAACAGCCTCTTTTGAAAATTACCAAAATTGAAAAGGGTACGGGCAATCCCATCCCCGGTACGGTGTTTCTGCTGGAAGCCATTGACGGCGATTACCGCCACGAAGTTACCACCGAGGCCAGCGGCTCCGTGGAGCTGCGGGTTGCTCCCGGCAGTTATCGCGTAACGGAGAAGTCTGTCCCGGAGCCGTACTGTATCAGTGATGAGCCAACCCAGACCATCAGCTTGAATGGCGGCGATGAGAAGGAAGTCATTTTTGAGAATCTTAAAAAGCCGGAGCTGACGATCTCCAAGGTTGACGCTGACAGTGGTAAGCCTGTCCCCGGCACTGTGTTCACCGTAAAAGCTATCAACGGGGACTATCAGGACGATTGGACTACCGGCGAGGACGGCAAGGCTACCCTGCGGGTTGCCCCCGGCACATATGAGGTGACGGAGAAATCTGTACCCGCGCCCTATTATCTGCCGGATAAGGATAAAGACCGTGTGCAGACAATTTCCTTGCACCCAGGCGATGAAAAGACGCTGGTTTTCCGCAACCACAAGGCCCCGGAGCTGACCATTTTTAAGGAGGACAGCGTGGCGGGCGCTCCTATTGAGGGGGCCAAGTTCCACGTCACCTACACCAGCAACGGCGAGGCGGCGGAGGCCCCCGGCTCCATCGACTACGGGTATATTTTCACCGACGCCAACGGCCAGATCAAGGTGCATGAGCAGGGCAAGAAGATGTACCCCGGCGAGTACACCGTGACCGAGGTGGCCCCCGCCCCCGGCTTTCAGATGAAGGAACCCACCACGCAAAAGGTCATTATCCACGGCGGCGAGAGTAAGACCCTGACCTTCCAGAATGAGCCGCTGAATGGAATTATTGTGGAAAAGTACGACAGCGTGACCCACGAGGCTCTGCCGGGATGCACCTTCCAGCTCCGCTATCTGGGCGGCACTTCCGGCACGGGCGGCACTGTCATCGGGCAGAAAGTGACCGGGAAGAACGGCACCGCCATCTGGACGGGGCTGCAAAGTGGAACCTATGTGGTGGAGGAGGTAGACCCGGCTGACGGGTATTCCATCATCAATGCCTCCGAGACGGTGTTTCTGGCCGACAGCGGGGAGCAGAGCGTTGTCACCGTCCGCTTTGACAACGCCCCGGACGGGATTTTGCTTATCAGAAAGGTATGCTCCGTCAACCCCAGCATTACACTCCAGGACGCCGAGTTCAAAATCATGTACGCGGACGGCAGTCTGATCGGGGACAGCAACGGCATTTACCGCACCGATGAAAACGGCGAAATCCGCATCCCCGGCCTGAAACCCGGCAAGAGCGTGGTAGTTACGGAAACCCGCGCCCCTGCCGGTTTTATCATCGACACCCAGAGCCAGACCGTGCAGATCAAGGAGGGCCGTACTGTCACCCTTGCTTTTAAGAATCAGCCGAAAGGCTCCATGATTATCCAGAAGCGGGACAGTCAGACCGGCCAGCCCCTCCCCGGCGCGGAGTTCCGGGTGGCTACCGCCGCAGGCTGTGAGGTTGGTCTGGACGGTGTGATCGGCACGTCCACATTGACGCAGAACGGCCTCTTTGTGACCGACAGCAACGGCGAAATCCGCGTTACCAACCTCGCACCGGGGGCCTATGTGGTGACGGAAACCAAGGCCCCGGCAGGGTATGTCATGGACAGCCCCAGCACCAACG
>CAJUAC010000112.1 GCA_910583885.1 uncultured Oscillospiraceae bacterium | reverse complement strand
TCCAGATGGGCGCTGCGGGGGAACGTCTCCATGACGGCTTCCTCATACCCCACCACTCCGGCCTCGATCCGCTCCGTCAGCCAGGGACAGCCCTGGGCGGTGCAGCCCTTTTTCTTACCGGCGTACTCGGTACAGAGGCGGCAGTCCACATGCTCCGGCTTGTATTGAAATGTGTTGATATACAACGTGCGTCTCCTTTCCAGGACACGAAAAAACCGGGCAGAGAGATTTCCTGTCCGGTGTGCCTGTCCCGTATTTGATTAGCGTTCCTGACTGCGCTGGCGCTTCTTCTGCCATGCCTCCAACAGTTTGATGATGGTTTCCTCCATCTTCCGGGGGGTGTAGGAGCGGGGGAAGTATTTGCGGAGGGTATCGCCAGTCAGCACGATTTTGTCAACCTCCGGCTTCTTCTCCGCCGACATGATGGAGAGCATGGTGTCCTCGTTCAGCTCCCCGGACTGGCTTAACTTCTTCATGCGCTGGGCCTGGGAGACGGAGGGGGTGGCCTGTTCGCTTTCGATGGTCTCCACCAAAAGCGCCTGTTCCTCCGGCTTCAAGGCGGCGATCTGATAGGCCGGGGTCACAGCGATTTTCTTATCATCCACCATCTGCTGAAGCTTCAGGACCAGCTGGGTCAGGGAAATGTAATTGCGGACGGTATCGCCGCTCATACCCATCGCCGCGCCGATTTCATCATCGCTGCGGAAATTCGCCGAATTATTCGGCGAATTATCTGCGGCTTCCTTGGTACGCCTCCCGGCGCGGCGCTTGATGGCCTCCAGCTTCATTTTGTAGGACAGTCAAACAGGAAAACGCTGAAATATCAAGGGCTGCAGAGGCTTTAGCTGTCCCCTACGGCCCTATTTTCCCTTATGTTTTCCCTTTACAGCTCCAACACGTCCTTGATAAACCGCTCCATGCGGGCCGCGCTGGCCTGCTGCATGGCCTCCGTAAAATGGCCGTAGCGGTCCAGCGTAAAGGCGGCGGTGGCGTGGCCCAAGTTCCCCTGAACGGTCTTTACATCGTCCCCGGCCCGGAGGGCGTTCACGGCGAACGTATGGCGGCAGTCATGGAAGCGCATACCCTCCAGCCCTGCGGCGTCTGCCACGGCCCGGAACAGCCGTTCTATATCCCGCTGCGGCATCGGCCCGCCGGTCGCATTGGTGAAGATCAGGTTGTGGGCGTTGTCCCACATGGGACCGGCCCGAAGCTGGTTTTCGATCTGCCGCCGCCGCTGGGCCTTCAGCTCGGCAAGCACCGACGGAGCCGTCGCCACGGTCCGGGGCTTGTGGCTTTTCGGTGTGGTGAACACCTCCCCTGCTTTCCGCTGGGCCGGGGGCGCAAGCTGCTTGTTGACGGTGATCGTGCCGCTGTTGTAGTCTACGCAGTCCCAGGTAAGGCCCAACAGCTCAGACATACGCATACCCGTAAAGAGCGCCACGGTGATAAAGTGCTCCAGCTCCCCGCCCTTTGCCGCCGCCAGCAGCGCGGCTACTTCCCCATCATCAAGCGGGTGAATCTCCTTCTGCTCCTTCCGAGGAAGCGTACACCGCTTGATTGGGTTCTGCGGAATATAGCCCAGCTCCACGGCCTTTTCCAATGCCGCGCTCAGAACGCCGCAGATCAGGCGCACCGTAGCCGGGGCGCGGTCTATGCCATTGATGAAATTCTGAACCGTGTGGGCGTGTATGTCCTGGAGCCGGACCGCGCCCAGGGCGGGCTTGATGTGCAGCCGGATCAGGTCCCGGTAGTTGCGGACGGTGGAGGGCTTGACCGCGCCCAGGTAGTCAGATGCCCACACATCCAGCCATTGCCCCACCGTCATGCGCTGCGGGGCGGTATAGGTGCCCTGGTTGACCTCCACGGCTGCAACCTGCATCTTCTCTCGGACTTCCTTTTGCGTCTTGCCGGTGAAAGACCGCTGGATCTGCTTGCCGGTTCCGGGATCCCGGCCTGTGGTGATCCTGGCCTCCCAGTAGGTGTACTCTTTGCCCGAGCGGGTGACGGTCTTTTTTCGGATCGTCCCGCTCCCCTGGGCTCCCCTGCTGCTTTTTCTGGCCATTTTGAAAACTCCTTTCTTGCACCCTACGCCCGGATATGGTACAATCAAAGGGCGTAAAGATGCCTTGTTTGACCGCTTGGTATTTTGCGCATCTTAACCGCTTCGGTGTTCCAGCACCGGGGCGGTTTTTTATTTTGTCCCCTCGTCCGCATCTGCGGGTTTAACCAGGGCGGCAAACATTTTTTGCAGAACGATTTGACTGTCCTTGATGTATTCACGAACGATATCTATTTTTGCTGGATTCCAGGCTTCCATCAGGTTTCCTGCTGCGTAACATTCGGCGATTTTGTACTTATCCATCCCGCATACCTGATGTACGGCCTCAATCAGTTCATCATCAGCCGTTGCAACTGCGTCTATGAGGTCTCCGTCAATCAGAGAAATCCGCTGCGTTTCTGGGTCATCTGTGAGGCCTGTAAGATAATCAAGCGTGACACCAAGTTCACCAGCGATTTGCTTCATCCGCTCCACGGTCAACTGCCTCCCTGGACTTAACACAGCATTACACGATGCCTCTACGTCATCAGTGCTGGAGTTTGAGAGTTCTTGCAACAAACGCTCAATAAAAACCTGATGCACATCTGGTGCAACCCTTGTTCCATCTTGTCCCAGGAGATAAGAAACCGATGTATTCAAGGCATCCGCTATCCGACAAAGCGATTCATACTTAGGATTGCGAACATCCCGTTCCCATTGTCCTACGCTTTGATACGGAATCCCAAGTTTTTCTGCCAATTCCATCTGGGTTAGGCCGGCTTGTTTTCTGGCTGCCTTTATGAGTTGCCCGGTAGTCATACGCATCACCTCACCACAACCATAGCACAGACCGAAAAACTTTGCAAGCATTTGTTTGTAAAAATTGTTGACAAAGCTTTTTGAATGTGGTAATTTTGGCTTGCAATCTTTTGAGTTTAACAGGAGGTGTAAACCATGCGTATTAACAGGGAACAGTTTGCTGCTGCTCTGGTAAGGCTTGATCTGAATGGCAATAAACTCGCAGAACGGGCCGGTGTTTCCCGGGGTACCGTCACCGCTGTCAAGACGGGAAAGAGCTGTAGCCGGGAAACAGCCGAAAAATTGGCTGCTGTGCTGGGGCCGTGTATTTTGGAACAGGAGGCGTAGACCATGGCTGACAGATTGGAACCTCTGGCCATATCTGCGCCCGAGGCTGCCCGGCTCCTGGGCGTGTCGAAGCCCACCATCTACCAGTACATAAACCGTGAGGGTTTCCCATCCTTCAAGCTGGGCGGGCGCACTCTCGTTTCTGTGGAAGGGCTGCGGGAGTGGGTCAAGGCCCAAGCGGAAAATAGAACGGAGGCGGGAATTTGAACGACTACACAAAGGAGGTTATGGAAGAGACAATCTTCCAAATGGAGCAGGCGGAACAGGTGCGAGAGACTAAAAGGGAGAAAATGGAGCGGTTGACAATGGACCTGCTGGCATTTGACAATGAATGCCTGGGCGCAGCGGTCAAATGCTATATTTCAGGAAATTTGGATTCTGCGTCACAGTCTGATGCTGCCCTTGATGCCTATGACATCATTACAGAAATCAAAGTATTGGAGTTGGAATGCTGAATGGCTGAGAGACGTATGTTTGCAAAATCCATCATAGGCTCAGCGCGGTTTCTGCGAATGCCGCCCACGTCCCGCTTGCTTTACTATGACCTGGGTATGGCAGCAGACGATGATGGTATTGTGGAGGCGTTTTCTGTCATGCGTACCACAGGTGCCAATGAGGACGATCTGCGGGTGCTGGCCTCAAAAGGGTTTGTCCGTGTGCTGAATGAGGACCTTGTAACCTACATCACAGACTGGAGCCGTAATAATTACATCCAGAAAGACCGATATCGCCCCAGCATTTACAGGGAAATCCTTGTAAAACTATCCGATGATTCTGAAATGGATACAGAGTGTATACACAATGTTTCCAAAATGGATACCCAGGTTAGGTTAGGTAAGGATAGGTGATGGGGAGCCGCAAGCGGCTCCCGCACCCACCCCCACGCCCGGAAAAGGGCAACGGTCGCATTTTGTCCCTCCCACGCTGGAAGAAGTAGCGGCCTACGTCCGGGAGCGCGGGAGTAGGGTGGATCCGCAACAGTTTATCGACTTCTACGCTGCCAAAGGCTGGATGGTTGGCCGAAGCAAGATGAAAGACTGGAAAGCTGCCTGTCGTAACGCTGAGAAGTGGGAGCGATGGCAGAGGGGAGGCACCAGGAACGAAGTCAAGACCGCTTCGGACTATGAGAGCGGGGATGATTTCTTCACACGATAGGAGGGTGAATATGCAGGACATCGTTGCTCAACTGATGAAAACAGAGGAAGCACCTGGGGACTATACAGGCCCGGATGGGCTTCTGTACTGCGGGAAGTGTCACACACCGAAGCAAACGCGGCTGGGCTTCAACCCAGCCACAGGAGAGCGAGCTGGAACACTGGTAAGGGTCGCTTGCAAGTGCCAGTGCGAGGCGGACGAAGCGGAGGAACGGCGAGCCGAGCGGGAGCGGTTCAAACAGGATATGGCCCGCCGCCGCGAGGATGGAATTTCCTGCCCCGATGGGTTGCGTTATACCTTTGCCCAAGATGACCGGGCGGAGGCGAAGGTATCTGACGCCTGCCGGCGGTACGTCGAGCACTGGAATGAGATGCGGACCGAAAACATCGGAATTCTATTCCACGGCACCGTTGGCACCGGCAAGAGCTTTTATGCTTCCTGCATTGGGAACGGCTTGCTGGAGAAACGGGTACCCGTCGCGGCCACCAACTTCCCTCGGCTGTTGAATCTGCTCCAAGGCACACAGGAGCGGCAGAAGCTCCTTGACCGTCTGGCCATTTACAAGCTGCTGATTCTGGATGACCTGGGGGTGGAGCGGGACAGCGCCTATGCTGCGGAACAGATATTCAACGTCATCGACGCCCGGGCCAGCTCCAAACTGCCCGTGGTCGTGACCACCAATCTGACAATGGAGGAGCTGGAACACCCGGCCTCCATGCAGTATGCCCGTATCTATGACCGTGTGCTGGAGATGTGCCCTGTACGCCTTAAGCTGATCGGCACAAGCAGACGCAGAGGAAATGCTGAAGCACGAAAGCAGCTTGCACAGCGCATTCTTCTTGGCTGAGGTGTTCGGACGTGGGCAAATCATCACAGCGCAAAGGCGCAGACGGCGAGCGGGAGCTGGCCGCGATCCTCCGGGACCACGGCCATGATGTTGAGCGCGGCGGCTTACAGACCTATGGCGAAGTGCCCGACTTGGTAGGGCTGCCCGGGATACATATCGAGGTCAAGAGGGTGGAGCGGCTTAATGTCCCGGAGGCTATGGCCCAGGCTATCCGGGACGCTGCCCGCTTCGGTGGTGTCCCCAGCCTGTTCCACCGGCGCTCCCGCTCACCTTGGCTGGTGACTATGAGGCTCACCGATTGGCTGGAGCTATACGAGCGAGCTCATACGAAGCCATAGAGCGGCAGCGGGGTCTACCCTGCCCGCTGCCGTTCCCGGGCACCGTGAGGCGTTGCAACAGCTCTCCCGCAGAAAAAAGGTACTGTGACGCCCCCGCCAACCAAGCTGCGGGCTCGCCGACCCCAAAATGCAAGTAGTTACTGGGCAAAAAACAGGGCGTTTCCGTTCCGCTTTGAACGTTGCGCCCAGAGAACAAGGAGGAAATCGACATGATAAACAAAGAGGCCCTGGAGGGCATGACCGCCGAACAGATCATGCAGCTGCTCCAGGAAGTGAAAGAACGGCGGTGCGCGGCCATTGCGCTGGCCAACGATGCAATCGACGGATATCAAAAGGCCGTCAGTGCGCGGGATGCCAAAATCAAAGAGCTGCGGGACGATTTG
>CAJUAC010000111.1 GCA_910583885.1 uncultured Oscillospiraceae bacterium | reverse complement strand
TAGGAACGGCAAAATTTTTTACACTTCTACTACTTCTTTATCACACATCAGCAAAGAGCCAGGGCATGAAGCAGTTGATGGCGGGCGGCGGTGTCGCCCTCATCGGCATCACCCTGGTCCCCCTGCTGTCCGGCCTGTTCACCACTCCCTGACCTGCCACGCAGGACAGGACCCGCTGTGACAAAGGCAGGGCGGCAGCGCCGCCCTCCTACCCTGATGAAAGGACAAGGTATTTGATTTGGGCAGTATTCTTGACGCGATAGCGGACTGGCTCAAAGAGCTTCTCATCAGCGGGATAATGGGCAATCTCACAGGCGTTTTCGATTCGGTCAACTCCCGTGTGGGGGAGATCGCCAGCGATGTGGGCATGACCCCGGCGAACTTCTCTCCGGGCATCTTCTCCATGATACGGAACGTGTCGGAGTCGGTCATCCTCCCCATAGCGGGGCTGATCCTCACCTTCATTGCCTGTTACGAGCTGATACAGCTCATCATCGAGCATAACAACTTAGCAAATTTCGAGACCTGGATCATCTTCAAGTGGATATTCAAGACCTTCGTGGCCGTCACGCTCATCTCCAACTGCTTCAATATCGTGATGGCGGTCTTTGATGTCTGCCAGACCGTGATCTCCCGGAGCGGGGGCATCATCGGCGCGTCCACGGCGGTCAGCGACTCGGCCATCGCCGCGATGGAGGCCACGCTGGAGACCTACGGCGTGGGTACCCTGCTGGGCATCTACCTGATGAGCTTTGTCATCCAGCTCACCCTCTGGATACTCTCCATCGTGATCTTCGTCATCGTCTACGGGCGCATGATCGAGATATACCTGATGACGAGCCTCGCGCCCATCCCGCTGTCCACCTTCGGCAACCGGGAGCAGAGCCAGACCGGGCAGAACTACCTCCGCTCCCTGTTCGCCCTGGGCTTCCAGGGCTTCCTCATCATGATCTGTGTCGGCATCTACGCTGTGCTGATACAGTCCATCTCGTTCACTTCGGATGTAGTCGCCTCCCTCTGGGGCGTCGTGGGGTACACCGTCCTTTTAGTGTTCACCCTGTTCAAGACCGGGGGCCTTGCCCGAAGCGTACTGAACGCCCACTGACCGGGAAAGGAGGTCATCATGGCAGCGTATATTTCCATCCCCCGCGACCTGACGCGGGTAAAGACCAAGGTGTTCTTTGGGCTGACGAAGCGGCAGCTCGTCTGCTTCGGGGCGGCGGCGCTCATCGGCGTCCCGGCGTTCTTCCTGATGAAGCGTTCCGGCAACACCAGCCTCGCCGTCATGGGGATGATCGTCCTCATGCTCCCGCTGTTCTTCCTCGCCATGTACGAGAAGGACGGCCAGCCGCTGGAGGCGGTGGCGCGGCATTTCATCCAGGCGAAGTTCATCCGCCCGAAGGTCCGCCCCTATGCGACCAACAACTATTACTCTGCCCTCATGCGGCAGGACCAAGTGGAAAAGGAGGTACAGGCCATTGTTCAAAACGCGGAAAAACGGGCGCGGGAAAGCGGAGCCAGCCGCTCTCCCCGCAAGCCTGACAAAAGCGGAAAAGCAGCAGATCAGGGCCATCATCGAGAAGGCCCGCAGGGATGACGGCACTCCCCGCACCGCCCAGCAGTCCATCCCGTTCCAGCGGATGTTCCCGGACGGCATCTGCCGTGTCACCGACAACTACTACACCAAGACCGTCCAGTTCAACGACATCAACTACCAGCTCGCCCAGCAGGAGGACAAGACGGCCATCTTCGAGGAGTGGTGCAGCTTCCTCAACTTCTTCGACAGCTCCATCCACTTTGAGCTGTCCTTCATGAACATGGCGACCGACGCGGAGAGCTTCGAGAAGTCCGTCCGCATCCCGCCGGCGGGGGACGCCTTTGACAGTGTGCGGGCGGAGTACAGCCAGATGCTGAAAAGCCAGCTCGCCAGGGGCAACAACGGCCTCACCAAGGCGAAGTACCTGACCTTCGGCATCGAGGCGGCCTCCATGCGGCAGGCCAAGCCCCGGCTGGACCATGTGGAGACGGACCTGCTCAACAACTTCAAGCGCATCGGCGTGACCGCCACCGTACTGAACGGCAAGGAGCGCCTGCGCCTGATGCACTCCATGTTCCACATGGGGGACCGTGACCCCTTCGCCTTTGAGTGGAAGTGGCTGGTGGAGTCCGGGCTGTCCGTGAAGGACTTCATCGCCCCCGCCGCCTTTGCCTTCAACGGCCGGCGCACCTTCCAGGTGGGCGGTATGTACGGCGCCATGTCGTTCCTGTCCATCACGGCCTCGGACATCAGCGACCGTATGCTGGCGGACATCCTGGACATCGACTCCAGCCAGATCGTCACCATGCACATCCAGTCCATCGACCAGAACAAGGCCATCAAGACGGTGAAGCACACCATCACGGAGCTGGACCGCAGCAAGATCGAGGAACAGAAGAAGGCCGTCCGCGCCGGGTACGACATCGACATCATCCCCTCCGACCTCGCCACCTACGGCAGGGACGCCAAGGCGCTCCTGAAGGAATTGCAGAGCCAGAACGAGCGGATGTTCATGGTGACGTTCCTGGTGATGAACACCGGGCGCACCGAGCAGGAGCTGGAGACCAACGTGTTCCAGTCCCAGAGCATCGCCCAGAAGCACAACTGCGTCCTGCGGCGGCTGGACTTCCAGCAGGAGCAGGGGCTGATGTCCTCCCTGCCGCTGGCGCAGAACCTCATCGAGATACAGCGGGGCCTCACCACCAGCTCCACCGCCATCTTCATCCCGTTCACCACGCAGGAGCTGTTCCAGGACCGGAAGGAGTCCCTCTACTACGGCCTGAACGCACTCTCCAACAACCTTATCATGGTCGATAGGAAGTCCCTCAAGAACCCCAACGGGCTGATCCTCGGCACGCCCGGTTCCGGCAAGTCCTTCGCCGCCAAGCGGGAGATCGCCAACGCCTTTTTGGTGTCGGACGATGATGTCATCATCTGCGACCCGGAGGCGGAGTACGCGCCGCTGGTGGAGCGGTTCGGCGGGCAGATCATCAGGATCAGCCCGTCCAGCAGCCAGTATGTCAACCCGATGGACATCAACCTGAACTACTCCGAGGAGGACAACCCCGTCGCCCTGAAAGCCGACTTCATCCTCTCGCTCTGCGAGCTGGTGGTGGGCGGCAAGGAGGGCCTCCAGCCGGTGGAGAAAACGGTCATCGACCGCTGCGTCCACCAGATATACCAGAAGTATTTCGAGGACCCCAGGCCGGAGAATATGCCCCTCTTGCAGGACCTCTACGAGGCGCTCTTAAAGCAGGAGGAGAAGGAGGCCCGCCATGTGGCGACCGCCCTTGAAATTTATGTCACCGGCTCCCTGAACATCTTCAACCACCGCACCAATGTGGACATCACCAACCGCATCGTCTGCTTCGACATCAAGGACCTGGGCAAGCAGATGAAGAAGATCGGGATGCTGGTGGTGCAGGACCAGGTGTGGGGGCGCGTGACCCAGAACCGAAGCGCGGGCAAGGCCACCCGGTATTTCATGGACGAGTTCCACCTTCTGCTCAAAGAGGAGCAGACCGCCGCCTACTCCGTGGAGATTTGGAAACGGTTCAGGAAATGGGGCGGCATCCCGACTGGCATCACCCAGAACGTGAAGGACCTGCTCTCCAGCCGGGAGGTGGAGAACATCTTCGAGAACAGCGACTTCATCATCATGCTCAACCAGGCGGCGGGCGACCGCGCCATCCTGGCGAAGCAGCTCAACATCTCGCCCCACCAGCTCTCCTATGTGACCCACTCCGGCGAGGGCGAGGGGCTGCTGTTTTTCGGCAATGTCATCCTGCCCTTCGTGGACCGTTTCCCCACCGACCTGGAACTCTACAAGATCATGACGACCAAGCTGACGGAGGTCAAGGAACGGGAGGCGGACAATGGCTGACAAGGCGCGCCGCCTCCATTTTACGGAGGATGAGCTTTCTGACCGGGACATCCGCAGGGCGGCGAAAAAGGCTGACAAGGCCGCCGATAAAGCGGACCGGGCGAATGAGAAGCTCCCGACAAAGAGGCGTGTGCGTATCATCCGTGACAGCGGCAGGGCGGAGGCCGTGGACGAGCGGCTGTCGGATAAGCTCCACCAGTCCCGGCAGTCCTCCAAGGCGGACCGGGAAAAGGAAAAAGCCCCATCCAAAAGGAAACCCCGCACCACCGCCAGGGGCGGCAAGGTGGAGGCCACCGCGGAGCGGCTCTCGGATAAGCTGCGCCCGGAGCGGCAGTCTGCCAAAGCCGCAAGGGGCAAGCTCCGCATCGAGGTGACGGAAGTCACCGCCCAGAAGCCGGGAGCGGCTGGCCGGGCGGCGGTGAACGCCCCCGCCGCTGCCCTCCATGCGGCGAGGAACACCGTCCGGGATGCCGTGGGCCGTTCGGACAATGACGGTGAGGGCAACTCCGGCGCGGATGCCCTGCAAAGCGGGGAGTCCACGGTGCGGAACACCGGGAACGTCGTGAACAACCGCCATTACAGCCACAAGCTGAAACAGTACGACAAGGCGGCGAGGCTGGAGCGGAAGTCGGACAACGCCAATGTGGAGGCCCTGTACCAGCGGGAGCGCCACAATGACCCCAGCCCCTCCTCCAACCCCATATCCAGGTGGCGGCAGAAGCAGGAGCTGAAAAAGCGGTATATGGAGGCCAAAGCCAGCGGCAGGGCCGGGGCATCGGCATCAGGGGCGGCGAAGGGCGGCAAAAAGACCGCCGAGGGAACGAAGTCTGTGGTGGACAAGGGGATCGAGTTCGTGAAGGAGCATCCCAAAGCCATCCTCATCGCCGGCGCCCTGGGGCTGCTCATCATGCTCATCGCCGGGATGTTCTCCTCCTGCACCGCCATGTTCGCCGGGAGCGGGAACGCGGTGCTGGGGACCTCCTACACGGCGGAGGACGCTGACATCATGGGGGCCGACGCGGACTACTCCGCGCTGGAGACTGCCCTGGACAACCAGATAAGCAATATCGAAAGCACCCACCCCGGCTATGACGAGTACCGCTACGACCTGGCGGAGATCGGCCACAACCCCTATGAGCTGGCCTCCTACCTGACCGTCCTGTTCGAGGACTACACCAGGGCGGAGGCACAAAGCACCCTGCAAAGCCTGTTCGCCCAGCAGTACACCCTTACACTCACGCCGGAGGTGGAGATACGCACCCGGACGGAGACCCGGACGGGAACGACCACCAGCACCGACCCGGTGACCGGCGAAACGACCACATCTACCTACACCTATGAGGTGGAAGTGGAGTATGAGTACCACATCCTCAATGTGAAGCTGACGAACAAGGGGCTGGGGGCGGTGATCCGGGCCTCCGGGCTGACAACGGAGCAGGCCGACCGCTACGATGTGCTGATGACGACCAGCGGCAACCGTTCGGAGCTGTTCGGGGAGGATGTGTACGGCGTAGCCGGGGGCGAGTACACGGACTATGACATCCCCGGCGAGGCGCTGACCGATGAGCGGTTCCGCAGGATGATAACCGAGGCGGAGAAGTACCTGGGCTACCCCTATGTGTGGGGCGGTTCCAACCCGTCCACTTCCTTTGACTGTTCCGGCTTCGTGTCGTGGGTCATCAACCACAGCGGCAACGGCTGGAGCGTGGGGCGGCTGGGGGCCAAGGGGCTGAAAGGGATATGCGACATCATCCCGCCCGACCAGGCGAAGCCGGGAGACCTGATCTTCTTCCACCACACCTACGACGCCCCGGACCCCAGCGACGCCACCCATGTGGGCATCTATGTGGGCGATGGGATGATGATCCACTGCGGTTCGCCTATCTCCTATGCCAGTACCGAAAGTAACTATTGGCAGAGCCATTTCCTGTGTTTCGGGCGCATCAGGTAAAACAGAAAGGCGGTGAGGAACAAGATGGATGAGAAAGGGAAAGACCTGCGCCAGCCATCCGAGGCATATCCCGGCGATACCATTGGGAGCCTTATGGCGGAGTGCGAGGAACTGTCACAGC
>CAJUAC010000110.1 GCA_910583885.1 uncultured Oscillospiraceae bacterium | reverse complement strand
GACAAGAAGCCTGTCGATTTATTTTACGGTTTCCGATCCGGCGGCAAGGAGAATGTGCGAAATCCACAAAAAAGTGCGCTTCAAATGGTCAAAATGTAGAACATTACGAAACCGCTTGAATCATGTTGGTTTCCTGTGCTACAATGGAAACCGATATAAACAGTCTGGTTTCCGAAGGGAGGAGGAACTCGCTATGGAACTGCGCGAGCGCATGATCGGCGCGGCCACCGCACTGTTTCAGGCGAAGGGCCTGTGGTTTACCTTGCAGGAGGTGGCCGATGCTTTGCACATCAGCAAAAAAACCATTTACACGCTTTACCCATCCAAAGAGGCGCTTCTGCTGGACATGGTAGACGATCTGTTCGACCGCATCCATCAGGAAAAGCGGTCGCTGATCGCGACCTCCGGCCCCATTGAGGAGCGGATCAGGTCGGTGATGATCGCTCTGCCGGAGCAGTACCAAGCCTTGGACCTTCGGCTTTTGGGGGAGCTGGACGAAAAATACCCCGCCGTGGCCCGCCGGGTGCGGGAGCACCTGGAAACCAACTGGGAGCCAACCATCGCCCTGCTGGAGGAAGGGGTGGGGAAGGGCTGCATCCGCCAAGTGTCTATCCCGGTACTGCGGCAGATGGTCACCGCGTCCATCGAAGGCTTTCTTGTAAACGGCGAAAACGGAGCCAGCTACGCGGACACCCTGGCCGCTATGATGGACATCATTATGAACGGGATCAGGAGGAGAAACGATGAGGTATAGTTTGTGCGACGGCTGGGAGTTTACGCCCCAGTGGAGCGACGAATTTCCGACCGGGGGCGGCGAAGCCCGAGCTGTCCGCCTGCCCCACACCTGTAAGGAGCTGCCCCTGCACTGCATCGATCCGGAGGACTATCAGATGTTGTGCGGTTACCGCCGGACGCTGGACGTCCCCGCCGGACTGGCGGGCAAGCGGCTGTTCCTTCAACTGGACGGCGCGGCCCACATTGCTACGGTGTACGTCAACGGCGTGGAAGCGGCCACTCACCGCTGTGGCTACACCGCCTTCCGGGTAGAAGTGACAAAGCTGGTGGAGCCGGGTCGGTCCAACCTGCTGGCTGTGAAGCTGGATACCAGCGAAAACCCATCCATCCCGCCTTTTGGTTTTGTGGTAGACTACCTCACCTATGGCGGGCTGTACCGGGAGGCATGGCTGGATGTGCGGGAAAACGGATACATCACCGACATTTATGTTACCACACCCACGTTGACCACGGCAAACGTCAAGGTGGCCACCGACGGCGCGCCCGATGGGGCAAAGCTGGAGGTTTCCATTTTGGACAGCGCGGGGAAAACCGTGTGGGCTGGCGCGGCGGGAAAGGCCAATGTTCCGGACGCCAGGCCCTGGGACACGGCGCGGCCCGATCTTTACCGCTGTGAGGCCCGCCTCCTGGCCCCGGACGGAATGGAGCTGGATCGGCAGGAGGCCGCTTTCGGCTTCCGCACCGCGCAGTTCAAAGCGGACGGCTTCTACCTCAACGGCAAAAAAACCTTCCTCCGAGGCCTGAACCGCCATCAGAGCTACCCCTACATCGGCTATGCCGCCCCGGAAGCCCTTCAGCGGGAGGATGCCCGCATTTTGAAGGAGGAGCTTGGCTGCAATGCCGTGCGCACCAGCCACTATCCCCAGAGCCAGTATTTTATCGACGAATGTGACCGGCTGGGGCTTCTGGTGTTCACCGAGATCCCCGGCTGGCAGCACATCGGAAACGGGGCATGGAAAGGTCAGGCCTGCCAGAACGTCCGGGAAATGGTTTTACAATACAGGAACCACCCGTCCATCATACTGTGGGGTGTGCGTATCAACGAGAGCCTGGACGATGACGAATTCTACGCCCGCACCAACGCCATCACCCATGAGCTGGATCCCAGCCGTCAAACTTCTGGTGTGCGCTACCTGGAAAAAAGCAGTCTGCTGGAAGATGTATACGCCTACAACGATTTCTCGCATAACGGCAGGACCCCCGGGGCCAAGCCCAAAAAAGAGGTTACATCGGATATGGGCAAGGCCCTCCTCATCTCGGAGTGCAACGGCCATATGTTCCCCACCAAGCCCTTCGACACTTGGGCACGGCGGCAGGAGCAGGCCCTGCGCCACCTCCGGGTGCAGGATGCGGCGTGGAAGGAACACGCAGGGTGCTTTGGCTGGTGTATGTTCGACTATCCTACCCACAAGGACTTTGGCTCCGGCGATCGGATCTGCTATCACGGGGTGATGGACGCCTTTCGGAACCCAAAGCTGGCCGCGGCGGCCTATGCCAGCCAGGGAGAGGGGGCCCCTGTGCTGACGGTAGGCTCCTCCATGGACATCGGCGACTACCCGGCGGGGCGGATGGGGCGTGTGTACGTGTTTTCCAACGCGGACGAGGTGGCGCTGTATAAAAACGGGGTCTTTGTCACCCGTCTGTGCCAAAACCGAACATCTTCTCTGCCCCACCCGCCCTTCGTGGTGGATGACACCATCGGTGAGCTGCTGGAGACTCAGGAGGGTTTTCCGCCGGAGAAGGCCAAGCTCCTGCGGGAGTGCCTGCTGGCGGCTGGGAAGTATGGGCTGGCCGGTCTGCCAGTGTCCTATAAAGCGAAAATGGCCTGGTGCATGGCCCGGTACGGCATGAAATTCCAGGACGGCGTGGATCTGTACGGCAAGTATGTAGCCAATTGGGGCGGCGAAGCCACCGTCTGGCGCTTCGACGGGATCAAGGACGGCAAAACCGTGGCCAGCGTCACCTGCCGCCCCTCGGCGAAGCTCCATTTGGAGGTAAGGGCCAGCCATACCTCCCTCACCGAGGGGGCCAGCTACGACATGGCCGCGATCCGGGTCCGTATTCTGGATGGGAACGGGAACCCGGCCCCCTATGCCCAGCTTCCCGTGTCCTTCGCCCTGTCCGGGAACGCAGAGCTGGCAGGCCCCGCCACCGTCACGGCCGAGGGCGGTATGTGCGGCGCCTATGTGCGCAGCCTGGGCACTACGGGGACCGCCGTCCTCATCGTCCACACGGAACAGACCGAAGACGTGACGATCAACTTCACCATTAAGACCAAGGGGGAGGAAAAATGGAACTGACCTTGAAGCAAAAGGCCGCCTTCGGCATCGGCGCCGTGGGCAAGGACATGGTGTATGCCCTGTCCGCATCCTATGTGATGTACTTCTATCAGGACGTGCTGGGCCTCAGCGCTACCTTCGTGGGGCTGATTCTGATGGCAGCACGGGTGTTCGACGCCCTCAATGACCCCTTTATGGGGGTACTGGTGGCAAAAACGAAAAGCCGCTGGGGTCGGTTCCGCCCCTGGCTGCTCAGCGGCACCATACTTAACGCGGTGGTGCTCTACGCGCTGTTCAACGCCCCCCACACCGAAGGCGCGGGACTGATGGCCTATTTCGCCGTGGCATATATCCTCTGGGGCGTCACCTATACCATGATGGACATTCCCTACTGGTCCATGATCCCCGCTGTCACCAAGACCCCGGCGGACCGGGAAAACCTGTCCGTGGTGGGCCGCACCTGCGCGGGGGTGGGCAGCGCCCTTATCGCCATGTTCACTGTCGCGCTGGTGGGGGTACTGGGGGGCGACAGCGAGCGGGCAGGCTTTGGCCGGGTTGCCCTCATCGTGTCGGTGCTGTTCGTGGCGGCGGAGATTTTGTGCTGTGCCTTTTTTAAGGAGAACTCCCAGACCGAGATGGAGACAGCCGGGGTAAAGGAGATGTTCGCCGCCCTGCTGCGCAACGATCAGGCCATGGTGGTGGTGGCCAGCATTGTGCTCATCAATTCCGCACTGTACCTCACCTCCAACTTCATTATTTACTTCTTCAAATACGACTTCGGCGGGGCGGGCTGGAAAGGCAGCTACACCCTGTTCTCCACCGTGGGCGGGGCGGCCCAGATCCTTGGTATGATGGTGGTCTACCCACTGCTGCGCAGAAAACTGTCCAATACCCGGATCTTTGCCGTCAGCCTGATCTCCGCGTTTTGCGCCTATGTGGTCATGCTCGCTTTCCTCTTGGCAGGGTTGTCGGGATATCTTCCCCTCCTGCTGATCCCTGGGGTGGTGGTCTTCATCTGCAACGGGATGCTGTCCGTGCTCACCACCCTGTTCCTGTCCAACAGCGTGGACTACGGCCAGCTGAAAACCGGCCGGCGGGAGGAGAGCGTCATCTTCTCCATGCAGACCTTTGTGGTCAAAGCCGCCTCCGGCGTGGCGGTATTCCTCACCGGGATCGGGCTGGACCTCATCGGCCTGGCGGGCAACACCGACGAAATCGGACCGGTGGCCGTCCAGAGCGCCGAGACCCTGCTGGGTCTGCGTCTGATGATGACGGTACTGCCCATGATCGTGCTGGCCGCTGCGTTTGTGCTGTTCCGAAAAAAGTTCACTCTCACCGACCAACGGGTGGAGGAGATCGGCCACCAGCTCCGGGCCGGGGGTGGCGGCAATGGATAAGCTGCTGCGCTGGCGCGCCCTGGTGGGCGGACGTGCCCTCACCGGGGTGGTGGACGGGTCGGACGGCGCCGTCCGCATCCGCTGCGACGCCCCTGCCGGAACCATCCAGGCAATCACCGCCATCCTCCCTTGGGAGATGGGCAAGGACGGGCGGGCCTTCTTGAACGGCTATCAGACCTGGACCTATTGCCCGGAATGCGGCAAGCGGGACAAGATCCGGGGGCTGGCCCATGTGCCCAAGCCCCTGTTGGACAAATACGCCTTTGACCGTTATGGAGATTATCACTTCGTAGACTACCCCAACAAGCGGGGCCTATTTCACGGCTTTTCCTGGTGCTATTTCCGCCGGGGGGAGCGGTTCTGTCTTATCGCCTCCCTGGATGAGCGGCCCGGATACACCATCTTCCGATACGACGCAAACCGGGGCCTGCTCGCCATTGAGCGGGACTGCGCCGGGGTGGAGCATCCCGGTGGGACGCTCCACGCCTTTGACCTGTACGTTGCTGAGGGGACAGAGACGGAGGTGTTTGACGGCTGGTTTGCCGCTATGGGGGTCAAACCCCGGACGGGCAAAAAACTGGCAGGCTATTCCAGCTGGTATAACCGGTATCAGGACATCACCCAGGAGGCCATTTCCTCCGACCTGGCAGGGTGCAAGACCCTTTTATCCCCCGGTGACCTGTTCCAGGTAGATGACGGCTGGGAGCCCCAGGTCGGCGACTGGCTGGAGCCGGACAGTGCGAAATTCCCCCGCGGCATGAAGTCAGTGGCGGAGGAAATCCATGACGCAGGCTTTCTGGCGGGGTTGTGGCTGGCCCCCTTTGTGTGTGAGACAGATTCCAACCTGTATCGGGAACACCCGGACTGGCTGCTGAAGGTAAACGGCCAGCCCTGGAAATGCGGCGGAAACTGGAGCGGCTTTTACGCTCTGGATATCGACCTGCCAGCAGTGCGGGACTATCTACGCGGCGTCTTTGACCGGGTACTGGATCAGTGGGGGTTCGACCTGGTGAAACTGGATTTCCTCTATGGCGCGGCCCCCTTCGGCAAGAAAACCGAGAGCCGCGCCGGGCGGATGATCCGGGCCATGGAACTGCTGCGGGAGTGGTGCGGGGACAAGCTGATATTGGGCTGCGGCGTGCCGGTGATGCCGGCCTTCGGCCTGGTGGATTACTGCCGGGTGAGCTGCGACGTGGGGCTGGACTGGGACGATGTGTGGTATATGCGCCTGCTCCACCGGGAACGGGTGTCCACCAAACAGGCCATCGTCAACACGATCTTCCGCCGCCAGCTCAACGGCAGAGCCTGGCTCAGCGACCCGGACGTTTTTTTCCTCCGGGAAGAAAACCTGAAACTCACTGCGGAGCAGAAGCAGAAGCTGGCCCGGGTAAATGCGCTACTGGGCGGGGTGCTGCTCACTTCCGACGATCCGGCGGGCTACAGCCCTGCCGCCCGGGAACAGTATCGCGCCCTGCAGGAGCTCAGCCGGGCGGAGAATATCCACGTAGACACAAACCGGGGTCTCTGCGTCACTTATACGATAGGGGGCAGGGAATTCCGGCTCAGTCTGGCATAACAGTCCCCGTACGGACGATGCACCATATCACGCCGTCGTGCCTCAGATGATCATGGTTTGGAGCTGCACGCAGTGGTGGGTATCTGGCATCGGGGAACCGTTGCGGTGCAACGGTTCCCCGAAAATAGTGATTTCATAATGACAAGCCAC
>CAJUAC010000109.1 GCA_910583885.1 uncultured Oscillospiraceae bacterium | reverse complement strand
CCTACGATGAGGAAACGCTGGAGGGCTATGTGGAGCTTATGGTGGAGGTCTGCTGCTCCCGGAGGGACTTCATCCGCATTGCCGGGGAGGAAATGGCAACCGGCGTAGTCAAGAGCCGGTTCCTGAAGCTGAACTGTGAGCATATCGCCTACGTCCTGGACAGCTTGAACCAGAACACCACGCTGGTGAAGAACATCAAGGCGTACACCCTGGCGGCGCTCTACAACGCGCCCACAACCATCAGCCAGTATTACGCATCCCTGGTCAGCCATGATCTGGCCCAGGATGCCGCTGGAATATAAACGAAACGGAGGACAAGGTATGGCAAAGGAAATCGACATTCTGGTGGTGGAACCCGGCGAGGCCCCCCGCCCCGCCAAGGTGGAGGACACGCTGGAAGCCTTTCAGCAGATCGTAGGCGGGCCTATCGAGGCCGGGTGCTACCTGCCCCAGCGGGTGATGCTGGTCTGCAACAGCGAGGGGAAGAACATGGGCCTGATGCCCAACCGGGAGAACCCCACGGACAGCGGGGACTTCATCGCCGGGACCTTCCTGCTGTGCAGCTTCGAGGGGGAGCACTTCGCCTCCCTGACCCCCGCCCAGCAGCGGGAGTTTGAGGCATACTTCGCCCTGCCGGACGCCCCGGAAAAGGGGGATTGCGAATGAACATAATGCGGCGGAGCAGAGCGCCCCCCACGCCGGGGCGCGGTAATCCAACAACAACCAGACGGCCCCGTATGGCCGTCTTAATTTTACCGACAAGGAGATGAACGAAATGACAAAACGGCGAATTTCCATGCTGTTGTGCGCCGCTGTCCTGACGCTGTGCATGGCGTCGCCCCCCGCCTTTGCCGCTGACCGTTCGGCGGCCTGCTATTACCCCATCGAGGTGGAATCCTACACCGCTGGCGACTTCGACCAGCCCCGCATCCGCAAGGTCTACCAGCTTTCCCTCTCGGACGACCCGGCGGGCATCCCCACGGAGGACTTTGAGGAATACGGCATGACCTTCCACCTGATGGAGATGACCCGAAAAACAGAGGTGGGCGTGGACACCCAGCCGTTGACCAAGGCCGTCACCACGGACAGCAAGACCGGCGATTTGGGTGAGATTCTGAAACAGCTTGACGCGGAGATCGAGGCCAAGACGGAGGACGGCTACGCCGGGATGCTGAAGCTGGACTACAACAGCGTCCAGGTGGAGGTCAAGGGCTACGGCACCTCCACCCGCAACCTCTCCGCCTCCCGGACCTATCCCAACCTGTCCGACGCCGACCTGTCCCTTGTGCCCAAAACGGTGACGGAGGGCGGCAAGACCCTCAATCTGGCGGACGTGAAATGGTCCAGCACCACCGACACGGAGGGCGAGGACGTGGTGACACGCTACACCGCCACGGCCAGCTACACCGGCTCGGTGAGCAGCCGCTGCGTTACCGGCTACACCGTGACCGCCGACTACACCGGGGAAGTGGCAAAAACCTCCTGCGAGGTTGTGATCTACACCGCGATCTTCGGATGTACGGACGTGCCCTATGTCAATACGGCCCCCACCCAGGGGGACGGCAATCCGGGCGGCGGGGGGCAGGACGCCCCGGCAGACAGCCCCGCGGAGAGTGATCCCCCGGAGGACGCTTCCCAGCCCAGCGGCGATGCGGCCCCTGACGCCGCCCCGTCCAGCGGGACAGCGGCCCTCTCTATCGCCGGATGTGTGGGCGGTATCGCCGCCCTGCTTGCCGCCGCCTATTGGGGCTTTGAAAAAATCAAAGGAAGGAGATCGGCTGCATGAAACTGAGGACCCATCTGAAATCCCTGCTTATCTCGTCCCTGCTGCTTACGCTCTGCGTCACCCAGGCCAGCGCCTTGGAGTACGGCTTTGACGGCGCGGACGATTACCTATTCGCGGACCCCACCTCCCAGGAGGTGATCTATCAGACGGAGGACCAGAACGTGAACAGGAGCAAGACCGCCGCCCTGATCGCTCCGGGCTTCGGAACGCCCACCAGCTATCTCCGCGGCTCCGGGGAGTACCTGACGCCCAACCTTGCCCCCGGCGCTATGTCTGGAGGGCTGGTGAACGCTGTGGGCAATAACACCTACACCGATTCCGGCCCCGGCGGTTATCCCGCCGCCGATACCTCCACCGGCACGGGGGCTTATCCCCCCGCTGGTAACGAGAACTTCACCACCAGCACCATCGGGCAGGGCAGCGCCATCGGCTACACGGATGTGACCAGCGACCTATACTACTCCGGGGGGCACCTGGGAACGCTGAAAATCCCCTCCATCGGCGTGAATGTGAAAATCTATCAGGGGACGGACAGCGCCACCCTCGCCAAAGGCGCGGGCCACTTCACCGATACCAGCATTTGGGCCGGAAATGTCTGTGTGGCGGGCCACAACCGGGGAACCAACTGCTATTTCGGAAAAATCCACACGCTGAACATCGGGGACGAGATCACGCTGACCACCATGCTGGGGACCCGCACCTATTCCGTCACCAGCGTCCAGAAGATCAGCGAAACGGACAACAGCGCCACCGGCTCCACCAGCGATAACCGTATTACGCTCTTTACCTGTGTCCGCAACGAGAGCGCCTACCGCTGGTGTGTGACAGCGGTGGAAAGGACCTGATAGCCATAATCGGAGCTGTGTAGGACCACCAAAAAACGCCGCCCATTTTCTACACCATTCGAGTGTTCTCCAGCTTGCTTTCTGTGTACTTTTGGTATATAGTATAATTGGGTTATTTTACGACAAAATGAGATACCAACCACACAGGACAAAAGGAGGACATTATGAAAAACGTAGGAAAGACCATTTTGACCCTGTTTGCCGGGATGCTCTTTGGCGCGGCCCTGTTCAGCGGCGGCGTGGCACACGCGGCGGAAATCTTCTACAAGGCAATCCCCAGCACGAACATCATCTATCTGGACGGCCAGCGGGTGGAACTGACGGCGTTTGCCATTGACGGCAGCAACTATGTGAAGCTGCGTGACGTGGGTGAGCTGGTGGGCTTCAATGTCTATTGGGACGGCGCTGTTCAAATCGACAGCGACGCCCCCTATACCGGCGAGGCGCCGCAGACCACCGCGCCAGCGGTCACTCCTGCCCCCGTAACCACCGCTCCCGTGGAGGCTTCTCCCTCCGGCCAGCCTTACACCATCCATACCGACCATTGGAGCAGGGAGGATTTCTCCCAACAGGCCAATCCCGCCGTGTTTACCGCCACCTATGACCGGGCGCTCTACAACGCCATCCGGCAGACATTGGTGGACGGGACCAGCACAACCGCCCCCGCCTATACCATGGTAGCCAAAGGCGATGAATACAGCGCCGTCAAAAACCTGCTGGGCCGGATGGAGGGCGCTGTGCGGTATGGGCATCACGTCCCGGAGAACTTCACGAACTACTATGAGTATCTGGACTACTTCGCCGTGTCCGCCGCCATGCCGGAGAACTACCAGGCCCCGTATGAGTTCATCCGGCCTGTGATCGAACAAGCGAACCGGCTGGATTCTGACCGGGAGAAAGTGACTTATCTGAACGATTACCTCTGCACCCTGCTAACCTATAACAAGGGCAAGACCGCCGCTGTCACGGAGATATTCTCCCGGCACAGCGATGAATTGGAGGCCGCCTGCGGTACTTACGCCAGAGCGTTCAAGTTCCTGTGCGGGGCGGCTGGCATCCCCTGCTTCACCGTCAGCACCGCCAACCACGGCTGGAATATGGTCTATGTGGAGGGCAAATGGCTCCATGTGGACGTGTCCGCCAACGACCTTTACCACCGGCCCTATATCCTCCTGACGGAAACGGCGGAGGGCCGCACCGACCGGGCGCCGGAGCAGACGGCTTTCTTGAAAGAACTGCTGGTTCCTGGTTCGACAAAATGACCCAGACAACAATTTATCAATCTCATATCCGAAAGTCAAGGCAGACCGTTCAGCGGTCTGCCTTTTCTTTATGCCCGGATGAAGAAAGGAGCAATCTATTTCATGAAACACAAGCATTTTAACCGTCTGCTGTCCATGCTGCTGGTGGTAGCCACGCTGTTCGGCATGATGGCGCTCCCGGCCAATGCCGCTTCCCTCGGTGACAGCGGCACCGTCACGATCCAGCAGGCCGGGTACGGCAACTATCTGAGCAGAAGCAGCGGCGGCACCATCGGGGGCGGCTACTGGAAGTACACCAGCAATGACGGGCTGACCGGCGCTGCCTACTGCGTCAACCACGGGCTGAAAGGGGTATCTCCCTCCAAGGCCCTGACCGTGCAGGAGTACAACCGAAATCCCAAAACCATGGGGGCCTTTGCCAACGGTTATCCCAACCGCACGTTGGAGCAGTTCAAGGAACTTCACGCCGATGATGTGCGGGGCATCGCCAATCTCACTGAGGACGAGTACAAGTACGCTACCCAGGCGGCGATTTGGGCCACCTGCGGACAGCTTGCCGTCCCCGGCACGTCCTTTACGGCGGGGCGTGAAACGCTTGCAACGCCCACCTCGGACGCACAGAAAATCCGGGTGTTTGACAGCGTAAAGGCTATCCTGCGCCTTGCCAACGGCTGGACAAAGTACCTCTATACCGGGATGTACCTCCGGGCAGAGGAAAACCAGGATGTGCGCGGCGTGGAGGTTGTCAACGAGTACGGTTTGGAGGGCGCTGCCGCCAGCGGTGAGGACGGCATCAAAAAGGAAACCATCAACGGAAAGCAGTATTACACCCGCGTGATGTATGTGGCTTCGGCCACTTCCACCTGGATTGACGGGCGCAAGACCAAGGTGTACTCCACCGACGCCCCCCAGGGCACCATTTTTGTGGCGGAGAACAATTCGCCGCTGGAAACCGTGCAGGAGAACGGGGCCACCTGTTATAAGGTGGACACCAGCAAGGAGCGCAGCACCAATCTCAACGCCAATGGAAGCGAGTATTACGGTGCCTTTAAGGTCTGCATCCCTGTTGATAACGCCGCTGACGAAGGCTCCTTCACCATCAAGGCTACCGGGGGCGTGGCCCAATTCAACCTGTTTCTGGCCTACAACCCCGCCGCCTCGGAGCAGTCCTATATCATCTCCGACCCCGGCTATACCACCTGTGACGCGCAGGCGGACTTCAAATGGAGCGGCATGGAGGATTTGCCCGAAACCGCCAGCCTCCAGGTTGTTAAAGCGGGTGCGGGCGGCTCCCCACTGGAGGGCGCCGAGTTCACGCTGACGGGCGACAAGGGCACCACTGTCAGCGGAACCACAGACCGCAACGGCCAGATCGTATGGCGTGACCTCCCCGCCGATGAGAAGTTCACGCTGGCGGAAACCGCCGCCCCGGAGGGCTACCAGATCGTGGCCCCCATGAACGTCACCCTGACCGCTGGCCGCACTTCCTATGTGACGGTGACGGATGAAACGGAAAAGGGCTTTACGATCAAAAAGGTGGACGCGCAGAACAAGGGCAGTTTGCAGGGGGCTGTTTTCCGCTTTGAGCAGATTGACGGTTCCTATATGACTACCGGCATCACTGGCTTTGACGGCACCATCTCCTTTGAGGGGGACGAGCTGCCCTACGGCTCCTACCGCATCACGGAGCAGACGCCCCCGGAGGGCTATGTGAAGTCCTCCCGCGTGGAAACGGTGGAGTGGGACGGCACCAAGGACGTTCTCATCACCTGGGAGAACGTGCGGGACATCAGCCTGACCATCATTAAGGTGGACGAGCAGACCGGCGTTTCCCTGCGTGACGCCACCTTTGACGTGTACGCCGATGGCAAGCTCATCACTTCCGTGACCACCAACGATTCCGGCGTGGCCCGTGTGACCGGCATCAAGAAGGAAGCCTATATTGAGGTGGTGGAAACCGCCGCCCCTGCCGGGTATGTGCTGGACAAGACCTCCCACGGCATCCACATTGACCCCTACGATCCGGCCACCGAGGACGATCCCGTTCTGACCATTACCAACCGGGCGCGGCCCGCCCTGCGTATTCTCAAATACGACCTGACCAGCAATTCCCCCATGCCTGACGTGACCTTTGAGGTCTGGCATGACGGCGACCTGTTCGGGGAGTACACCACCAACACCAGCGGCGAGATTTTCCTTTACGACCTGGAACCCGGCACCTATCTGGTGAAGGAAATCGCCACGGACGACGCCCATGTGGTAAACTCCACCCCCCAGCAGATCGAATTGAAGGCCGGTGAAACGCAGACGCGGGAGCTGGTC
>CAJUAC010000108.1 GCA_910583885.1 uncultured Oscillospiraceae bacterium | reverse complement strand
TCAGCGTCTTCTGGATATCCTTTTCCCTTGAATTTCAAATGCTGTTGCCCTGTGGTATCGCCGGTATGTCTCCCCCTCCTGCCCCTCTCATTTGTCGTAGGCCCCTCTCCGCCGCCGGTAGAAACAGACGCTCAGGCGGTAAGAGAAAAACGTAGCCGCTGCCGCCAGCAGGGCCAGGCCCCCCACGCACCCGGCCTTCACAGCGAGCGGGCTGCGGTAGAGCTGGTTGAAGAGTAACACTGTTGATGATTGATTGAAGAGCATGGCGAGGATATTGATCCCGAGCTGCCCCTTCCCCACGCCAAAGCGGTAGTAGGCCGGCAGAGCCAGCGCGATCAGCAATGCCGCCGCACAGGTTTCAATCAGCGTGTACTCCAGGATATCCAGCCATCCCATGGGAAACCCGGCCCGCAAGTCCAGGAGGGCAGCCGCTGCCGCAGACACGGGAAAGCTCAGGGCCGTGACCACGGCTCCGGCGGCAATGCCCGCGCCGCAGAGCAGATACTTGCCTGCCACGATCTTCCCCGCCCCGCAGGGCAGCATGGCCGCATAGCGGTCCCACCGCCGCGCGTCGTTGGCGATGGTGCCCCGGGGGAGGGCCAGGGCCAGCGTCATGGCGTAGGCCCCGCTTACCCCACCCCCTGACAGGAAAAACAGCAGAAGCAGCGGCAGATAGGCGATCCCATATTCCTGGATATAGTAGAAGTCTTTTTTTAGAAGCCCCGTCATACCTTTCCCACCCCTCTTGTCAGTTGTAGTTCCCGTTCAGCCGTCTCTTATAAAAATGTACACTCAGCCGGAAGGAGCCGCAGGTGGCCGCCGCAGCCAGCAGGGCAATGGCCGCAGCCACCACCGGCAGGGGCAGGCTGGGCAGCTTTGGCACTTCCTCAAAGATCTCCATCAGCCCCACGGAAATGCCGATGCCCACACCCAGGATCAGGATCATGATAAACCGCCCCTTCTCCGACCCGAACCGGTACAGCGCCGGCAGGCCCAGGGCCGTGACAAACAGCATACTGACCCCCAGCATCAGGGTCATCTCCAGGGTCTCCCCCCAGTTGACCGCAGAACCCGTTATTACCCCGCGCAGCACCCCGCCCAATACGATGATGCCGCCTGCCAGCAGGGTGAAGAGGTAGGCCAGCAGGTACTTGCTCCACACCAGCTGCCCCACCTTGTAGGGCAGCATGGCCGCATAGCGGTCCCACTTGCACTTCTCGTCGTAGGCAATGGCGTTGAGGGGGATCATCAGCGCCATCATCATGGCGTAGGTGCTGCCAAAGCTCCCCAGGGATGGTACCAGGCTGAACACCAGCGCCAGAATCATCAGCAGGCGGCCGGTCTTATCCGCCACATATAAATCCTTCCGAATCAGTCCGTTCATTGCCGTTCCTCCTTTGACAAGTACAGGATGATATCCTCCAGCGTCGCCCGGTCAACCACCACGTCCCGGGGCATGTACTCCCGTTCCACCAGGGCCTCCACGCCGTAGGCCCCCACCCGTTTGCCGTGGACAGCCTCCTCCGGGATATTGCGCAGCTGCTCCCTGGTGCATTTCAGGATGCCGTAGCGCTCCAGCAGTACATCCTTCTCCTCGCACATCACCAGCTTCCCCTTGTGCAGGAAAGCGATGTAGTCGCAGATGCGCTCCAGGTCGCTGACAATGTGGCTGGAGAGCAGCACTGCGTGGCCATCCTGGGCGGCGAAGTCCGCGAACACCTCCAGCAGCTCCTCCCGCACCATGGGGTCCAGCCCGCCGGTGGCCTCGTCCAGGAGCAGCAGGCGCGCCCCGTGGCTCAAGGCCGCGGCAATGCCCAGCTTCATGGTCATGCCGCGGGAGTAGTCCTTGAACTTCTTGTCCTGGGGCAGGCCCAGCCTGGTCAGCCAGCCGTCATAGGCCGCCTGGTCCCAGTTGCGGAAGGTGCCGGCCATGATCTTCCCCAGCTGCTTGGCGCTGAGGATCTCCGGGACGAAGGTCTCGTCCAGCACCACGCCGATGTCCTCCTTGAGATCCTGGAACGCCTTGCTCTGGTTATCCACCCCCAGTACAGAGACGGTCCCGCCGTCCCGCTCCAGGGCGTCCATAATCAGCCGGATGGTGGTGCTCTTCCCAGCCCCGTTCTCCCCTACCAGCCCCAGCACACAGCCCGTAGGCAGCGTCAGATCCAGACTGTCCAGGGAAAAGTCCTTGTAATGCTTGGACAAGCCCTTGATCTCGATTGCATTAGTCTCCATTTTGTCTATTCCTCCTCGCTCAATACATGCAGTATATCTTCCAGTTCCTCCACTGTCAGGCCGGCCTGGCGGCTCAGCTCCACAGCCGCCTGCAAATGGGCCTCAATCTCCCGCAGGCTGCTCTCCTTCGCCAGCTCCAGGTTCTGCTGGGCTACGAAGCTGCCCTTCCCGGCTACCGTACAGATGAAGCCCTCCCGCTCCAGCTCCTCATAGGCCCGCTTGGTGGTGATTACACTGATACGCAGATCCCGGGCCAGGGCCCGGATGGAGGGCAGCGGCTCCCCCGGCCTCAGCCGCCCTGCGGCAATGGCCCCCTTGACCTGCCGGCAGATCTGCTCATAGATTGGCTGGCCGCTGGAATTGCTGATAATGATATCCATTGCGTGACTCTCCGTTTATGTGTATATGAACAGTATACACAGTATTTACAGTTTGTCAAGAGGGCCGGCGCAAAAAACAGGCAGCGCCCCTCCCCCACCGCTACAAAGAAGCCCAAACAAATGCAGAAAACCGCTCCGGTTTTTGGCCCATTTTTTGTCCGTTTGGGGTTGTTCTTTCCTATGGGATATGATATAACTTCTGTAACTGGGCGCTGGCTCTGCCGCTGCCCAAATTTTTTTGGAGGTGACATGTGATGGATCAGCCTAAACAGAGGCAGGGATACAGCATGGACATGGTACACGGCCCGCTGGCCGGGAAGCTGCTGCTGTTCGCCCTGCCGCTGATGCTCTCCAGCCTGTTGCAGCTGCTGTTCAACGCGGCCGATGTGGTCGTGGTGGGGCGTTATGCCGGGGAGGAGGCGTTGGCCGCCGTCGGCTCCAATACCTCCCTCATCAACCTGCTGGTCAACATTTTTATCGGGTTCTCCGTAGGTACCAATGTCACAGTGGCCCGGGATATTGGGGCCGGGCGGGAGGACGACGTGCGCAAGAGCGTCCACACTTCGATCACCCTCTCCCTGCTCAGCGGCCTGGCGCTGGCCCTGATGGGGAACCTGCTGGCTCGGCAGCTGCTGGAGTGGACCTCCTCCCCGGAGGATGTCATCGGGCTGTCCACCATCTACCTGCGTGTCTACTTCTGCGGGATGCCGGCGAACATGCTCTACAACTTCGGCGCAGCTATCCTGCGGGCCCAGGGGGACACCCGGCGTCCCCTGTACTTCCTGACCATCGCCGGTGTGACCAATGTGCTGCTGAACCTGCTGTTCGTCATCCCCCTGCACATGAGCGTGGCGGGCGTGGCCCTGGCCACCATTATCTCCCAGTACATCTCCGCCGCCCTGGTCCTGCTGTGCCTGATGCGTGACCAGGGGCCCCTCCACCTGGACATCCACGCCCTCACCCTGGACAAGCGGGTCATCCGGCGCATCTGCCAGGTGGGCCTCCCGGCGGGGTTTCAGGGGATGGTGTTCTCCCTGTCCAATGTGGTGATCCAGTCCTCTATCAATTCCTTTAACTCCACGGCGATTGTGGCAGGCTCCTCCGCCTCCGCCAACATTGAGGGCTTTGTCTATGCGGGCATGAACGCCCTGTACCAGACCAACCTCACCTTTACCAGCCAGAACTACGGCGCCGGGGAGTGCAAGCGGGTAGACAAGACCCTGCTGCTGTGCCAGGGGTATGTCATCCTCATCGGCCTGGTGCTGGGCAACCTGGTTGTCTACTTCGGCCACACCCTTGCCGCGATCTATGCCCCCGGCAAGGAGGCGGTCATCCAGGAGGCCATGCTGCGCCTGCGGTATGTGTGCAGCCTCTATTTCCTGTGCGGCATCATGGACACCATGGTAGGCGTCCTGCGGGGGCTGGGCTACTCCGTCGTGCCCATGATAGTCTCCATGGTGGGGGCCTGCGGGACACGGCTTGTGTGGGTGGCGACGGTTTTCCAGGTCTACCACACCCCTACCGTGCTCTACATCTCCTACCCTGTCAGCTGGTTCATCACCGCTGCCACACATATCCTCTTTTTCTTCTTCATCCGTAAGCACGCCTACGCCAAGGTCAAGGGCCTCCACGCCATCAACAGCGGCGGGGCCACGCCGGCCGCATAGGGGCCCACGCCTCTCCCCCTGTTTTTCCCGCGTTGACGGACCGTCCCCGCTGTAGTATAATGGGGGCAGACAGAAGCGGAAGCTGTGGGCTGAGAATGGAGGGCTTTACAATGAATGGGATGGTTTGGGTCTGGTTGATCGTTACAGCGGTTTCCGCGTTCCTGGAGGCCGCGACCTTGGCGCTGGTGTCCATCTGGTTTTCTGCTGGTGCGCTGGTGGCCACCTTTGCCGCTTATGCCGGCGCGTCGCTGAACGTACAACTGATGCTGTTCGTAGGGGTGTCCATTGCGGCCTGTATTGCCGTGCGGCCCCTGACCCGGCGTTTTATCAAGCCGCATATCGTGCCGACCAACGCCGACCGCCTGCTGGGTGCGCAGGCGCGGGTCACGGAGGAGATTGACAACGGCAAACCCTCCGGCGCGGTCTATCTGGACGGCAAGACCTGGACTGCCCGCAGCTGCGACGGGGCGGTGATCGCCTCCGGCGAGCTGGTGGCAGTGGAGCGGATGGAGGGCGTGAAGCTCATCGTCCGGGTAAAAGCGGCGGCCGCTGCCGGAGCACAGGACCGGTAATCTGCGCAAATTGGGGCAAACTACCTCCATCCTTGGAAGGGAGGCAGTCTGATGCAGGACAAACGGCAGGAAAAGCCCGGCCGCCAGAGCCGGGCCATGGAAAAAGCTATGGAGCTGACCCTTTGGCAGTCCGCTCAAACGGACCCACAGGGCAGCTGGACCGGCACCCCGGCGGACCCCTATGAGACGCCGGTGCAGGACGCAGACGACCTATAGTCCACACAGGGGGGCAGAGGGGATACCTTCTGCTCCCCTGTCAGCAGGCCGCCAAAATTCCCTGGGAAATTCCTGGCCAATTTCAGCGGTTTTTTCACAAATCCGCTTGCAATTCCAAAGAGAGTTTAGTATCATGGTATACAGGAAACAATGGCTTTCTTAAAATTATCCATTAGGAGGAAACCTGCCATGGCTCTGACAAACAACAAGGCCGTCTTGTCCTGGATCGACGAGATGGCCAAAATGACCCAGCCCGATCAGATCGTCTGGATTGACGGCTCCCAGGAGCAGATCGACGCCCTGCGGGCCCAGGCCTGCTCCACCGGCGAGATTGAGCAGCTCAACCAGGAGAAGCTGCCCGGCTGCTACCTGCACCGCACCGCCGTCAACGACGTGGCCCGTGTGGAGGACCGCACCTTCATCTGCTGCCGCAAGAAGGAGAACGCCGGCCCCACCAATAACTGGATGGATCCCCAGGAGATGTACGCCAAGCTCAACAAGCTGTACACCGGCGCGATGAAGGGCCGCACCATGTACGTCATCCCCTACTCCATGGGCGTCGTGGGTTCCCCCTTTGCCAAGTACGGCATTGAGCTGACCGACTCCATTTACGTGGTGCTCAACATGTGCATCATGACCCGTGTGGGCACCGCTGTCGCCGAGAAGATGGGTGACGACTTCATCAAGGGCCTCCACGCCAAGGCGGATATCGACCCCGAGAACCGCTACATCGTCCACTTCCCCGAGGACAACACCATCATGAGCGTCAACTCCGGCTACGGCGGGAACGTGCTGCTGGGCAAGAAGTGCTTCGCCCTGCGCATCGCCTCCTACCTGGGCCACGAGCAGGGTTGGATGGCCGAGCATATGCTCATCCTGGGCCTCCAGAACCCCGCCGGTGAGGTCCGCTATCTGGCCGCCGCCTTCCCCTCCGCCTGCGGCAAGACCAACCTGGCCATGCTCATCCCCCCCGAGGCCTACCGCGAGAAGGGCTGGAAGGTCTGGTGCGTGGGCGACGACATCGCCTGGATCCGCATCGGCGAGGACGGCCGCCTGTGGGCGATGAACCCGGAGTATGGCTTCTTCGGCGTGGCCCCCGGCACCAATGTCAAGTCCAACCCCAACGCCCTGGCCTCCACCCAGCAGGGCACCATCTTCACCAACGTGGTCCACAACCTGGACGACAACACCGTGTGGTGGGA
>CAJUAC010000107.1 GCA_910583885.1 uncultured Oscillospiraceae bacterium | reverse complement strand
TATCCAGCGGGAGAACATCCTGCCCAGCGAGAGGGCGCAGGCGTACAAGATGAAGTTTTATATACCGTGGAAAATGCCGTAAAATACAGCCTCCAACGTATAGAATTCAACAGCTTCCGGGGATTTGCAGTAAAATCCAGATAAGCGCAGTAAATGGCCTAAAGGGAAAAAATAAGGGAAAAAACGAGCGGGAGCTATCCAGTGATGGACGGCTCCCGCTCCTTGATGCATTCAATAAAGTCTATGGCAAAAGCACCCTCCAGCGGCCCCATACATGAGTTGCAACAGCCGGTCAGCCGCTCAGGAGGGTAGACGCATGGTAGTGGGGAGTTCGCTCTACGGCCCTTCCTGGGCCAAACGGGCGCGGTAGGACACAAGAGAGAGGCCCGGGCACACGTCCGAGGCCTCTCTGCTGTTTATTCGTGGAACACCTGGGATATCACCTGTAGCCTCTCACTGGCATTCACCACCCCGCAGGATGCTGATCCGTTTCTCCAGCTCGGCGGTTTCATAGCCCGTGATCAGCTCTGCAAGAGCACTGGCCGAGTGCTCCCCACCGTGGTAGGCGTCAAAAGCGTCATAGTATCTGCGCCGGTCCGCAAACTTAATGTTCACCGGCAGCAGTCCGGCCTTGATGAGCTCCAGGTTGAGGATCAGCCGACCGGTGCGCCCGTTCCCATCGATGAAGGGGTGGATCCCCTCGAACCGCAGATGGAACTCCGCCACGGCCTCCACGATGTGACGCCGTTCTTTCATGCCTTCATAGTCGGCCAGCAGCTGCTCCATCTGCACCGACACAAGGTAGGGCTGAGGTGGAGTGTGGAGCGCCCCCAGGATGGTCACCGGCACACTGCGGTACACGCCCCGGTTCTGCCGGTCATTCATCAGCACAAGGCTGTGGATCTCCTTGATGACCTGTTCGGAAAGAGACGTGCCGGCATCGGCCAGAGTAACGATATACTCAAAGGCATCCCGATATCCGATGGCCTCCAGGTGGTCCTTGATGGGCTTCTCCGCAATAGTGAGCCCCTCCTGGAGAATGAGGGCGGTCTCCCGCAGGGTCAGGATGTTGCCCTCGATGGCGTTGGAATCGTAGGTATGCTCAATGACAAATTCATCCCGCAGCCGCTTCAGCTCTGTTTCATTGAGGGGCCGCATCACCCGGAGCTGGGCGGCCAGTTCATCCAGCCTGTCAAAGTTCATTTCTCAACACCTCCTTTCAGTTTCTCCCCCGTAGCCGGGTTGATACCCAGCGCCAGGGATGATTTGTCTCGCTTGGCCTGTGTCTCCACCGCCCGCTCGACAAACTGTGGGACCGTCTCTCCGACGCTCTGAGCAGCCTCCTGGGCAGTTCTGAGGGCTTCGGGGTGTAGCGATATCACGGCCCCTGCGGGCCGTCCTGGGGCCTCTTGTGGCGTTTCTAGGGCCATTCCCAGTTTCTGTTCCCCGATGCAGCCCAGCACAAAGTCTTTGAGAACCGTGTTGGATGTGCTGCCGTGGGTCTCGCAATATGCTTTGAATGCGGCGGCTTGGGCCTTTTTTACCTTGCACCCAAGAGTTGACATGTGCTCAAGATTATATTTGTTCGACGCTCGTTTTTGCGCTTCACTGGGAGCCATTCTGAAAACCTCCTTTCTTGGTATGCGATATTATACCACTATTTTAATCGGTTAACCATATATATTTTGCCCAAAAATCTATGGTTAACTTTGTTTGAATTCACACTTGAACTATGGTTAACCATATGTTATTATACTGCCAGAACGAGGGAACACCGGCGAAGGTGGACGGGTAACAGCAAGAACACCACATAAGAGCGGGAAAGGATTCGGTAAGTCGACCCTGTGAGGCGCACGAAAAGTGAACAAAGCCCCCAGCCGCCGGTACTCCCTCGCAGGGCCGGGAACCACACTCTCCGACCTCACATCAAAACGAAAAGGAGACACCATGACCGAGAGAATGATTGAGAACCGCGTGAATAAGCTGCGGGAGCTGGAGGCCCGGCAGAAGGAGATCGAGGCCGCCGCCGAGGCCATTCGGGCTGAGCTCAAGGCCGACCTGGAGGCGAAGGGCGTGGACGAGATCAAGACCAAGAACTTCATCCTCCGCTGGAAGGAGATCATCAGCAACCGCCTGGACAGCAAGGCGCTGAAAGCGGCCCTCCCCGATGTGTACGGCCAGTTCTGCAAGGCCAGCACCAGCCGCCGCTTCTCGATAGCATGAGAAAGGCCCCTTGCATCAACGCCCGTCAAAGCCAGATGCAGGGAGCCCATGGACAGCCTGGAGGGGCTGCTTGGTGTGATTATACCACGGCCCCTTCCCAGAATGCAAGGAGGAAAATCAATTTGAACAAAAGTAAACGACACGGGCCGCTGCCTGGGTGTTCTTCCCGGCAAGATATGATTTCAGCACCTGTTTTCATGGAGCATAGAGGCTTTACCTATGGAGAATGGTCTATTATGGTCAGCCTGTGTGATTCTGACGTTGAAATCCGGCGGTACATTTTGGCTTTTGCCGAGGAATGTTTGAACGCATGGAACGGTCTGGCCCCCAGCAGAGGCCGCTTCAGTTACGAGATCGCCGCCATTGCTGCATCCAACGCCTATGCAAATGCTTACAAGGAAATGCAGAATTACCCCAAAGAACATATCGGTAAACTGATGGAACCGCCTGCTCCCTGGAGCGAAGAGCAGACCGAGGAGAAGTGGAAAGCCTACTATAAGGAGCACCCGCACAGATGGCGAATGACGGCCAAGTTACATGAGGCGTTAGAGCAGGAGGCTGCCGCTATCTACTGCGAGCCGTACACAACCTCCTCCGGGTGCGTGATTATCCCGTTTAAGGCTGCTGATATGGCAGGAAAGGCGGTGCAACGATAATGCCTGATAGAAAATCAAGCCTTACCTGCGAGCTTATTCAGGCCATCCACCAGACGGACGAATGGGACCGCATCTGGATGCAGGACCCGGCAATCCAGGAGGCCCGCGCCCAGTTGGACACGCTTATGGAGCCGATTGAACCCAAGGAACTCCGCGACAGCCTTTTGGACGCGATATCTGCGCTGACAACAGCCTGTGAATACGCTGCCACCCGCTACGGGGCGCGTGTGACCCTGGCACTTCTGAATGCCGCGGGCAACCTGTTCTGACACGAGCGGGACCGCATTTACATAGCCTGACCTACCGGGCACACGGGGAGAAAGGAACACCAGCATGGATAAGAACATGGAGATCATCAGCCAGCTCATGGCCACCATCACGCAGACCAATGAGTGGTTCCGCATCTGTAACGAGGACCCGCAGATCCAGCGGGCCAGCCAGGGCCTCCAGCTCACCATGGCGCGGGTCAGCGCCCTGGTACCCGAGGACATCATGGGCGAGCTGTGGGACGCCCTGTGCAATCTGGAGGAGGCCCAGGAGAGCGCTGCCATCCTCTACGGCATCCGCGTGGCCGGCGCCATCCGGGACGTTGCCACCCGGCCCGCCGACCTCTCCCACTACGTCATCGACCGCGCCGCGCAGGGGAGGATGGGACAGAATGGATAACGTCGAGCTCTGGGAAATCCGGCGCTACGTTGACAGCGTCAAAGTACAGAACACCACCCAGGCGCTCCCCACGACCAAAGAGCTTCTTGCCCTGGGGCAGTTTGCCGGGGACGGCCTGTACGATGCCATCCTCCTGGCTTTCGCCTATGGCCGCGCCAAAGGATGGCAGGCTGCGAAGGGGGGTGCAGCGTAATGAACGACACTGCTGCCAGCTTTGCCATCATGGACAGTCTGATGGACGCTATCGTGTGTAACGACGTTTGGAACCAGATCCAGCAGTCAGACCCTATGATCCAACAGGCAGAACAGGCCCGCTATGCCGCTGAAAAAGAGGCCGCTGCTATTCTTCCCCGGGACTTGTTCAAGAGGCTTTCGGAAGCTACGACCAGCGTAGAATCTGCTACGGTATCGGCGGCTATCCTCTACGGTATGCGGGTGAGCGCAGCCATCTCCGCCGCCACAGCAAACCAGACGGATTTCTCCCTGTACATACTTGACCGCATAAAAGGGGGTGCGGCGCATGGATGACCTGGACCGGCAAATCTGCGAGCTGGCCCACCAACTGGACATTGTCCGCAGGAATGGGGAATGTTGCGGCACTGGCGATAGGAAATATTGTTCTGGTCTCGGCGGGCTACCCGCCTGCCCCCGTATACGTCCCTGAAACCGAATAAGCGAGAAGGGAGCGGCTGCAAACCGCTCCCTTTCCTATTGCAACGCCCTCTGTGGGCCTTTCGCTGTGTTGCATGGGTGGTTTCCCGCTCCCTCAGCACGCGCCCTGTGGCCTCTGAGCGGCCCCTGGGCTACCTTCGCCAGCCATTGAGCAGGACAAGGATATCCTGGTCGATACGTTTGTCGAAAGTCTCAGACACCTTGGCGCTGATTTCGTCAATGATCTCATCGTTGGAATACATCATCTGCGTTGTAGCGGGCCCGTACCCTTCCTCGACCGGGAACCGGCTGGGGCCGATGCGCTCATATATGCCCTGGTGCTCTCCCATTCGGGCCTGGAAGCTGTGCTCCAGCACCTCCGCCGCACTGGATCGCTTGACCTGCGTGACCACCTGGCCACTACCATTGACGCGGGTATTGAACTTCGTCAGCGGGATCACAAGCCAGCGTACCCAATGATACAGTGATCTCCCCGCTGGATTCCCGAACAAAGTGGTTGATATTCCTGGTGCGGGCCAGAAACTCGCTCTGGCTGATTGTGTATTCCTTCGTGACCGCCCGCTTTGCAACGGTTTTTCCAGAATCCGCAGCACGTTTCAGCGCACTACCCACCGCCTTATAAGCTCCCCCGCTGATACCGGCCAGCAGATTTGTCACCCGCTCTAAGCTCCCGGTACTCACATCTACGACCACACCGGAGAGACTGGCATAATTGTCGCTCATGTCTCATTCACCCCCTCTCTGTTTTGGAGGCCGACCCATCCGCGCCGGGCCGCCTCGTGCTATATACCGATAGCAGGTATTTTTGACGCCGCTCTCCGTGTTCCTGCCGCCGACCGCTGCAGCAACTTCTTTCCAGGACATACCATGGATGAACCGCAGTCGGAAGATCATGCGCGTCTGACTGTCCTCAATGGTCTGGATATATGCAGCCACCGCCCCCTCCGAGCGGGCCACAGCTGCCTCCCGCCGGGAGATGATTTCCCTCATGTCCGCTATCTCAACAGCGAGGTAGCCCACCGGATCAGCGGCACAATGGGCGTGGGGCATACCATCCAGGCGCTGCGCCCTAGGGCCTGCTGCGACCAGCAGGGATGCCAATAGCTCCCGTTCATCCTCCAACTGCTGCACCAGCTCCAGGTGGTGATCCAGTTCCCTCTTGGTCATTGCCCCTTCGCCCCTTTCGTGGTAGAATATAGGCGTCAACACCACCACGGGCAAAGGGGATGGGGGAGGCCGGGAGCTGCACCGGCCTCCCCATTTGTGAGCTATTGAAAGCTGGGCGGCAGAGTTTGAATCATAACCCCCGCTTCATGCGCTGGGTATCCAGTGTGATGTCCACCCCGTTCCTCCCCAGGAATGTACGGACATTGCACCCAAGAGCCGCCAGGGTAAAATCATCGGGCCGCATCAGCATTTCCATGAGCAAGTCGGGGTTTTTCTCCAAACTGGGTACTGCTTCAGCAGCGCCTGGGCCGTCATCGCATGCCTCCAGCTCTGTCCGCATAGCCTTTCCCCATCTGCTTGCCCCCGGAACGGTCTTTCAGATATTCCTCCGGGGTTTCCAGGGCCATGGCGAACTGCGCCGGCCGCTGGGCCAAGTCTGGGTATGCGGCCAACAGCTGATCCCTCCAGTTCAGCGCCTTGTTCAAAACGGCCTTTGCGGTGATGGGGTCAGACTTCCGGGCCCTGACGATGATGCCACTGGGCAGCGCGGCCACATATTCCTGGTTTATGCCCAACTCCGGGTACTGCTTCAGCAGCGCGTGGATCTCCTTCTGGGTGCGCTCGGCCTCGCTGGCCGAGATTTTGGTAACAGTGCTGTTTCCCATGATGTTCAATTCCTTTCCTGTCTCAGCGTTCGCTGTCGTAGTGGCTACGGGCGCGGTCAAGATAAAACCTGCTGACGGCCTCGCCGGAGTGATGAATCACCGCAGTGATCTCCGTCCATGGCTGCATTACCTTCTCGCAGAACTCGCGGATAATGCCAATGTCCTCGGAGTATTGCTCAACCGCCTTTTCGCTCTCGGCCACAGCTGTATTCATAGCCGCATACGCTTCATCACACCTGGGCGGTTTTCCGTTCAACAGCTCCAGGCGGGCATTCAGCTGCGACCGCTGCTTATCCAGTTCAACCAAGCGTCGATTGGTCTTGTCAAATGTCGTGTTGTCCCCGGCCAAGGACGCTTGGAGCATAGCCGCGTTCAACGCCGCGGCCTTGTCTGCAATGCCGGCGAGCTGCTCGCTCAAATCGTCCCGCAGCTCTTTGATTTTGGCATCCCGCGCACTGACGGCCTTTTGA
>CAJUAC010000106.1 GCA_910583885.1 uncultured Oscillospiraceae bacterium | reverse complement strand
CTCACAAGTACAATCACGAGTGACATATACCATCTCCAAAGGCTTCTTTTCATCATAGGAACACCGCCCGATTAGATAATCAGCAGACACACTATAGTATTTTGCCAGCGTGATAAAATGCCGCAGCGGAAATTCATATTCTCCCGTCTCATACTTGGAATAATGCTGCTGAGAAATTCCCAAAACGGCTGCTATATCACTTTGAGAGTAATCGTGATCTTCCCGCAGTTCCCGAAACAATTCCATCACGCTTTTCAATGTCAGTCCCACCTTTTTCAAGGAACGTATCATACATATATTTCTATGTATTGATTTTACTTATTCAATCATGTATAATACATATAATTCAATGCAAAAAGGGGACGATGGAAGTGACAACATTATCTTTCTGTTGACCACTTGCATTTCCAAGAAAAACAGAGTATCATTGTCTATCATAGAGTTTGAAAGGAGCGTTCAGGTTGAGCAGGCACACAGTAGAAGTTTCGGAAAAGCAAAGCCCGATGGAACGGATTGCGGCTTTTATTGTGGACAAACGCAAAGCCTTTTACCTGTTGTACATCGGAGCAGCTATTTTCTGCGTCTTTTCCAGCGGCTGGGTGGCGGTGAACGACGATCTGACCAGCTACTTGTCTGACACCACCGAGACCCGGCAAGGGTTGACCGTGATGGAGGCGGAGTTTGTCACCTTTGGCACCAGCCGCATTATGGTGGACAATATCTCCTACCGTCAGGCGGAGAGCTTGGCGGAGCAGATAGAGATGATGGAAGGTGTAAAATCGGTGGAGTTCAACGGTTCCAGGGACCACTACACCAACGGCTCCGCCCTGTTTTCCATCACCTACGACGGGACCGCCACTGACCCGGTGAGTCTGGAGGGATTGGATGGTGTCAAAGCCCTTCTGGACGGGTATGACGTCTATATCACCGGCGACACCGGCGACTCCGCCTCTGAAAGTCTGAACGCCGAGATGCAGGTGGTCATGGTGATTGCCGTGGTCATCATCCTGGTGGTGCTGCTGTTCACCTCCCACACCTATATGGAGATCCCGGTGCTACTTATGACCTTTGGCATGGCGGCACTGATGAACAAGGGCACCAACTTTATCTTTGGCGAAATATCCTTTGTCTCCAACTCGGTGGCGGTGGTCCTCCAGCTGGCCCTGGCCATTGACTACGCCATCATCCTCTGCCACCGGTACACCGAGGAGCGGGAGCAGCTGGAGGCCCGGGAGGCGGTGGTGGCCGCCCTGAGCAAGGCCATTCCGGAGATTGCCGGCTCCTCCATGACCACCCTGTCCGGCCTGGGGGCCATGTGCTTCATGCAGTTCGGGATTGGTCAGGATTTGGGCCTGGTGCTGATGAAGTCCATTGTGCTCAGCCTGCTGGCCGTGTTTACCCTGATGCCCGGGCTGCTGCTCAGCTTCAGCAGTTTGATCGACCGCACCCACCACCGGAATTTTGTGCCCAAAATCACCGCCTGGGGCCGGCTGGCGGTGAAAACCCGTTTTGTCATGCCGCCCCTGTTTGTGGTGCTTCTGATTGGCGGTTTTGTGTTCGCCAACCGCTGCCCCTACGCCTACGGGCAGACCGAGCTGACCACCTTCCGCCAGAGCGACGCCCAGATTGCCCAGCAGCGGGTGAACGAAACCTTTGGCCGGGTGAACACCCTGGCGGTTATCGTGCCCAAGGGGGACTATGAGCAGGAGGGCCGGCTGCTCCGGGAACTGGATCGTATGCCCGAGACGGACACGGTGCTGGGCCTGGCCAATGTGGATGCCATGGACGGCTATGTCCTCACAGACCGGCTGACACCCCGGCAGTTTGCCGAGCTGACCGATCTGGATATTGAGGTGGCCCGGCTGCTCTACTCCGCCTACGCCGTGGACCAGGAGGACTACGGACAGGTAGTTTCCGGCCTGGACAGCTACGGCGTACCCTTGATTGATATGTTCCTGTATGTCTATGACATGATGGACGAGGGCTACATCTCTCTGGACGCGGACATGACTGAGACCATTGAGGACCTCCACGTCCAGCTGACCGACGCCCAGCTGCAATTGAAGGGGGAGAACTACAGCCGTCTGGTCTTACAGCTCAACCTGCCCGAGGAGGGGGAGGAGACCTTCACTTTTCTGGACACTCTGCATGAAATTGTGGGCCGTTACTACCCGGAAAATTCCCTCCTGGTGGGCAACTCCACCAGCGATTTTGACCTGTCCGCCTCCTTCGGCAACGACAACATGCTCATCAGCATTTTGACCATCGTATTCGTCATTCTGGTGCTGGTGTTTACCTTCAAATCCGCCGGGCTTCCGGTGCTGTTGATCCTGGTCATCCAGGGCAGTGTCTGGATCAACTTCTCCTTCCCTTACTTACAGAAGGAACCCCTGTTCTTCCTCAGCTATCTGGTGGTCAGCTCCATCCAGATGGGCGCAAATATTGACTACGCCATTGTCATCGCCAACCGCTATGTGGAGCTGAAACAGACCATGTCCCTCAAGGATGCGGTTATCGAGTCGCTGAATGAGGCTTTCCCCACCATTATTACCTCAGGCACTATTTTGGCCTCCGCCGGCGTGGCCATCGGCCTGCTGTCCACCACAGCCTCCATCGCCTCCATCGGCGTGTGTCTGGGCCGGGGCACGTTAATCTCCATCTTCCTGGTGATGGGTATCCTTCCCCAGATTCTGCTGCTGGGCGACACCATCATTGAAAAGACTGCCTTTACCCTGAAGACCCGGCATCCCGTCCAGACCCACACCGGCAGTCTGCTGGTGGACGGCCACGTCCGGGGATACATCTCCGGCATGGTGGACGCCGATTTCAGCGGCATCCTCCATGGCAGCATCAATGCGGCGGTGGCAACGGGGGCTGTCCGGCCGGAGGAGCCGCCCCAACCAGCGGCAATCCCTGCGGGAAAGGGGGCGGATTCTCATGCGTAAACGTGTCGACCGGCTGTTCCCCATCCTTCTGGCGGTCTGGATTCTGACCTCGCTGGTCCTGCCCGCCTGGGCCACGGAGGAAAGCACTGTCACCATCTCCAACGTAGCGGACCTCCAGCGTTTCGGGAAAAACTGCGCTCTGGACACCTGGTCCCAGGGCAAGACTGTTACCCTCACCGCCGACCTGGACCTGAGCGGGGTGGATTTCACCCCCATTCCCACCTTCGGCGGCACCTTTTTAGGCCAGGGACACACCATCTCCGGGCTGTGTCTCACCTCCGCCGGTTCCACCCTGGGGTTGTTCCGCTATATCCAGCCCGGCGGGCTGGTACGGGACTTGACCGTCAAGGGTACGGTGGCCCCCGGGGGTACCCGCTCCACCGTGGGAGGCATCGTGGGCAACAACGCAGGAACCCTGCAAAGCTGTGCCTTTCACGGCGTGGTTCAGGGGGATGCCACCGTGGGCGGCATCGCCGGATACAACAGCATCACCGGTGAGATTACCGGTTGTTCCGTCTCCGGTTCTGTCAGCGGCAAGAATATCACCGGCGGCATTGCGGGCCGGAATTTGGGGTTGCTGCTCAAATGTGAAAGCAGCGCCGGAGTGAATCTGACCCGGAAGGAAACCAATGTGGACCTGATGGACGCGGATGCGGCTGCCATCCTGGAGGAGCAGGCCGCGGCGGACGACGAAACCTACCACCTGCTGGACGGCTGCTTTGATACCGGTGGCATCGTGGGCTATTCCAGCGGCGTGGTGCAGAGCTGCGTCAATCGCGGCACGGTGGGCTACCCCCATGTGGGGTACAACACCGGCGGCATCGCCGGGCGGCAGGACGGCTATCTGTCCGGCTGTACCAACAGCGGCACCGTCTACGGACGGAAGGACGTGGGCGGCATTGTGGGCCAGGCGGAGCCCTATGTGCTTGTGGACCCTGGCCGGGACACGCTGGAGCAGCTGCGCCAGGAGCTGAACACCCTGGAAAACCTGATTAACCGCGCGCTGGACGACGCGGAGCGCACCGGAGACAGCGTCTCCGCCCAGCTCAGCGCCATGGGAGACTACGCCGGCAGCGCCAAGGACAGCACCAAGGAGCTGCTGGACCGGGTTTCCGATTTTACCGACGAGAACATCGGCACCATCAACACCCTGACCGCCGACATCACCGGCGCGCTGGACAAAATTTCTCCCGCCCTGGACGATCTGTCCGACGTGGGCGGGCGGCTGGAGCGCCTGTCCCGCCAGCTGGGGGACGCTTTGGATTCTCTGGGCGGCGCGGTGGACACCGGCGATCGGGCCGCGCGGGACCTGCGTCTCGCGGTGGAGAAGCTGCGGCAGTCCGCCTCCGGGCTGACCACGGCGGTAAGCCGGCTGGAACGCGCGCTGGACGCCTTTCAAGGCTTTCTGGATTTGGGAAGCGGCTCCATCTCCGTCAGCTCTCTTCTGGCGGCGCGGGAGGAGCTACGTCAGGCATTCCGCGCCCTGCGGGGAGTGGGGGATGATCTGGATGATGCCCTGTCTCAGCTCCAGCAGGCCCTGAGCCGCTCCGGCGCTCTGTCCAGCCAGCTGGGAGACGCCCTGGATACACTGGAGGAGGCCTCTGACACCTCCGCCGTCATCGGGCGGCTGCTGCGCCGGGCGCTGGATACCATTGGCGATGCGGTGGATACGCTCACCGAGGACGGTCCTGCGGAGTTCACCCCCCTGGGGGAGGACTTCCGGCAGGCCGGCGACAGCCTTTATGATGCCATGAGCGGCCTGCTGGAGGAGATGGACGGGCTGAACAGCGCCCTTCAGACCGGGAACGGCACCCTGACCGCCGACCTGCGGGCCATCAACCGGCAGTTTAACGCGGTATTCACCCTTCTGCTGGACGCAATGGATGACGCCAGGGACACCGCTGAAGGCGGCCTGGAGGGCATCATTCAGGACACCTCCGATGAGGACATCTCCGCCACCCGGGAGGGCAAGGTGGCGGACTGCTCCAACCTGGGAACCGTGGAGGGAGACCGCAACGTGGGCGGCATTGCCGGTGCCGTGGCCATTGAATTCGACCTGGACCCGGAGGACGACACGACCGGCCGGTTCTCCTTTGGCAGCAGCTACGAGACCAAGGCGGTGCTGATGAACTGCGTCAATCGTGGGGCCGTCACCGGCAAGAAGGACTGCGTGGGCGGTCTGGCGGGGCGCATGGACCTGGGTACTGCCTTGGAGTGCCAGAATTACGGCCCGGTAGCCAGCACCGGCGGGAACTATGTGGGGGGTGTGGCCGGCTATGCGGACGCCTCCATCCGCAGCTGCCATGTCAAGAGCACCCTGTCCGGAGAGAATTACGTCGGCGGCATTGCCGGCTGGGCCAGCCGTCTGCGGGACTGCCGTGCCATCGTCACAATCGAGGAAGGCACGGAGTATCTGGGAGCCATTGCCGGCGGCATAGAGACGGATGGGGCGCTGTCCGGCAATCTCTTTGTAGACACCGGCACCGCCGGGGTGGACGGCGTCAGCTACGCGGGGCGGGCCGAGCCCATCCCCTTTAACGCGCTGAGCCAGCTGCCCGATATTCCGCCAGAGTTCACCGCCTTTACGCTGACTCTGGTGGCGGAGGAAAAAACGGTGGCGCAGATTCCCTTCCTCTACGGGGAGGACCTGTCCAGGCTCGACCTGCCCCCTGTGCCAGAGCTGGAGGGCAATTACGGCGTCTGGCCGGAGTTTGATGTCTCCGGCCTGCGCTCCGACCTGACCGTGAACGCGGTCTATACCCCTTGGGTTACTGTGGTGGCCAGCCGGGAGCTGTCCGGAAAGCTGGCCCTGGCCCTGGCGGAGGGACAGTTTACCGGGGACGCCGTTCTCCATGTGACAGACAGCGTCCAGGTTCCGCCCCAGGAGGCGGGGGAGCAGGCCGTCGTGTGGGACGTCGTTCTCGCTGGAGCGGAGCCAGAGGATTCCGTTCCTTTGCGGCTGTTAAGCCCTGACAGCGGTACCCATGTCTGGCAGTATCAGAACGGCCAGTGGCAACAGGTGGAAGCCGTCCAAAACGGACAGTATCTATTGCTGACCATGACCGGAACCCAGGGCACTTTCTGTATCCAATCTACTCGGAGCGCCCTGTGGCTGATCCCCGCTGTCGTGGGCGGTTTGGCTGCCTTGGCAGCACTCGTGCTGATTGCCGGCAAACACAAGAGAAAGGCCGCCAAGGCTCAGAAAGGAAAAGAGGAGCCAGCATCGAAATAAAATGCCCCGCTCGCTGGATAGACTTATTTCATCCGGCAAATCGAATCCCGGCAAAAAGAGCAGGGGCGCAGTACCGGCCTGGACCATATTCTGCCGCTATAGACTCAAAGCCGCCGTATCACGGAGAAACGTGATACGGCGGCTATTCGTACTCTGAATCCACTATATTCCAGCCACCGCGCGGCGCAGAGAGCCAGGCAGACGGGACCGATGGCACACACTTGCTTGGTAAACTTCTAATAAGCACAAAGATGGGCTGTGGATAATTTATAAATCCATAACCCATCTTGCGCTTTTGCACTACGAATTGTCAGCCAACAGTCTCCTTGCGTGAGTTCCTTACCACTATTAACGCAA
>CAJUAC010000105.1 GCA_910583885.1 uncultured Oscillospiraceae bacterium | reverse complement strand
CTGAAACGGAGCGGCACTCCGTCCTGGACGCGCTGAAAGCCCTTTCCGGCGCGGAGCCGCCGGAGCGTAAGCCGCCCCAGAAGCAGGCCGGACGGGATGAGCGATGAAGGACTTCACACGGGACGAGCGGATCATGATGATGCTCTACAACCCCGGCACACGGGCGGGGCTGATCGCGGAGCTGGAGGCCATGCGCCTCCAGCTCACCCCCTCGGAGCGGCGGCTGGAGCGCCTCTCCAGAAGCGTCCTCGACAAGCTGGGCGGCATGACGGACGGGGAGTTTGACAGCCTGGACCTGTACCCGGACATCTGACCCACGCACGCAAATCTGAAAGAAACGGAGGCAACCTATGGCATTGAACGAACCTTTACGGGCGGACGGGGCGGCGGTCATACCGTTCCCCTCGAAAGCCGCCTACTACACCCAGATGGCGGAAGAAGCCGCCAGACAAGTGACCGGGAGCCGGGAGCAGTGGACAGCCTTCCTTACCACTGCGGCCCGGCTCTACAAATACCCCTACAATGAGCAGCTCATGATCTACAAGCAGCGCCCGGACGCCACGGCCTGCGCCGAGTATGACCTCTGGAACAAGACCATGCGCCGCTATGTGCGCCGCGGCTCCAAGGGCATCGCCCTGGTGGACAACACGGGCAGCCGCCCGAAGCTGCGCTATGTGTTCGATGTGTCGGACACCGGGGAGAGGGAGAACTCCCGCCCGGTCAACCTCTGGTCCATGCGGGAGGAGTATGTCCCCGCTGTGCAGGATGCGCTGGAGCGAGCCTACGGCGTGGGGGCCGGCGCGGGGCTGGAGGAACAGATCGGGGGCATCGCCTCCCGCCTCGCCGCTGAATATTGGGAGGAGAACAAGGACAGCATCCTCGGCATCGTTGACGATTCCTTCCTTTACGGGTATGATGAGTTCAACGTAGGGGTGTCCTTTCGGAGGGCGGCGGAGACCAGCATCAAGTATATGCTCTGCTCCCGCTGTGTGGAGGACCCGGAGAGCTGTTTTGAGCCGGAAGATTTCATGGATGTGTTCGACTTCAATACCCAGGCGGCGTCCAATGTGCTGGGTACGGCGGTCAGCGAGGCGTCCTCCCAGGTGTTCCGTGAGATCGAGCGGGCGATCCGCACCTACGAGAGGGCAAAACAGGCAGAGTTATCCGAGGAAAGGAGCAAGGAACATGGCAGAGCTGACTTACACGAAGGCCGGGGATTACCTGATCCCGGACATCCAGTTGGAGGAAATGGAGGACCGTCCGCTGGGCAAGTACGGCAGGATGCGGAGGGCGTACCTGGAGGAGAACAACAAGCTCCTCTACAACCACCTGACCCTGACCGGGAAGCTGTTCCCGCACCTGTGGGAGGTGCAGGAGACGGCCACCGCCCGGATGAAGCAGTTGATGGAGGAGCTGCTGGCGGCGGACCCGGCGCCGGACAAAAAGACCCGGCAGATGGACTGGGTGCGGCACATGAACGCCCTGAAAGCACAGGCGGAGGAGATCGTGATGGCGGAGCTTATCAACAACTGACGCTGGAGGGGCTGTTCCCCTCCGAGATGGAACAAATATCCCTGATCGACAGCGAAGCGGAGAGCGAGAAGCCCTCCGCTTTTGCTATGCCCAGAGAAGAACAGGCCCCGGCAGAGGAACAGTCCGCGCCGGAGCCGCCGCAAGCCGCGCCTGCCGCAGAACCCCTGACGGACCTGCAGAAAAAAGCCGCCGCTATCGCTGCGAAATATGAGAGCTTGCCCATGCGGGAGAAGATCGGTATCATTGCCCAGGCTTTTGGCTATTCGTCCGGCCACATTGAGACATCACCCTGTTCCGGCAAATGGCGGGGGACCAGCGATATTTATATCCGTTTTGATAACGGGGCGACCCTGGGCATCGGCAATGACAGCACCCCAAAAGCAAAAACCGCAAAGGTGCAGAATGAGCTTGTCAACGCTGTCCTGACGCGGTATAACCCGGAGATCGTAGCGGAGGCAAAGGAAACGGCCCTTGCCGCTCTCCGTGTACGGGAGGCCAGGGACAATGAGGTCGCCGCCCGGAAGGGCCTGAAACCATATACCCTGCTGAACGTGGAATTATACGATGACTCGGGTGCGGAGAACGGCGGGTATCGTGGCTGGTACTATGTGACGCTGGCGGTGGACGGCAAGATACACGCCCACCTGGAGACCGGGCTGAACCATGAGATAGCGTTTGGCAAGGTGGGCGAAATACCCGCAAGGGAGAGCTATTTTACCGCCGGCGGGCTGAAAGAAGCGGATGTTGACTATGTTTTCAACAACGTGGGCTTTTCCACAGCATCTGGGATGTACTCGCTGTCCATCAGCGATGAAGTCCGGGAACGTGCGGAAAAGACGCTGGCGGAGCGTGAGGGCCGGCAGCCGGAGACACAGGCCCCCACTATACGGGAGCAGTATGAAAGATACAAGCCGGTAGTAGCGGCTGCCGTCATGGAGGATATGCGCTACCGCAACGCCTGCGGCCACTCTGACCAGGAAAACGCCGTGATGGAGGGAAATGCCGCTATCCGCCGCGCCATCCTTGCTTCCGGCGATATGCAGCTTATCCGGCTCTATTCGGATGTGCCGGAGTTCCACCGCCGTCTGCATCAGGAGGTCGTAGACGAAACCTATCCCCGGCTCCACGAACTGCTGCGCCCCCTTTCCCAGGACGATATTGACGATGCCCTCCGCGCATGGAATGGGGATGCTGGGAGCAAGCGCGCCGTTGTCCGCTATATGAAAGACCACGCGGGAGACAGAGACGCCGCCGAATGGCTCTCCGGCGAGTACGGCGGCAGCGAGGGCGGGACCCCTTTCATTGTCCGCGCCGGGAGTCCTGAATCCACGGAACTGCCGTGGGAGGAAGTGCAGAGCCGCATCGCCCAGCTCATCCAAAAGGATGCCTTCTTCACGGAGGCGGAACTGGATAACTTTGAGGACATTGACACCGCTGCTGTCCGCAGGGAATTGGAGAGCGGCAGCCCCAGCCCCTTTGTGGAACAGGTCATAGCAGATGTGGAGCGGATCGCCGAACGGGAGGAGACCGCCATTCAGGGGGATACCGTTCCAAAAGAGGGGGATGTGCCGGAGCGCAGCCGCCCCATCACGGGCGACCCATCCGATGCTCCTGATACAGTCGATGGCGACCTGTGGGAACTGATCACCACCGAGGGCGGGCTGCTGAACGATGATGAGAGGTCATTGATCTTCTCATGGATGAGCGATGGCGATGACACCGGGCATATCGCGCTGCGCCTGTCCGAACTGCTCGCCGGAAACTCCGATACCATCCCGCTTGTGACCGGGGAGACGGCGGATTTTTCTTCTTCCATGAACGGCGTGGAGATCACCATCCTGGACAATGACGAAAACAAAAAAGACGCCCGCTTTTTCCGCTGGGATGAGGTAACATCCGCTCTGCGCGCACTGTATCGTCAGGAACGGGACAGCCTTTCCCGCCAGTCTGCCCGCAGCGCACATGAAAAAGGGGCGGCGGATGTAACTTTAGACCAACCTGGTCCGAAGTTGGAGCCTGAGCCGACTTCGCCACAAAATGCGGAGAAGTTAGAAACTGGACAGACTTCAGCGCAAAATACACCGAAGTCAGAGACCGGGCCGGCAGTGACCGCCACCACCGAGACCATCTACCCCGGCGACAAGAACGGCCTGCCCTTTGATGTGGTCGTTGAAAAGCTCCACTTCGGGGAGCCGGAACAGACCCAACAGCCCGCCGCCCATAACTTCCGCATCACGGACGACCATCTGGGTGAGGGCGGCCCCAAAGCGAAGTTCCGGGCCAACATGGACGCCATCAACCTCCTGCATGAGCTGGAGTTCGACGGCAGGGACGCCACGCCGGAGGAGCAGGAGGTCCTCTCCCGCTATGTGGGCTGGGGCGGTCTGGCGGATGCCTTTGATGAAAAAAAGGATAGCTGGGCAGGCGAGTTCAGGGAACTGTACGCCGCCCTTTCCCCGGAGGAATACGCCGCCGCCAGAGCGTCCACCCTGAACGCCCACTACACCAGCCCCACCGTCATCAAGGCTATCTATGAGGCTGTGGGCAATATGGGCTTTACCACCGGCAACATCCTGGAACCCTCGATGGGCGTGGGCAATTTCTTCGGCCTGCTCCCGGACAGCATGGCGGGCAGCCGCCTCTACGGTGTGGAGCTGGACTCCATCACCGGGCGCATCGCCCAGAAGCTGTACCCGGAGGCGGACATCAAGGTGGCCGGTTTCCAGACCACCGACAGGCGGGACTTCTTCGACCTCTGTGTCGGGAATGTACCCTTCGGCGACTACAAGGTGAACGACAAGCCCTATAACAAGCTGGGCTTCTCCATCCACAACTATTTCTTTGCCAAGGCCATCGACCAGGTGCGTCCGGGCGGCGTGGTGGCCCTTGTCACCAGCCGCTACACGATGGACGCCAAAAGCCCCGATGCCCGGAAGTATATCGCGCAGCGGGCGGAGCTGCTGGGGGCGGTGCGCCTGCCCAACAACGCATTCAAGGCCAACGCCGGGACGGAGGTGGTCTCGGACATCCTGTTCCTGCAAAAGCGGGACCGCCCCATCGACATCGAGCCGGACTGGGTACACCTGGGGCAGACCCCGGAGGGCCTCACCCTCAACAGCTACTTTGTGGACCATCCTGAGATGGTGCTGGGCAAGCTGACGACCGAAAGCACACAGTACGGGCGGGAGGAATGCACCGTTGCCCCCACTCCCGGCGCCGACCTTGCGGAACAGCTCCGGGAGGCCGTTTCCCATATCCACGGCAGCTATCAGGCGGTGGAGCGGGACGAGGCGGACATCGCGGACGAGGCCGCCGAACGGGGCGCCATCCCCGCCGACCCGGATGTGAAGAACTTCTCCTATGCCCTGGTGGACGGGGAGGTCTACTTCCGGGAGAACAGCGTCATGAAGCCCGTGGAGCTGAGCGACACGGCAAAGGGGCGCGTGGCCGGGATGATCGGCCTGCGGCAGATCGTGAACGACCTGATCCAGTACCAGCTTGAGGACTACCCGGATGAGGACATCCAGGCGAAGCAGGCGGAGCTGAACGCCGCCTATGATGCCTTTTACGCAAAATTCGGGACCATCAATTCCAGCGCAAACGCGAGGGTCTTTGACGAGGACTCCTCCTATTATCTGCTCTGTTCTCTGGAGAACATTGACGAGGACGGGCGGCTGGAGAGCAAGGCGGATATGTTCACCAAAAGGACCATCCGCCCGGAACGCCATATCACCAGCGTGGACACGCCCAGCGAGGCGCTGGCGGTCTCCATCGGGGAGCGGGGCAGGGTCGATCTGCGGTTCATGTCCGAGCTGCTGGGGACGCCCGGAGAGTACGGGCGCATCACAGAGGAATTGCAGGGCGTGATCTTCCGTGACCCCCGTGAGGCTGTGGCGGACGACCCCCTCCGGGGCTGGCACACCGCTGACGACTACCTCTCCGGCAATGTCCGGGACAAGCTGATGGTGGCGAGGATGGCAGCGGCCACTGACCCCGCCTACGCCGTCAATGTGGCGGCTCTGGAACAGGCGCAGCCCAAAGACCTGGACGCCTCTGAGATCGATGTGCGCCTGGGCGCCACCTGGATCGACAAGGACTATATCCAGCAGTTCATGGAGGAGACCTTTGACACCCCGTGGCGGCTTCGGAGCGCGGTACAGGTGAACTACTCCCCCTCCACCGCCGAGTGGCAGGTCACGGGCAAGAACGCCACAGGGCGGCACGATGTCACGGCCTATATGACCTACGGCACAGACCGGGCCAGCGCGTACCGCATTTTGGAGGACACCCTGAACCTCCGGGATGTCCGCATCTACGACACCTATGAGGATGTGGACGGGAAACAGAAGCGGGTACTGAACAAGAAAGAGACCACCCTTGCCCAGCAGAAGCAGCAGGCCATCAAGGACGCTTTCCGGGACTGGGTGTGGCGTGACCCCAGGCGGCGGGAGGATTTAGTCAGGACCTACAACGAGCTGTTTAATAGCACCCGCCCCCGTGAGTATGACGGGAGCCACATCGTCCTGGGCGGCATGAACCCGGACATCACCCTGCGGGAACACCAGCGGGGGGCCATCGCCCATGTGCTTTACGGCGGGAACACCCTGCTTGCCCACGAAGTGGGCGCGGGCAAGACCTTTGAGATGGCGGCATCGGCTATGGAGGCGAAGCGGCTGGGGCTGTGCCAGAAGTCCCTCTTTGTCGTGCCGAACCACCTGACCCTCCAGTGGGCCAGCGAGTTCCTGCGGCTCTACCCCAGCGCGAAGATACTGGTGGCCTCCAAGAAGGATTTTGAGACGGCCAACCGCAAGAAGTTCTGTGCGAGGATAGCGACCGGCGACTATGACGCCGTTATCATCGGCCACTCGCAGTTCGAGAAGATACCCATATCCGCCGAGCGGCAGGAGCGCATCTTGCAGGAGCAGATCGACGAGATCACCGACGCCATAGCGGAGATGAAGGCCATGCGGGGCGAGAGCTTCACCATCAAGCAGTTGGAAAAGACCCGCAGATCGCTGGAGGCGAGGATGGAGAAGCTGCAAGCCACAGAGCGCAAGGACGATGTGATAACCTTTGAGCAGTTGGGCGTGGACCGGCTCTTTGTGGACGAGGCGCATTCGTTCAAAAATCGTGCGAAACGTTGCGCTACAAGTCGTTGCTGACAACGACGGCGAAAAGCGCCATGTGGTTGCACTTGTAAATCAAGAAAAGACCATAGAGAA
>CAJUAC010000104.1 GCA_910583885.1 uncultured Oscillospiraceae bacterium | reverse complement strand
AGCAGGCCCACAGCCGGCTGCTGGAACAGGAGCAGCTGGAGATCGGGTGGGATGAAGCGTGAAGATAGTGGTGAACGCGCTGCAATATAAGAGGAACAGCACGGGGATAGGGGTCGTGGTGCGGGAGCTGTTTGGCAGGTATGTGTCGTGCAGCAGGCGAAGGAGCCAGGTTGTCCTGGCGGCGGACAGCCCGGAGTTCCCGGCAGGGGCGGATACGGAGCAGATCCGGGCGCCGTGGCGCCACGGGCAGGGGTTGGGGCGGATGTATTTCCAGAGCTTCCAGCTGGGGCGCCGGTACTGCAGGGAGGCAGTGCTGCTGACAACAGACTCGAAGACACCATTTTTCCTGCCTGGCAGCTGCGTTCTGGTCCCGGTAGTAACGGATTTGGCGGTGTACCGGTTAAAGGGCACGTACCAGGCGACACGCGTGGTGTGGTGGCGGCTGCAATACCAGTACGTGAAGCGCCGCGCGGAGCGGTATATAGCGATCTCAGAGTTCACGAAGCGGGAGCTGGTGGAGCTGCTGGGTGTCCCGGCGGAAAAGATCGAGGTGGTGCCCTGCGCCAGCCCGGCGTGGATGGGGCCGGTGAGGAGCGGGGACGTATTGTCCGCGCTGCGGAGGAAGTACCGCCTGCCGGAGCGGTATATTCTGTTCGTTGGGAACTTTAACCCGCGTAAGAACCTGGAGCGGTTGCTGCGGGCCTTTGACCTGGCAAAGGGACAGGGCATCCCCCACCACCTGGTGATCGCAGGGGAACAGGGATGGAAGTTTGACAAGGCCCGGGCCCTGGAGGGGGTGGGCTGCAGAGAGGCCATCCACTTCATCGGGTATGTGCCGGATGAGGACATGGCGGCGCTGTACACGGCAGCGGAGCTGTTCGCGTTCCCGAGCCTGTACGAGGGGTTCGGCATCCCGGTCCTGGAGGCGCAGGCGTGCGGGACGCCGGTGCTGACCAGCAGGAACAGCGCGCTGCCGGAGGTAGGCGGAGAGGGTGCGGAGTACGTGGATCCCTATGATGTGGAGGGGATCTGCCGGGGTCTGCTGCATGTCCTGGAGGACCCGGGGGTGGCGGAGGCGCTGCGGGAGAAGGGGCAGCAAAATGCCCGGCGGTACTCCTGGGCGGCGTCAGCGGAGCGGCTGGGAGAAATCATAGAAAAGGCAGTGCAGGGGCGATGAAGGTGGCGCTGGAAATACAGCCGTGCTGCGGGAGGCGCTCGGGCATCGGGCTGTACACATATGAGCTGGCAAAGCGGCTGAAGAGCGGGGAAGGGCTGGAGTTCTGCGGGAATTTGTTCAATTTCCTGGGCCGGAACGACAACCGTGAGGCGCTGGCAGGGATCCGTATGCCCATCCGTGAGAGCCGGCTGATGCCCTACGGGCTGTACCGGCGGATATGGGACAGGCTGCCGGTGCCCTATGGAAGCCTCTTCGGTGAGGCGGATGTGAGCATTTTTTTCAACTATATCGTGCCGCCGCGGGTCAACGGGCAGGCCGTCACGGCGGTGCATGACCTGACGTACCTGCGGTACCCGGAGACGATGGAGGCCCGGAACCTGGAGCGGATTGTGGGGGGCATCCGGTACAGCGTGGAGCGGAGCAGCCGGATTGTGACGATCTCCGAGTTTTCCCGGAGGGAGATCGCGGAGGAGCTGGGTGTGCCGTGGGAAAAGATCGCGGTGGTGAGCCCGGCGCCGTCTCTGGCAGCAGAGGCGGCAGAATTTGCGTCCTGCAGGGGGAAATGGGGGATAGGACAGCCCTACGTGCTGTTCGTGGGGACAATCGAGCCGCGAAAAAATATTGCCCGCCTGCTGCGGGCCTTTGACCTGTTAAAGGGGCGCTATGGGATCCCCCACCAGCTGGTCCTGGCCGGCGGCCCGGGATGGGGGGATGGGGAGATCCGGGCGGCGGCCCGGAGCATCCGGCACAGAGGGTCTGTGGTGTTCACAGGGTATGTCAGCGGGGCGGAGAAGAAGGCGCTGTATCAGAATGCCAGCGTGTTCGTGTTCCCCTCGCTGTACGAGGGGTTCGGTATGCCGCCGCTGGAGGCGATGGCATGTGGCTGCCCGGTGGTATGCGCGGCAGCGGCGTCCCTGCCGGAGGTGGTGGGGGAGGCGGCGGAGCAGGTGGACCCGCTGGAGGTGGAGAGCATCGCGGCGGGGATCTGGCGGGTGCTGTCGGACAGGGCGTATGCCCAGGGGCTGGCCCGTGCGGGGACCATACAAGCGAAAAAATACACCTGGGAAACCTCGGCAGAGCGGCTGGCGTCGCTGTGCCGGGGGCTTGGGGGATAGGGAGAGGGCAAGGAGATGAAAAAGACAGCGTTAATCATGGCAGGAGGGCGTGGGGAGCGGTTCTGGCCGCGGAGCCGGCAGAACATGCCCAAGCAGTTCCTGTCGCTGACGGACGACGGGCGGACGATGCTCCAGCTGACAGTGGAGCGGATCCAGCCGCTGGTGGGGCTGGAGGACATCTTCATCGTGACCAACCGCAGCTACAAGGCGCTGGTTCGTGAGCAGCTGCCAAGCCTGCCGGAGGGGAACATCCTGTGCGAGCCGGTGGGGAGGAACACGGCGCCATGTATCGGGCTGGGGGCAGTGTACATGGCGAAAAAGTATGGCGACGCGGTGATGATGGTGCTGCCCTCGGACCATTTAATCAAGTATACATCCCTGTTTTTGAACACGCTGTCGGACGCGTGCGAGGTGGCGGAGCAGGGGGAGCACCTGGTGACGCTGGGGATCGCGCCGGACAGCCCGGAGACGGGGTATGGATATATCAAATTCCAGCCGGAGGAGCGGCTGGGCCGCGCCTTTGCGGTGGAGCGGTTCGTGGAGAAGCCGGATCTGGAGACGGCAAAGGCGTACCTGGCGTCGGAGCAGTACCTGTGGAACAGCGGGATGTTCATCTGGAAAACCTCCACCATCCTGAAGAATTTGCAGGCCTATCTCCCGGAGACCTACCAGGGGCTGTGCAGGATCGGGGAGTCCATTGGCACAGAGGCGGAGGAGCAGGTGCTGGAGCGGGAGTTCCAGGAGCTCCCGGCGGAGTCCATCGACTACGGGGTGATGGAGAAGGCTGGGGGCATCTACATCCTCAGCGGTGCGTTCGGCTGGGACGACGTGGGGTCGTGGCTGGCAGTGGGGCGGATCAAGCGGAGCAATGAGCTGGGGAACGTGGTGGAGGGGAACGTGGTGACAGTGGACACCAGGAATACCACCATCCAGGGCAGCGGGAAGCTGATCGCAGCCGTAGGCCTGGAGGATATGATCGTGGTGGACAGCGAGGATGCGCTGCTCATCTGCGAGAAGGGCCACGCCGGCGATATCAAGAAGGTGCTGGAAAACCTTAAAATCTGCAACAGGCGGGAGTATTTATAGGGCAGCCATTCTTTTTCTTAAAAGAAAAAGAATCAAAAAGAACTAGAACCCCTGGATAGGGGGCCTGTGCAATTTTCTTTTGATCCTTTTCTTTTGGAAAAGAAAAGGATGGACACCGAACACAACAGGAATAGGAGCATTGCTATATGAAGAAGGCGCTGATAACAGGGATCACAGGGCAGGACGGGTCGTACCTGGCGGAGCTGCTGCTGGAGAAGGGGTACGAGGTACATGGGATGACGCGTCGCGCATCGGTAGCGAACACGGAGCGGATTGCCCATCTGCTGGGGAAGATTAGGCTGCACGACGGGGATCTGAGCGACTCCAGCAGCATCATCCGGATCCTGCGGCAGGTGGGGCCGGACGAGGTGTACAACCTGGCGGCCCAGAGCCATGTGCAGGTGAGCTTTGATGTGCCGGAGTACTCCGGGGACGTGGACGCGCTGGGTGTGCTGCGCCTGCTGGAGGGGATCCGGATCCTGGGGATGGAGAAAACGTGCAGGTTCTACCAGGCGTCGACGTCGGAGCTGTATGGGAAGGTGGAGGAGGTGCCCCAGCGGGAGACGACGCCCTTCCACCCCTACAGCCCCTACGCTGTGGCCAAGCAGTACGGGTACTGGATGGTGAAGGAGTACCGGGAGGCGTACGGGATGTTCGCAGTGAACGGGATCCTGTTCAACCACGAGTCGGAGCGGCGCGGAGAGAACTTCGTGACACGGAAGATCACGCTGGCTGCGGGGCGGATCGCCTGCGGCCTGCAGGAGAAGCTGGAGCTGGGGAACCTGGACAGCAAGCGGGACTGGGGGTACGCAAAGGACTACGTGGAGTGCATGTGGCGGATGCTGCAGCATGAGAAGGCGGAGGATTTTGTGATTGCCACCGGGGAGCAGCACACGGTACGGGAGTTCACGACCCTGGCCTTTGCCCACGACGGGATTGCGCTGGAGTGGCGCGGGAGCGGCCTGGAGGAAAAGGGCATTGACAAGGCCACAGGGAGGGTGCTGGTGGAGGTGAACCCGGCATGGTTCCGGCCCACGGATGTGGACAACCTGTGGGGCGACCCCACGAAGGCGAAGACGGTGCTGGGCTGGGACCCCCTGCGGACCAGCTGCGCACAGCTGTGCGCCATAATGGCGGAGCACGACCTCCAGCTGGCCAAGCGGGAGGCGGCGCGGTGAGGGCGCTGGTCACTGGGAGCCAGGGGTTTGTGGGGCAGTACCTGCGGCGGGAGCTGGAGTCCAGCGGCTATGAGGTGCTGGGCCTGGACGTGCAGGGCGGCGTGGGCGTGCTCCAGGCGGACCTGCTGGACCCGGAGCAGATGAGGGGGGCAGTGGGGCAGGCGAGGCCGGACGCGGTGTTCCATCTGGCGGGCCAGGCGGACGTGGCCAGGTCCTGGCAGATCCCCCGGCGGACCATGGAGATTAATGTCATCGGGGCGCTGAACCTGCTGGAGGCGGTGCGGGCGTTTGACCCGTCGGTGCGGCTGGTGATGGTGGGCTCCTCCGACCAGTACGGCAGTCTGGGCGGGGCGGGCCAGCTGGTCAGCGAGAGCCTGGGCACAAACCCGCAGACCCCCTATGCCGTGTCCAAGAAGGCCCAGGAGGAGCTGGCCCAGGTCTACGTGCGCGCCTATGGCATGGATATCTGCATGACCCGCTCCTTCAACCACGGCGGGGCAGGGCAGCGCCTGGGCTTCCTGATCCCGGACCTTGCCGCCGGGATTGTGCGGGTGGAGCGGGGGCAGGCGGAGGCGCTGAAGGTGGGCAGCCTCACTGCGCGCCGGGACTTCACCCATGTGAGGGATGTGGTGCGTGCCTACCGGCTGATTGCGGAGAAGGGGCGGCCGGGCGAGGTGTACAACGTGGGCTCCGGCGTGGCGTACAGCGCCCAGGAGATCCTGGAGAAACTGTGCGCTATGGCGGAGTGTGCCATCCCTGTGGTGCAGGACCCCGCCAGGCTCCGTCCCAGCGATACCCCGGTGATCTGCTGTGACCACACCAAGCTCAGCCGGGATACCGGCTGGGCGCCCCAAATTCCTTTGGAGGTGATCCTGCGCGACACCCTGCGTGAGTGGCGCGGCAGGGATGGCTTATGATACTGCAAAAGCTCAGACAGCATCAATTCCTTTTCAGCGAGCTGGTGAAGCGGGACTTCGCCAAGAAGTACAAGCGCACGATCCTGGGCATGGCCTGGAGCATCCTCTCCCCGCTGATGAACCTGGTGATTATGTGGCTGGTGTTCAGCAACTTCTTTGGCAGCAACGTGGACCACTATGTGGTGTACCTGTTCGCCGGCCAGCTGATCTTTTCCTATTTCACCGACGCCACCAACCTGGGGATGAACTCCCTGGTGGGGAATGCGGGGATCTTTACCAAGGTGAATGTGCCCAAGTACCTGTTCCTGCTGTCCCAGAACGTGTCCTCGCTGATTAATTTCGGCCTGACACTGCTGATCTTCTTCACCTTCGCGGCCATTGACGGCATCCCCTTTACCTGGCGCTTTTTCCTGCTGGTGTACCCGGTGGGGTGCCTGATTGTGTTCAACCTGGGGGTTGGGCTGATCCTGTCGGCGCTGTTTGTGTTCTTCCGGGACATGCAGTACCTGTGGGGGATCCTGACCCAGCTGATCATGTGGCTGTCCGCCATCTTCTACACCATTGACAGCTACAGCTACACCGTACAGTGCGCATTCCTGCTCAACCCGCTCTACCTGTTCATCCGCTATTTCCGCAAGGTCGTGATAGATGGGGCCATCCCCACGCCCCAGTTCCACCTGCTGGCGGCGGGCTACGCTGCCGCTGTATTTGTGCTGGGGGCGTATATGTACAAAAAGTACAACCACGAATTCCTGTATTATGTTTGAGGCCATATGATGAGAACAATGCTGAAAGCCGACCATGTTTCGATTAGCTACAAGATAGGGGATTTCAAGGATATTGGGCTGAAGGAGTGGACCATGCGGCACCTGAAGCACCAGTACCATGTGGAGACCTTCCTGGCAGTGGAGGATGTGTCCTTTGAGCTGCTGGAGGGGGACATGCTGGGGATCATCGGGACCAACGGCGCGGGCAAGTCCACCCTGCTCAAGGCCATCACGGGTGTGATGGAGCCCCGGGCGGGGCACATTGAGCGCCATGGCGGCATCTCCGCGCTGCTGGAGCTGGCGTCTGGGTTTGACGGGGATCTGACGGTGCGGGAGAACGCCTACCTGCGGGGGGCGATGCTGGGGTACACCCGGGAGTTCATGGATGCGACGTATGGGCAGATCCTGGACTTTTCGGGCCTGCGGGAGTTCGCGGAGCGGCCCTTCAAGCAGCTGTCCACGGGCATGCAGTCCCGCCTGGCATTCGCCATTGCCTCGCTGGTTCAGCCGGAGATCCTGATCCTGGATGAGGTGCTCAGTGTCGGCGACGGCGCCTTCCAGGACAAGAGCGCGAGGAAGATGCAGGAGATCATTGATGGCGGCGCAGCCACCATCCTCGTCTCCCACTCCCTCAGGCAGATCCGCGAGCTCTGCAACAAGGTCCTCTGGCTTCACAGGGGCCGCCAGATCGCTTTCGGCAACGCTGGCCCGATTTGTGACCGTTATGAG
>CAJUAC010000103.1 GCA_910583885.1 uncultured Oscillospiraceae bacterium | reverse complement strand
TCTATGCGGCCTGCAAGCGCATCAGGGAGGCCAGCGCCTGCTATGGCGGGCAGCAGGGAGCTATCCGGGATGCTGCCGCCCTCTGCGGCATCTCCCCGGTGACCATGCGCCGCTGGTATGACATCTGGCGCAACAGCGGCGGCAATCCCCTCTCCCTGGTGGACCGCCGCTACCGTAAAATACAGGCGCGCAGCCGCGTCACCCTCAGCAAATTCCTTGCCTACTGGCACGGCCTCTGCGCCAAGTGCCAGCGCAACGGAGGCATCCCCACGGCCCGCCAGCACCTGCTCAAGACCTGGACGGAGCGGCGCGACACCATCCCCGGCTATGAGGACTGGCCGGGCTGGCCGCGCGTCCCCTCCGGCTGGAGCCTGCGCAACCTGCAAAGGCTCGCTCCCCAGTCTTTGGAGACGGTGGCGCTCAAGCAGGGCATCCGTGCCGCCGCGCCCCAGCTGGCGCAGGTGCTGGCCACCCGCGAGGGACTCTGGCTGGGCAGTCATTTCCTCTTTGACGACGTCTGGCTTGACTTGATGGCGCTTTCCGGCCGCGACAAGGGCCAGCCCCTGCAGCTGGGCGTGCTGGAGTACCTGACAGGCAAGCGTGTGGCGTGGGGGCAAAAAATCCGCCGCCGCGACGAGGAGACGGGCAGGATGATTCATCTTAACCAGCGGGACATGCGCTGCATCCTGGCCCTGTGGGGGGCTACCGTCGGATACTCCCCGCGAGGCACCACCCTCGTCGTTGAAAACGGAACGGCGGCCATCAGCAAGGAGCTGGAGGAGCTGCTGTACCACGCCAGCGGCGGCCTGATCAAGGTGGACCGCTCCGGCATCGGAGGCGTGCGCCAGACGCTCAAGCAGGGCCACGGCGGCCGTGGCGTGGGCAACCCGCGCCATAAGGCGGCACTGGAAAGCTACCACAACCTGCAGCACAACCGCCTCAGCCACCTGCCCGGAGCTACCGGCCATGACCGCACTCCCCCGGAAACCCTGCACGGGCTGGTACGCGCCGAGGAGCAGCTCATCAAGGCGATGGACAAGCTGCCCGCAGACAAGGCCGGACGGATGCAACACTACATGCTGACCATGGATGAGCTGAGCCGCGAGTTGACCAAGATTGTCAGCGATATCAACGCCCGCACCGACCACAGGCTGGAGGGCTGGGAGCGATGCGGATTCATGGTCGAGGAGCTGCGCCTCTCGCCCTCCGCCCCCTGGACTCCGTCCTGCGAAGTGGAGCCGTCCATGGCCGCCCAGATAATCCGGACCGCCTGTGAGACCGGGGCAGACCTGGTGCGCCGCCGCCGGATGAGTCCCACCGAGGCATGGGCCTGCGAGGAGGACAAACCGGGCAACAGGCTCATCAAGCTGCCCCCCTGGTGCATCTGCCAGATCCTGGGCACGGACATGGCCCGCCCGATCAAGGTGGCCAGCGCCTACATCCGGATGCGCGACAAGGCCATCCGGGACGAGGAGCTGATTTACGAGGCCCGCGTGGCGACTCCTGACGGAGCCGTCCGGGTCCTGGCCCACGGCACGTACCAGGGATACGTCAATCCCTACGATGACAACCAGCTATTTATCTGCGGGCAGGACGGGCGCGTCATTGGGACGGCCTCCCTCGTGCAGAGGGTCTGCACGGCGGATACGCACGCCGTGGAGCAGGCCATGGGCAAGGCTGCCGGATATCGAGAGCAGCAGCTGGAATATGCCCGCATCATCGGAGCCAACACCGAGGCGGATATCGTCCGCAAGCGCGAGCACAACAGGCGCCTGATGGAAGGCAAGCCGGTGACGGCAGCCGAGTACGCCCAGGCATACTCTATCACCCCCACTCCTGCCGATAAGCGGGCCGTGACCAGGGCAGCTACGGCGGCGGCCGAGTCCATGCCGGACATCAGCCTCATTCCCGCCAGCGGCAGCAATGACGACGAGCTGCCCCACGAGCTGCCCGATGTAAGATTTTTATAACATAACAGACACAATAATAACAATATGGACGATATTACCAAAATCAACAACAATGCCAACCTGAGCAGGTATCTGGACCGCATCCAGGATACGCCGTACAAACCGGCGCACAAAAAGATGCTCACCGACCTGATCAACTACGCAGTGGATCATGACTGGACGCTGCGCACGCTGGCCGACAAGCTGCCGGTGAGCACGACGGTCATGCACCGCCTGCTGATTGGCGCTTACCAGGCCCCGACCGGCCCTCATCTTTCCAAGCTTGATGACCTGTGCGGCCTGCTGGCCCTGCGCCAGCAGTCAACCTCGGATGGCCCGTTTATTGAGACGGCTCTGGCGCGCTACGTGATGCAGATTGCCGAGCTGACCCACGTCAACCAGTACGCCTCCATGCTGGTGGGCAAGACGCAGTGGGGCAAGACCTGGGCGCTCAAGGAGTACGCCCGCCGCCACCCCGGTACGGTTATTCTGGTGCGCTGCCCGGTGGTCACCAGTCCGGGACGGCTGCTCTATCGCATTGCCGCCCAATTAGGCCTGTCGGTCAAGGGCAACACCGAGTTCCAGATTGCCAAGATTGTCAACCGCCTGACTCCGGAGCACCTGCTCATTGTCGACGAGATCCACCACGCGCTGGACAGCGACAAGACCGGACGCAAGGGCATTGAACAGCTGAGGGAGATCTACGACGAGACCCAGTGCGGCATGCTCCTGGTGGGCACGCCCGTGCTGGCCGAGTACGTCGAAAAAAATGACAAGTGGAAAGGCATCCTGGAGCAGACCTCCAAGCGCGGGGCGGCCAATATCTACCGCCTCCCGGACCATATCGAGACCCGCGACTTGGAAACCCTGTGGACTTATTACGGCTATCCGTCCCCCAGCCGGGCCATGCTGGCCACCCTCAAGCAGCAGGCCAACCTGTACGGATTCGGCAAGACCACCAAACGCCTGCGCAAGGGGGTGGAGGCCGCCAACAATGCCGGGGTTGACCTCACCTGGGACTACTACCTGGCCGCCGTCAAAAAGCTTGAAGAAATGGAAGCCGGCAAGATGCCGGAATACGTGTAACCCCAAACAATAAACAAACATGCAACAAGACATCAACACAAACGTGCACACCATCACGATCCCCCCGGAAACCCTGGCCGCCATCCGGATTGGCGATAGCATCCCTCAACTGGCCACCCTCGTCAACACGGCGATGGCAACATGGGGAGCCATTGGTACGACCGATCCAGTCGCCCTGGGCGATATCTGCCAAGCCCTCACCGATGCCTCCGAGCGGCTGCCCCAGATCCTGCGGGACCTCACTCTGCTGCGAGACGCCATGCTCGTGCAGGATATTTAATTACCAACTGCCTCATACCATGCGCAAGAAGACGATCAAGTACACCATCGTTGACCTGGGAGGCACCCGATATGTGGTCCTCCGCCTGGCTGACCTCGACACCCTCATCACCACGCATCACAGCCTTTCCCTGGAACTCATCCCGGTATTGAGCGAGGCGCAGTGGGAACGGCACCGTCAGCTGCTTTACATCACTCAGCATATCCATGTTGAACGGGTCAGCCACTGCAAGGTGGCTCTCCTGACCAAAACGGACTATGACACCCTCAATCTGGCCATATCTCATCTGCACACCCTGCTGGGCAATATCCGCCTGGCCAGTATCACCGTCGGTCCGTCCGAGGCCGACCAGCCTGACTCAGCTTCCAACCAATAACACCATTATCATGTACAACACCAACCATCAACAGGACAGGGGGCAGCAAGCCCCCAATGTCAAGCCGGCCCCCAGAGGCGGCCATTATATCCTCCATATTGAGGATGTCATCACGGACACGGGCAAGCAAGGGCTGGCTATTTACAGCGAACCCCTCCGGGCGGCCGACCACGAAACGCCGGCGTCACGTATCGACGCGCTGCTCAAGACGGTCATTGCCAGCAACACGGACGCCATCGGCGAGGTAATGACCGATGTCATCAATCGCAAACAGGAGGGCAAACAATGAAAGACTTATTTACAGCCACTACAGAAGAGCGCGAAATCATTGAACGCATCGCCAAGCGGGCTGTCGCCCTTTACCGCAAATACGGCAATACCGACGTCGATGAGCTGGATATCCAGATGGACCTGGAAGCATGTCATTGCAACGGGTGTCCGTTAAAGCTCGCCGATATGGAACAGGCCGATAACTTCAACTTCATGCACGATATCTCCGGCATCAACGCGCACCTTAATCGCAACACGGGAGAACTGAGTAAGCGTTTCCTGCCTCGCTTTTTTGATGCTTCCAAAGAGGGCCGCCATGAATGAGGACATCTACTGCTATTACCACCGGCACGCTCGCCTGGAGATCATCCAGCGCCATGGGCAGACCTATGCGGTCTGCCCGGAGTGCCGAAGAATCATGACTGAGGGCATCCGCTCAGAGCTGAACCGCGCCAATCACGGCAATCATCTTTCATCCGATGATCTGGTACACAAGCTGATCAATAGAGCCGAACCTGTTAATCCCATTCCTCCCGTCTACATCTACATTGACCAGCCATGACCTATGATCCCAATACACTGGCCTATCTCATCGGCCTGCAACTCTCCCGTTTCCCCGGCGCGTGTGATCACTGGGAAGTCTGCGACCCCCGCTGGCCGGGCATGATCGCCATCCGCCTGGAGCATCTCGGCGAGCGCTACGTCCCTGTAGATGGAGAGAGATTTTTGGAGTGGCTCAGCGCCACGCCAGACCTCACCTGGCAGCATGTCGTCGACATGCTGGCCAGGAAACGCAAACAACTTAACAAACAACATACACGCAACAATGGGTAAAATACGCACAACCACTAAAGCAACCGACCAGCAGGTTATTAAGGATAAGGCTGAATTTTATCAGACTCTGGACGACATCGCCCGCAAAGGTGTCGAGCTGGATACCTTGCAGGCCGCCAAGGAGACCGCCATGCAGCAAGTGCTCACAGATCACGACCCCAAAATCAGCGAGCTGACCAGGGAAATTGACCGGCTCACCAAACTGGCCGAGCAATGGGCATCACCTCGCAGGGACGAGCTTTTTTCCAAGGGCCGAAAATCCGGTACCACTGCCCTGACCACCTACGGTTACCGTCTGGGGCAGCCCACCCTCAAGCCCGCCAAGGGCTGGACGTGGGACAAGATTGTCGCCCTGCTCAAGACTACGCGCCGCAAGGCGTACCTGGTCACCAAGGTGACTCCTGACAAGGACGCGATCCGCCAGCATGTCAAGCCTCACAAGCTCGCCAAGCTGGGGTTGGAGATCAGACAGGTGGAGACTTTCTATGTAGAGAGGAGCACCAGGGATGACTAAGATTGAGGTTAAAGACTATGGATACCAAACCCTGCTGACTATCTGGACGGGCACTGAAAGAGGAGGAGCAACAGCCACTCTTGTCTATCTGACACCCAAGCAGCGGCAACAACTGATCAAGGCTTTACAAAATTCCGAACAACAATCCGATCATGAGCAATAAGCCACTTACCAAGCGACAGATTGCCGTACTGTCCATTATGGCCGGCAAGGCCTACAAGCGTATCCAGTCCCAGGGATGCCCCCTCCCGTCCCTGACGGATTGGAGGCACGACGAGGTCTGGGCTGCCACAGGGATCACCGAGTCACTGACCAAAGCCACCCAGGAGCACTACGTGCCTATCTATAATAGGCTGGCATCTTATCTTGGCTGTGCGCCTGTCAAGGACCGTACCTGGTCGGAGATGGACAAGGCCATCCACCTGCTTGATGATGCCATGCAACGCTATGAGATAACTCCGGACTATCTGGCTGAGATCGTGCGCGACCAGCTGCACCTGCCTTGCACGGGCCGGGATGTGTACCAGGCATTACGCAACTGGGCCGCCGTGGAACACGTCCGGCACCTGATGTATACGGTGATCAACCGGGGACGATCAGAGGCCCGCAAGCTGGCCGCCGAGACCGGCCAGGAGACCTACGAGCCGCATGCCCGCCGCGACACCATGCCGCCCGGCAGGCTGGCTGATCATGTCGGGGCTGTACGTATTGTTCCCACTCCTGGGCCGCATAAGTCCACCAAGCGGGGATTCCGCAGTAATATATGGATGCCAGATCAGGAGGTGCAGCCATGAGCAGGAGGCTTGCTCTGATACCCTTGCTTCCTCAGTACTGGGATATGTACCGGGATGGCTCCAAGATATGGGAGCTGCGCAAGGTCACCCACTCACCCAGAGGGGTGGATGGATTGATCATCTACGCTACTGCCCCGGTATCACGGATCGTTGGCGAGGTTGACCTGATTAGTACCCATGTCGGCTATATCGATACTGTATGGGATGTCGTCAAGGATGGCTGCGGTATTACGCGCAAGCAGTACGATCTATACTACCAGGATCAGGAGATAGCTATCGCATACCGTCTCGGCAATGTCTATGAGTACCCTACCGGATTTTGGATGCTTCCAGCTCCTCAGGGATTCCGATATCTTAGGCAAGAGATGTATCATCAATTCCGATGCCAGACCGGACACCCACGCCTGGTGCATGCAGCCAGATGACTCTCTCCGATACAATTCAGGCTGTCAGGTTGTTCCTGGCGGCCTTTTTCTTTTCAATCATCTTCTCTTTCGTTCCTGATCACAATCCACACATTGTCGAGTACATCCCGCACCCAGCATGTCGTCTTACTTCTTTCACGAGTTGTCCACATCAACACGACAGCGGTATCATGGAGATGATAAATTTGCGGATTCTTTTTCTTTCGGTCTTCGGGCGAGATAACTGTCATGGAGCCATACAAGGGGATGCAATATGCAGGTGTACACATGCGGGACATCCTATCATGATTTTTTACCTTGTCGTTTTCTCTATCACCTACCCTTTGCAGCTCTTGTGCAGCATCCCTGCATAGCTTGTGTACTTATATCAGATACCTGTCATCTGCCCTCTTTTTAGCTCCGACTTTTATAAGATAGCTCGTATCTGGCCTGTTCCTACTTAACTCCCGTGTTTTCTAGGGTTCCAACGGATTTCAACCCTGATTCAACTTATATCAACTCTCCTGTCATTCCTCA
>CAJUAC010000102.1 GCA_910583885.1 uncultured Oscillospiraceae bacterium | reverse complement strand
CCTGTATCTCCGACTGCCGCGCCGCGTAGAAGTAGCCGGTGGCGTCGCTGCAAATAGGCCAGCCCTCACAGCGCAGACGGTTGACAGCCCGACGCAGCTCCGTCCCCTTGACGTGAAACGCGGCCTCCAGCTCTTTGCTGGAGGCCGCGCTCTCTTGCCCACGGCGGTATTGTTTCAGGTACTCACACAGGGCTTTGTCAATAGGTGCGCCCTTCACCGGGCATCACCCCTGTCCCGGTTCCTGGGTTTGATGGGCTGGCCCTGTTCGTCGTAGTTCTTCGGGTCGGCGGCGGGGGTGGCCCAGCCCTGGGTGGCCCCTGCCAGCATCGCCGCTGCCTGTGCCTTGCTCACGCCCATCCCGCTGTTCAGCTCGTCCACCAGTTTCTGGCTGGTGCGGCCCTTTGTCACATAGGATGCGGAGCGGTAGCCGTCAAAGCCCCGCTCAAACATCACGATGGCCCGCTTCTCCGGCACCTTGCCGTAGCACATCAGCGGCAGCGAATTTCTGAGGGGGATCACAGAGTTGCCGTTGCGCTCCATCATCTCGGCAAACTGGCAGATATGATAGAGGTTGTCCCAGCCTTTGCCCACCTCCACATGGCAGTCGTCGATATAGCGGCATTCCCGGTCAAGCTGCCTCCCGTCCGGGCACCTGATCCGCACCATGTCGCCGTCCGCGATCCTGAACTTTTCCTCATAGTGCGGGGTGATGAAACGGATGCCCTTTTCAGCCTGTTTCATGTGGCTGTCCAACCAGTCCCGGCGATAGCAGTAGAGGGACAGATTTTCTTCCTCCTTGTAGGGGTTCAGCCGGATCAGGTAGGAATACTGCGCCGTGTCCGCCCGGAAACCGAACGCGAAACCGTCATCAAAACCGCTCTCCGGGTGTTCCTGGCAGAAGTCCCGCATGGCGTCACGGCTTTTCAAAAAGCCGCCGTACTGCCCGTCGCACACCAAGGCATTCAGGACGCTCTCAAACTCCGCCTGAAATTCCGCTGTGTCCAGGTCTTGCCGGTGGCTCTGCCACGTTTTGAGAAAGCCTTGGGCATCCATGCCTGTTCCGGCCCGCAGGTGTCCGACGCACCCCGTCTGGCCTTTAAGCTGCATACTCTGGCTGGCGGAGTAAAGCCGCTCCGCAGGGGTCGCGGTCTGAAACGTCAATTCCATCAATGGTACACTCCTTCCATTTATCGGGCATCATGCCCACCCTTTTCCAGCGCCCGTTCCCGCTGAATGACCTGCAAATGGTCTTTTGCCCACTGCGGCATACACTCCGGCCTGACCTCGCCCAAAACGTCCCTGCGCTCCCACCGGCCATCCCTGCGGCCTGTGAACACATTGACGCCATAGACTGAGGTGCCGCGAGAGTAGCCCCGCGCTCCGCTGCCATTCGTCACAAGAATAAGCTGGCAGTCTGCCCGCCGGTACTCATAGCGGAGAGAACTTGGCTTGACCGCCACCACCTTGCCGGTGATGTCGTCACTGTCTTTCAGCGGAAAACACTGTTCGCTGTTCAGCAAGTCCAGCGGGATATGGAGGGTCTTGCGCTGGGCCTGCAAAGCCGCCACCTGTCCTTTCAACCTGTCGGCATACAGCTCCATAATTTCCAGATAATCGTCACTTGCCATCGCCTCGGCGTAATACTCCCGCATTCCGTCCTGTGTGCAGAAGCAGCACATGAACTCCTGCTCCGGGCTGACGCCCACCACCACCTCACGCACCCCGATTTGGAGTGCATGGATGATCTCAAAATTTTCTATCATCCGTTTTTCGTCTGGCATTACCGTCATCTCTCCCGGTCATCACGCGGCCTGCGTTTCTTCTGACGGGCCGTTTCCTGCTGCTCCTTTGCATAATCCGCCAGGGATTTGGCAGGCTTACCGTCAAAGGAGATCAAGATGCTTTGCGGCGGAACGCCCCGCAGCATATCGGACAACTCCTTGTCCATATCTTTTTCTTTACCCATGATTATCGCTCCCCTCTATCAGAAACGGAGATTTGCCTGTCCTCGTTGGCAAATCTCCGCTCTAACTGTTCCACTGTCCAATTTTTTGTGAATTGCCCCAGGGGGTTGTGTCCAAACTGTGCGATAGCTCGCCTGTCCATCTCCTGGAGCCGTGCCCATAATTCAGGGTGATGGGTACGCAGTTTTTTCAGTTCCCCGATCCGTTGGAGGGGGCAGCACCAGCAGGAACAGCGGTTGTATATCCGATACAGCCCACCCCAATCAAAGCCCCGGTCATAACTGATCTGCAAGGCTTCGGCTTCGGTGATGCCCCAATCCACCAGGGGATATTGTTCATCCTTGATACGCTTCGGTTCGTCGGCGGCGATACCCACATAGTGCAGGGCGTTCCGCTCTTTTTTCAGCCGGTTCACCTCTTTGTGGATAAGATGTGTTTTTAACTGGCCCGTACACCAGCGCACACGGGCACCGGGCCAGCCGTTTCCATAGAGGGATACCCCCAGCCGTTGACGGTTCTCAATGCTGGACTGCTTTACCTTCGGTTCCTCAAACATAAGCCATTCAAAGCCTTTGGGGTGCCGCAGGGTGGTGATGTGGATGCCGCGCTCCCGGTAGAGCAGGTCGTCCAGCTTCTCCATGTGTTCATACATCTCCGGGAACTCCATACCCGTGTCGGCGGTCAGTACCACGTCAATGGGCATATCCCGTTCGATCATCAGCAGGAGCATGGCCGTACTGTCCTTACCCCCTGAGAGAGAAACGGCGTGATAGCTGCCCTCTATGGGGTTCTTGCTGTCAGCGTCCATGCTCCCGCCCCCTCTCCCGGTTGGGCGGTTCCTCATAGAGCCGCAAGTGATACCTGATGTTCAATGCCGGTTCCTCCTTGTCCAAAAATTTACACCGCCCTGTGTCCAGCGGACAAAGAGCGGTGTATGTATGGAGGAACACTTTATTTTCAGGCCATCAGCTTTGTCAGAAGCTCATTCACCGGGGAGGCGTCCCGGCCCAGGGCGGTCAGCTTGTTCCGCCAGTCCAGCAGATACTTCCGCATAAGCCGGTATTCTTCGTCAGTCAGTTGGAGATAAACTTTTTTCTCCCGGTTGAATATCCATTTGAACATTTGAAACAGCTCCTTTCACCACCATAGTACAGAAAAAAACAAGCGGTTTCAAATGTGCGAATGGGTATGTAAGTGGCCCGCTGTGCGGGCCACGGGGAAATGCTTAATACCCTGTCCGGGGCAGGGTCGTGGGAGGTGCGTAGACCTTCGTCACCCAGCGGGTGGTCGCCATGATCCACTGTCCGTTGTAGACGCCGCCCACGTCCGCCTGGTTCACAAACTGACTGCCGCCCTTGGCCCAGGACACAACGGTGCAGTCAATTTTGGGGGCTTCCACCTGCCGGAAGTTGGCGGGCACGACGCCGAACACGAACATCACCTCTGTGACGTACTCGTTGGACGCCAGCCGCAGGGCCACGGGGGACGCCTCCAGCACATAGTTCTGCTGGGTGTTCAGGCTGTCCGCCAGCACACGGTAGTCGGCCCCGGAGAGATTGGTCTTGTAGACGATCTTGTAGCTGCCAGCGGCGTTGTAGGTGCCGGTGGTGATCTTCGCCAGCCGTACCGCCTCCACGGGCAGGGTGTCCCTCCAATAGAAAGAGGTGAGCGCCGTGGTGGAGTTGTTGGCGATGTTGGAGAACGTGTAGCGGATGTTCTGACCGGGCATGACCTCGTTATAGCCGGATTTCTCAATGGCTACGTTGGTGTAAAGGCTCTTGTTGGTCATGGCCGCTTTGACGATCTGCCCAGCGTGTTCGATCTCCACGTCGATGGGGGTCTTGTCCAGGGCGTAGAAGTCAGCGGCCTGGGATTCCACCACCTTGTACCGGCCCAGGGGCAGGGGCTTGGACACGGCCACGCCGTTCTTGTCGGTGCGGATGGTGTCAACAAGGTTCCCGGTGCGGTAGTGGTAAATCTCAAACACGGTGCCGGGGATGGGGGTGCCAGCGGGCCAGCCGTTCATGCTGTTGTAGTCGGCGCTGGTCTTGGTCACTTGGATTTGCCCGGTGACGGCGGTGTTCTTCCAGGTGATGGTGGTGCAGCCGCCGTACTCCACATAGATGGTCTTGGGCTGGGTGTCCAGGATATAGCCGTCCGCGCACTCGATCTCCCGGACGGTGTACTTGCCGTCCGCAAGCCCGCCGTCCACATAGACATACCCCTCATTGTCGCTCTCATAGGTGCCCACGGGGTTGCCCTTGGCGTCGGAAAGCAGGAACTTCACGCCGTAAATCCCCTTGCCGGTCACGCTGTCGATCTTGTGGATGATGGCGCTGCCGGTCTGCCGGTTGGTGATCTCCAGGGTGGCGGTGCCGCCGTCCTTCACCTCGATCTGATAGGGCTGGCTGTCCAACTGATAGCCCTTGGCCGCTTTCAGCTCCGTCACCTGATACCAGCCCTTTTCCGCTTCGGGCAGGGAAATGACGCCGGAGCGGTCGGTGGTGTAGGTGCCCACGATCTCGCCGTTGAGCTTGCGGATTTCAAACTGTACGCCGCTGATCCGCTCCCCGGTTTCCTCGTCCGTCTTGATGATGGTCAAGCCGCCCACCTTCGTGTTATACACGGTGATGGTCTGTGTGTCGGTGGGATTCACCTTGACCGTCTGCGTTTTGGTGCCCTCGTCCATCACATATCCGGGCAGGGGCTTGGTTTCCGTGATGACCAGGGTGCCAACCACGCCAGAAATGCGGATTTCGCCGTTGGCATCCGTCTTGTAAAGGCCCTTGCTGGACAGATGGCCGTAGTCGTCGTCCAGGTAGGAGCCGTCCGAGTAGGTGATCTGGAACTCCACCCCGGCCAGCGGTTCCCCGGTCTGCTTGTCCAGCTTCTTCACCACGATGGTGCCCTGCTTGGCGTTGTAAAAGCGGAGGGTCTGGACTTCCCCCGTTTTAATCAGAATGGACTTGGGCTGGCCGTCAAGCACATAGCCCTCCAACGCCTTGACCTCCCGTGCGGTGACGGTGGTGCCGGGGGTCAAATCGTTCAGCACGATGCGGCCATTCTCGTCGGTGATGAACTCGCCGTTGGAACTGCCAACGACGGCCCCGCTGCTGTCGGTGACAAGGAAAGTGACGCCTTTCAGCGGGGTGGTGGTGCCCTCGATATACTTCTCAATCACAAGGGTGGTGCTGGGGGTGTTGGTGAAGTGGAGGGTCTGCGTGTCGTTGGGGTTCACCACCACCGTCTGCGTCCGGGTGGCCTCGTCGATAGTGTAGCCGGGGATGGTGGCCGTTTCCGTTACTACCAGCGTACCAACAACGCCATTGATGGTGATTTTTCCGTCCTTGTCAGTAAAATACAGGCCGTTGCTGCTGATGTGTCCGCTGGCGTCGGGAACATATTCGCCGGTGCTGGTCGTCACCTTAAAGGTCACGCCCTGCAAGGGCTTCCCGGTGAGGGCGTCCCGTTTGTCGATCACGAGCGTCCCCGCCTTGGAATTAGTCACTACGACGGTCTGCGTGTCGCCGCCCTGCCCGATGACAACATTGGTGCTGGCCCTGTCCATGACGTACCCTGTCGGCGCTTTCAGCTCCGTCAATACATAAGCGCCGGGGGCGAGGTTGGTGATTTTGATTTCGCCGCTGCTGTCGGTGGTAAAAATGCCGTTCTGCGTCAGGGTGCTGGTGCCGATCACGCCGTTCAGCCCTACCTCACAGCCTGCCGCCGTCGCCACTCTAAACTCCGCGCCGGGGAGGGGCTGGCCGGTGGCGCTGTCCCGCTTCTGGATAATAATGGCCCCTTTCGGCTGGTTCTTGAAAGTCAGGCTGACGGTGCGGCCCTCTTTGATCTGGACGGTCTGGCTCTGCGTGTCCAAAATAAAGCCAGCAGGGGCGCGGGTTTCCGTCACTACCACGCTCTTACCGGGGGTCAGGCCGGTGATGCGGATTTCACCGTTTTCATCGGTTCTGAAAATGCCGTTGCTGTCGCCTACAACGGTTCCGTCCGCATACAACACCTTAAACTCGGCGTTCTGCAACGTGACGGAGGGGTTGACGGAGCATACCTTTCTGATAAGGAGCTGCCCGTCCGGGGCGTTGGTGAAGCGGACGGTAACAACACTCTGTTCCCCGCTGTCGGCCAGCATGATCGTTTCGGAGGACTGGATGATGTTGTACCCGTCCGCAGCGTCTACCTCCTCCAGCACATAAGCGCCGGGGTTCAGCCCTGTCCACATAGCAGTGCCGTTCTTGCCCGTCACTTTGGTGCCGATAACGGTGCCGCCCGTACCACTGGTGCCGCCCAGGTAGCGCAGTTGGAACGTACATCCGGGCAGGGCCGCGCCGGTAACGGAATCGTACTTCTCCACCACAATGGCGTTCTTGGGTACATTTTGGAAAGTCAGGACTTTGCTCTCGCCGCCCTTGATATAAAATTCCTGGGTGGCGGGTTCCTTGATGGTGTACCCAGCGGCGGGGGCCAACTCCGTCACCTTGTACCAGCCGTCCCGCAGCAGGTCAACAAAGAACTGGCCGTTCTCGTCGGAGAAGAAGGTGCCCAGGCTGTTCAGCTCCCCGGTGGTGGTGCTGTTGCTCCCGTACCAAACCTCAAACTTGGCCCCCTTGATGGGACTGCCGGTGATGCTGTCCACCTTGTTCACGGTCAGGGTGGGCTTCTTGTGGTTCTCAAAATAAATAGTGTGGTCGCGGTTGGGATAAAGGGTCACAAGCTGACTGGGGGCGTCCATGAGCCAGGGGGCCGGAACGGACTTCTCGGAGATTTCATACACGCCGGGGAGCAGGTTATCCAGCGTGGCCCTGCCGTTGGCGTCCGTCTTGATCTCGTCCACGCTGTGGCCGTCTGCCGCCCGGACGGTGAAAACCGTATCGGGGATGGGCTTGCCGGTGTCAGCGTCCTTTTTGTAGACGATCAGGTTGGGCCGCTTCTGATTCTCAATGGTGATGGTGCTGGTCTGGCCCGGAAACAGCTCCACATGGTACTCCTGAAGGTCGAGGATGTGGTCGGCAACGGTGGCCGTTTCCTTGATGGAGTACACGCCGGGTTCCAGCTTGGCGATGTTGATTTCGCCATTATCATCGGTGATACGGTCAAGGTAATGGGTGCCGTCCTCGATGCGGGCGATGC
>CAJUAC010000101.1 GCA_910583885.1 uncultured Oscillospiraceae bacterium | reverse complement strand
AAGTTGGCGGCCATGGGGGTCAGCAGGGTGCCGCAGTAGCCGCAGGTCATGGCCAATGTGACCATATACAGCGGGTTGCCGCCTAAGCTGATGACAAACGGGACGCCTACGCCTACGGTCATCACGGTGATAGCGGCAAAGGCGTTGCCCATGATGATGGTGAAGAGCATCATACCGAGGGCGTAAGCCACAATGCCGATGTACACGTTGCCTGCGGGGATGATCTTGCCGAAGAGGGCGCTGAACGCGTCGCCGACACCAGCCCGGGTGAAGACTGCGCCCAGGCAGCTGAGCAGCAGGGGCATGATGTACACCGCGCTGGTCATATCCAGGAACCGGCGGCCCTCCTCCAGGAAGACCATGGGCTTGTTTTCCCGGTTCCAGATCGTAAGGATAATCACGCCGAAAATCGTGGCGAAGAGGGAGCCGATCAGGGAGCTCCAGGAGGGCAGGAAAATAGAGATCAAAATGGTGAACACGCCCGCGCCAAAGGCGGGGATGAAGAGCTTCATGCCGATGTTCTTGAAGTTGCGCAGCTGTTCCTCCTTGGGGGCGGCCTCCAGGTTGCCGCGGCGGACCAGCTTCAGGCCGGCGGGGATACAGATGATGGCGACGATAATGCCGCTGATCAGGGGCGGCAGCCACTGGCCGAAGGCCACCACAACACCCAGCAGGGACCAGAACAGGCCGGTGGGGAGATAGTACTTGTTATCCTTCTTCATCCAGGCCCGGACGCCGCAGTAGATGCAGAAGAGGCCGGAGAGGATGTACATGAACTGGACCAGCTTCGCAGAGATAGTGATCTCTGCATCCATAAAATAAGCAAACATCGAAACTTCCTCCTTCCCTTACTTGCGGGTTTTCTGGACGGCGCCGTAGCACTTCTTGCTCACGCGGGTGTCCACAATAATGGTATAGACCGCAGCCATCAACATGGCAAAGGCGGCCACGGGGATCTGGACGCGGACAATCTGCATCACATCCACCTCATAGCCGATGTTGGCCAGCGTGGACTGGATGAGCAGCACGGAGGCATTGGCGGCAAAGCAGCACTGGCCGAAGAAGTTGCCCACATTGTAATGCATACCGTAGAGGGCCTTCATGGCCTCCTCGTGCTCCTCAGCCACAGCCTTGCCGTTGGATTCGACAATACCAACGGTCATAGGCATCAGGATCGGGCGGACATAGGCGGGGACACTGCCGATGGGGATCTTGAAAATGATGAAGAACTCGTGGGCAATCCCCCACACGGCCATCAGCATACCAGTGCTCAGGCCCTGGAGCTTCCGGATCAGCTCCGCGCCGGCCTCCTTCAGGCCGTTGCGCTCCAGTGTGCCGGTCAGGATCATCAGGATCAGTGTAATCAGCTGGGTACGGTTGGAAACAAAGGTCTTGCCGATAATTTCCAGCAGCTCTGCCGGAGGGATTTGGCCGCACACGGCGGTGACAATTGCGGAGACAAAGATGATTGCGATTGGCTCCAGCTTGAGGGCAAAGCCGATAATCACAACCAAGACGCCCAGTAAACTCAACATAAATTTACTCCACTCCTTTTCCTTATCACATTTTGTCGAAAAACAAATGCACAAAAAATTATAAAATAATTATGGTTTTTTGTCAATTAGAGGAAGTGTTTAAAAAAATTATCGATTTTTGTATAATATCCCAAGGGAATTGCTGTGATTATTCACAACAGCCGCCACACCGGGGCCGGGACCGCAGGCGTGCAGCCTTGCGGCGGGGCGTCCGCAGACGGCGGACGATATGGGAAAATACTACTTGCCGTGGGCGGATACGGCTGGTATAATCGGGAGGAGGGGCCCGCGCCCATCTATTATTCTGTGCGGGCCAGAAGGAGGTGCTTATGGCAAAGCAAATTGATTGGGGCGAGTGGCTGGCCCCGGATGCATCCCCCACGCTGTGGAGGCAGATGCAGCTGGTGCTGCGCCTGAGCGTCCCCGCAATCCTGGCGGAGGTCAGCTCCATTGCTATGCAGTACATCGACTCGGCCATGGTGGGTTCCCTGGGGGCCAATGCTACCGCAGCCATCGGCCTGGTATCTACCACCACCTGGCTGTTTGGCGGACTATGTATTGCCCTGGTCACTGGCTTTTCGGTCCAGATTGCCCAGATGATTGGCGGCGGGAGGCGGGACGAGGCCCAGGCCGTCCTGCGCCAGGGGCTGATGGCGGCGCTGGCCTTCGGCCTGCTCTTTGGGGTCCTGGCGGCGGGGATCAGCGGCGGCCTGCCCCACTGGCTGGGCGGCGCAGCGGACGTGTGCCCGGATGCGTCCCGTTACTTCTTCATCTACGGCTGCGCCCTGCCGTTTGTGCTCCTGCGGCAGGCGGCCGGCAGTATGCTTCAATGCAGCGGGGATATGCGTACCCCCAGCCTGCTCAATATTTTGCTGTGTGCCCTGGACGTGGTGTTCAACAGCCTGTTCATCTTCCCCACCCGGACGGTGTCCCTGTTTGGCGCGGCCTTTCTCCTGCCCGGGGCAGGTCTGGGGGTGGCCGGGGCGGCCCTGGGGACGGCTTCCGCCGAGGTAGTCACCTCCCTGCTGATGCTGTTTTTCCTCTGCTTCCGCTCCCCGGTGCTGCGTCTGGTGAAGGGGGTCCCTTGGCGGCTGGAGCGGCAGTGCCTGCGCACAGCGGCACGGCTGTCCCTCCCGCTGGCCCTGGAGAGGGTCATCCTCTGCGGGGCGCAGATCGCCAGTACCCGGATTGTCTCCTCCCTGGGGACCATAGCCGTGGCATCCAACTCCCTGGCGGTGACGGCGGAGGGGTTCTGCTATATGCCGGGTTACGGCATCGGTTCCGCTGCCACCACCCTTGTGGGGCAGAGCGTCGGCGCCCAGCGGCGGGATCTGGCCCAGCGCTTCGCCCGGCTCAGTACCGCGCTGGGGGTAGTAGTGATGACCTGTACCGGGGTGATCATGTTCCTGGCCGCGCCCTGGATGTTCTCCCTGCTGACGCCAGACCCCGCGATCCGGGAGCTGGGGGCCTATGTGCTGCGTATTGAGGCCTTTGCTGAGCCGCTGTTTGCTGCGTCTATCGTGGCAGCGGGCGCACTGCGTGGTGCGGGAGACACGCTGGTGCCCTGCATCATGAACCTGGTGAGCATGTGGGGCGTGCGGATTACCATGGCTGCATTCCTGGCCCCCCGGCTGGGATTAGCTGGGGTCTGGCTGGCAATGTGCGTGGAGCTGTGCTTTACCGGGGTGATCTTCCTTGTCCGCCTGCTGCGGGGGAAGTGGCTGGACGCCTGTGTGGTGCAACGGACTGAGGCCCATCCATAAGAAAAAGCCTGCGCCGGGATGTTTCCGGTGCAGGCTTTTGCCCTATCGTCCGTTATGCAGGGAGGTGCTCAGGGTGCGGGGGGAGCTTCCTCCGGCGCCCGCTCTGCCATCGTCCCGACGCAGCGGTTGATCGGCAGGCCGCTGGCGTAGAACTTGGCCTCATAGTCGGTCATGACGCCCTGGGGGCCGTTGGCGTGGAGATCCCGCGTGACCTCGGAGAGCTGGTAGCCCGCCGCAGGGAACTCCAGGACGGAAAACTGGAAGAGGGGCTGGTTGTCCGTCTTGAAGTGGATCTGCCCGCCCGGCCGCAGCACCTGCCGGTAGGTGGCCAGAAAGCCCCTGTGGGTCAGCCGCCGCTTGGCCTGCCGGTTGTGGGGCCAGGGGTCGCAGAAGTTTATATAGATAAGATCCACCTCGCCGGGGGCGAAGTAGTCCGGCAGCAGCGCCGCATCCCCCACAACGAAGAATACATTTTTCAGCTCCATTGCCATCGCCCGCTCCATGGCGACCACCAGGGCGTCCGGAACCTTTTCGATGGCAATAAACAGGATATCCGGATTCTGCTGGGCGGTCTCTGCCGTAAAACGCCCCTTGCCGCAGCCCAGCTCCAGGCGGAGCTCCGCCGCCGCAGGCATCAGCTCCTCCCGCCAGCGCCCCTTCAGGGCAAAACCGTCCTGGACGCGGCAGGCCGCGCAGCGCTCCATCCGGGGGAGCAGGTTCTTCTTTTTCCGCATCCGCATAGGGATTACCTCCAGTGCAATGATCGATTGATTGTATCACGGGCGGCGGAAAAAGACAAGCACAGAAACGCAGGATGGCAGAAGCGGCAGGAACGTCTTGCTTGGGTGGGCGGTGCGTCAGGCTTGCAGCTCCCGCTCCCTCTGGCGCAGCCCCTGGTCATAGCCCTCGATTTTACTGTTGAGGCGGTCCAGGGAACGCTGCATCTCCGCCATGCGGGCGACCATCTGGTCCCGCTGCTCCACCAGGATGGCCTTGCGCTGCTCGACAGTGCTCTCGCCCTGGCGGAACAGGGCCACATAGGCGGTCAACGCCTCAATCTGCACGCCGGCAGAGCGCATACACTTCATCAGCTCGATCCACCGACAGGAGTCCTCGTCGTAATCGCGGATGCCGCCCTTGGTCCGGGGGACCGGCGGGAGCAGGCCAATCCGCTCGTAGTAGCGCAGGGTATCGGCGGTGACACCGTATTTCCGGCTTACCTCGGCAATGGTCATCAGAACAAATCCCTTCCTTATGCGCCGAACAGCTCCGCCGCCAGCCGCATATTCTCCACAGCCGGTACGCCGAAGGGGCAACGCTGCTCGCAGGAGCCGCAGGCGATACAGTCCCCCGCCTTGGCAGGCAGGGCGGCGTAGTGCTCCCGCACCGTCTCCGGGACCTCCCCCTGGGCCCGGGACAGGTTGAAAAATTTTATCACCGTGGCGACATCGATTCCCTGGGGGCAGGGGGCGCAGTGGCCGCAGTACATGCAGTGGCCCTGCCAGCTGATCTTGGGCATGGCCGCCAGGGCGGCGGCATAATCCCGCTCCTCCGCAGGGGCGTCCTCATAGGCAATGCTGTTTTTCAGCTCCTCTACCGATCGGGCCCCGCACATGACACAGGCTACCGCAGGGCGGGTGAGGGCATAGTGGAGGCACTGGTGGGGGGTGAGGGATTTCCCCGCCGGGCTGAGCTCCCCGCTGAGCAGGTCGCCGCCGCCGAAGGCCTTCATGACCGTGATGGCGACGCCCAGGCGCTGGCAGGTCTCATACAGCTCCTGGCGCAGGGGATCCATGTTGACCAGGGGCTGGGCGTAGTTCTTTGCCGCCCACAGCTCCTCAATATCCTCGCTGGCGGGCTGGAGGTCGTAGCAGGGGTTGACGCTGAACATCAGCACGTCAACCAGCCCCGACTTCACCGCCGCCAGGGATACCTCCGGGTTGTGGCTGGACAGGCCGATGCAGCCGATGGTCCCCGCCTTCTTCAGCTCCAGGGCGTAGTCCATCACGCCGCCGCCCAGCACCTGCTCCCAGTCTGCCATGGCGTCCACATAGTGGATCATCCCGACCTCCACATGGTCCGTCCCCAGCCGGCGGAGCTGGTCCGCAAAGCCCTCCCTGACCTCCGCCAGATCCCGGGTGCGCTTGTACTGGCCATCCCGCCAGATGGTGCATAGGTGGGCCTGGAGGACAAATTTCTCCCGCCGCCCCCGCAGGGCCATGCCCAAGTTGTCACGGAACTCCGGGTTGGGCGTGTAGAGGTCGATACAGTTGACACCGGCAGCCTCCATCACATCCACCATCTCGACCACCTGCTCCGGGCTCTTGCCCAGGAACCCCTCACAGCCTATGCCGATTTCACCGGCCTGGATGCCGGTCCTTCCCCATGTGCGCGTCTGCACGGTACATCGTCTCCTCTCAAATTGTCGTTATGTAGGTTCCAGCCCTTTGACAGTATCATTTGGAGCCTACTCCAAGTCAAGCCCTTTTTCAAATTTGCCGCTTATCTGGCAAACAAGTACCCGATGATGGGGCCGAAAAAGATCGCAAGATAGATCAAGCTGATCCATGGCTGGTAATCGATATAAAATTCCCGGAAGGACAGGCTCCATGGGTGCTTGATGAGGACCCACCCAAACACATCGAACAGAATACAGATGCCTGCCCAGATTGCACCGGTCATCAGGGCCTCTGGCAGCGCCGGGGTTTCCAGGCTGCGCATATACCAATAGCCGGCCAGGGAGAACAGGACGATATTGTAGAGCGGATGCCAGGGCTTTGTCCGCTCGTATCCCTCCCCCATGGAGCTGCTGTCCATCGGTTTCATGTGCAGGACATAAATGTTAAATACTGTGTGTAATATTCCGACAATTGTTACCAATATGTAGCATACCCAAAAGCAGAGCATGGACATCCCCCAGTGCTGCATATGCAAGACGCCTCCTTTACAGCCATAACAGCGCCGTGATATGCTTGGCATACCACGGCGCTGTCCCTTTAGACCCTGTATTCACAGGCGTTGGACGCAGCAGGACGGAAAAATACCCGTCCAGACAGCATTCCCTGCCTATGAATACAGGTTCTTATTTTACGGGCTTGGCGATCAGGTTCACCAGCTTGTTCTTGACATGGATCACCTTCACAACCTGCATCCCCTCCAGGGCCCGGGCCACCTTGTCGACAGCCTTGGCGGCCTCCACCACGGCGGCCTCCTCGCTGTCCACCGGGACAACAATGGTCCCGCGGAGCTTGCCCTGGACCTGGACAGCCATCTCCACCGTGGAGGCGGCGGTCTTACTCTCATCATAGGCGGGCCAGGACATCTGGCAGATCATCCGCCCCGCCTGGGCGGCGAAGCCCAGGCTCTCCCACAGCTCCTCGCAGAAATGGGGGGCAAAGGGGCTCAGCAGCAGAAGAAGGGTGCGCATATCACCCTTGGAACAGCCGTTGGCATAGAAGTCGTTGACCAGGGCCATCATGGCGGCGATGGCGGTGTTGAACTTCATGGCCTCGATGTCGTCGGCCACCTTCTTGATCGTCTTGTGGATGCCGGGCTCGTTGGCAGGCGTATAGCCGTCGCTGTCCGTCAGATTCTCCGCCAGGTTCCACACCCGGTCCAAAAACCGCTTGCAGCCCTTCACCGCATTGTCAGACCAGGCGGCAGCCTTCTCAAAGTCGCCGATGAACATGATATACATCCGCAGGGTATCCGCGCCGTATGCCTTCACAATATCGTCCGGGTTGACCACGTTGCCCCGGCTCTTGCTCATCTTCTCGCCGCCCTCGCCCAGGATCATGCCGTGGCTGGTGCGCTTCTGGTAGGGCTCCTTGGTGGGCACCACGCCGATGTCGTACAGGAACTTGTGCCAGAA
>CAJUAC010000100.1 GCA_910583885.1 uncultured Oscillospiraceae bacterium | reverse complement strand
AGGGGCAGGCCGGCGGCGCGCATCTCCGTCTCCATGTCCGTCCAGGGGGCGAAGGCCCGCTCGCACCACACGCCGGGCATCCCGTTGAGCACCCCATAGAGGATGCGGTACCCCAGGTTGGACATGCCGATCTCATAGGTATCCGGGAAGCAGAAGGCGAAGCGGACATCCACTTCCCCCTTGTCCTTCATCACCGCGTTGTATTCCCCACCCACATAGCGGGCCGGCTTCTGCACGCGGGGCAGTATCCGTTCTAATCTCTTATCCACAGTAAACTCCTCGCCCCCAGGACAATTTCCAGGCCGCTGATGGGGCCTGCCGGGGGTAAACAATGCTATTTTAGCCGCTTTGGCACATTTTGGCAAGGGGAATTTTGCGGGCCTCCACGGGCGGCGGGGCAGGCCCCTGCGGCCACGGTGTATGATTCCCCCCTGTTCCGCAAAGACTAGCGGGGAAAAGGAGGGATCACCCCATGGAAGAAGAAACCAAAACCACCTCCCCCTCCCAGGAGGGGGACGAGGCGGATCATGGCCGCCAGCAGATCATCGATTTCGGCTCTGCCGTCAGCCACAGCAGCCGGGGGAACATCTACACCCTGACCATCATCGGCCAGGTGGAGGGCCACCAGGTCCTGCCGGATACGGCCAAAACCACGAAGTATGAGCACGTCATGCCCCTGCTTGCCAGCCTGGAGCAGGACGAGGAGGTTGACGGCATCCTCCTGCTGCTGAACACGGTGGGCGGGGACATTGAGGCCGGGCTGGGCATCGCGGAGCTGGTTTCCGGGATGCGCAAGCCCACCGCCAGCCTGGTATTGGGCGGCGGCCACTCCATCGGCGTTCCCCTGGCGGTCGCCCCCAAGGCCAGCCTGATTGTGCCCTCCGCCTCCATGACCATCCATCCGGTGCGGATGAACGGCACTGTCATTGCCGCACCCCAGACCTTCAACTACTTCGAGCGCATCCAGGAGCGCATTGTCAGCTTCGTGGCGAAAAACAGCGGTATCAGCCGGGAAAAATTCCTCGGCCTGATGCTGAAGACCGGCGAAATGGCAGCAGATGTGGGCAGCGTGATCTATGGGGAGGAGGCTGTCAGCCTGGGGCTCATCGACCGCATCGGCGGCCTCAGCGACGCTCTGGACTGTTTGTATGAGCAGATCGCCGCTGTGCGCAGGGAGCGGGAGGCGGCCCTGGCGGAGGTACGGACGTAATCAGAAAACGGCGGGGCGGGATGCCCCGCCTCGCCGCAGCTTGTCGAAAAAGTCCATTTCCAGCATTTGAACTAGGGCTTGTTTGAAAAATGTCAAAACGCCCAAATGACGGATCTTTTTCCGCTGGACAGCGTCAAAAAATCTTGAAATACACAAAAGTATTCCCGCGATTTTTTGCCTTGTCCATCGAAAAAATCTCTCGCTTTTGGTCATTCCGCCATTGATCAAACAGGCCCTGAGCGGAAAAGTTGACTTTTTCAAAATAAGATCCTGAAAATTACTACATAAAGTCCAGGAAGAATGAGAATTCCAACGATATAGATCTAACATACAAATATTGAATGTCAGCATCTTTCATTTGCGGCGGGGTAACATGCCTTTATCCCAGCGCGGTATCCAGCGCCAGCATCACCGTAAACCCTGCGGCAAAACAGAGCGTACCCACATTGGAGTGCTCCCCTGCGGACATCTCCGGGATCAGCTCCTCCACCACAACATAGAGCATCGCCCCGGCCGCGAAGCTCAGCAGGTAGGGCAGGGCGGGGAGTACCAGGCCCGCCGCCCAGAAGGCCAGCGCTGCCGCCAAGGGCTCTACTGCGCCGGACAGGACGCCGTATGCAAAGGCGTCCCTTTTTTTGATGCCGGCCGCCTGTAGGGGCATAGAGATCACAGCCCCCTCCGGGAAGTTCTGGAGGGCAATTCCCAGGGGCAGGGCCAGCGCCCCGGCCATCCCCCCCGCCCTCCAGCCAGCCAGCGCCACGCCGACAGCCAGACCCTCCGGGATGTTGTGGAGCGTCACCGCCAGCAGCAGCATGGACGCTTTTTTCAGCTGGGCCGGGGGCCCCTCCGGCTGGCTGCTGCCCATATGCAGATGGGGGATGGTTTGATCCAGCAGCAGCAGGAACAGGACCCCCAGCCAGACCCCGGCGGCAGCCGGCAAGAATGCCCACCGCCCCAGCCCCTCCGCCTGCTCCATGGCAGGGAGCAGCAGGCTCCAGACGGAGGCCGCCGTCATAATCCCGGCCGCAAAACCGGCCAGGGCCCGCTGCACCGCAGGATGCAGCCCTTTTCTCATCAAAAATACGCAGGATGCGCCCAGACATGTCCCCCCAAACGGGGCCCAGATCCCCTGGAGCACTTCTACTGGCATGATACCGCCCCCTTAAACAGAACCATTTTGATACACAGGATAGTGTGAGCCGGTATGGTAGCCAGCATACAGGGAATTTTTCTTCCATAACCGCCATATGATGGCATGAGGGGGCGGAAAATAAAAAGGAGCCGCTGCCTTTGGCAGCGGCCCAAGCGGGTGGGATATTGGAAAGCTTCCATAAAGTATAATACAACGGTTGTCCTCATTTGTAAATAGGAGGTTTTGCCTTATTTTAGGAACCTTTGTCGAAACAGCCCGGCTCACGCCCCAACACTGTCCGTCTCCAGCAGGCCATAGCCGCCATTCTTCCGGCGGTAGACGATGCTGACCACATTTTCGGTGTCGCGGAAGACAAAGAAGTCGTGGTCAAGCAGGTTCATCTGCAAAATGGCTTCATCCACACTCATCGGCTTGACTGCAATATGCTTGGTGCGGACAAGCTGGAACTCCGTCTCCTCGTTGACATCGAACTCGGCGGGGACGCTGGGCGCCAGGGCATCCTGACGCAGGCGCTTGCTCAGGCGGGTCTTATTCTTGCGGATCTGGCGGTCAATGGTGGAGCAGGCCGCGTCAATCGCGCCCCGCATGTCGCCGTCCCGGGATTCCTCCTGGGCGCGGAACAGGGTGCTGCCGCTGACGATGGTAATCTCCACCACGCAGCGGTGGCTTTTTTCCACCGAGAAGGTCACAAGTGCGTCGGCGTCCTCGCGGAAGTAGCGGTCCAACTTGGAGATCTTCTTCTCAGCATACTCCTTAATCGAGTCATTCAGGGACACCTTTTTGCAGGTAAATGTGAACTTCATAAAATCGCTCCTTTCTTCTCCTTAGAGGGATATGAGCATTATACCATCTTTTCCCGGTCTTGTACAGGCCCATTTTCAGCATTTTGCCTGAAAACCTGCGGCCACCGCCTGCCACCGCCTCCGGGCAGGCTGGTCTAAAATTTCATCCAGAGGGGGCGCAGGGACGGCGGGGCGCGTCCGGGAGCGGGCCACCGCCGCAGCGGCCCTGCCAGAAAATTTCCACCATTTTCTGCTTCCCTCCTTGCCCGCAAACGCCGTCTATGGTATCATTAAAAAACCGTGCTACCTGCCGGGCGCAGGATGAATACATATTATATACTGGCCGCAAGAGAGCGGCCTGCATGACGGGCAAGAGATGGAAGGGAGAATCGTTATGGAGAACAACAGACCCAGGGGCCGGGAAAAACATGTGACCGGCCCCGGCAAGACGGTACAGAAGCGGGGCGAGGGCCTGGGCACTGGCCCGGTAGGGGACGCCGGCGGCTACGAGGGCCGCAAGCAGGGGGCATCCTCCGGCACCCGGAGCACAGGGGCGCGGGGAGGCGGAGGCATCAAGCTGATTGGCCTGCTCCTGCTGCTCCTGCTGGGCGGCGGAGGGGGCCTGACTGCCCTGCTGGGCGGCCAGCCAAGCAGCCAGGCCCCCTCCATAGGCCAGCAGCAGGTCCAGAATGCCGGGGCTGCCAATTGGGCGCAGGTGCTGGGCGGGCTGGGCGGCGGCAGCGTCTCCTCCGGCTGGCAGGGCGAGGCCAACACAGGCCGGCTGGACACCTCCGTAGCCCCCGGCGCACGGGAAAAATACACCAAGCTCCTGGGGAACGGCAGGGACACTGCCACTATCATGGTCTACATGTGCGGCACAGATCTGGAGTCCCGCAGCAGCATGGGGACCTACGACCTCCAGGAGATGCTGGCCGCCCAGTTCGGGAGCAGCGTCAACCTGCTGGTTTACACCGGGGGCTGCAAATCCTGGCGGAATACCGCTGTCAGCAGCTCTGTCAACCAGATCTGGCAGGTCAAGGACGGCCAGATGCTCTGCCTGGAGAAGGACCTGGGCAGCGTGCCTATGACGGCCCCCGGCACCTTGACCGGGTACATCCAATGGTGTACAGAGCGGTATCCCGCCAGCCGGTACGGGCTGATCCTCTGGGATCACGGCGGCGGCTCCGTCAGCGGCTACGGGTATGATGAGAAATTTGCCTCCAGCGGCTCCATGGACCTGGCCGGGCTGGACCGGGCCCTGGCAGATGCCGGCGTGCGCTTTGACTTCATCGGCTTTGACGCCTGCCTCATGGCCACAGCGGAAACCGCCCTGACTATGGCGCAGTACGCCGATTACCTCATTGCCTCGGAGGAGACAGAGCCTGGGGTTGGCTGGTACTATACCGGCTGGCTCAGCGCCCTGGGGGAGGATCCGTCCTTGCCGACCATCCAGGTGGGGCAGAAGATCGTGGACAGCTTCGTGGAGACCTGTGCCCAGAAATGCCGGGGGCAGTCCACCACCCTGTCTGTCGTGGATCTGGCGGAGCTGGAATCCACCCTGCCCGATGTGCTGGCGGATTTCTCCCGCTCCACGGCCAAGCTGATCCAGGACAAGCAGTACCAGGCTGTTTCCAACGCCCGCAGCGGGACGCGTGAGTTCGCCCGGTCCAGCCAGATCGACCAGGTGGATCTTGTCCACCTGGCCCAGAACCTCGGGACTCCGGAGGGGGCCGCCCTTTCCAAGGCCCTGCTGAGCGCAGTGAAGTACAACTGCACCTCCCCGGATATGACCAACGCCTACGGCCTGTCCATCTATTTCCCCTACCGGAAAACCTCCACCGTGGACAAGGCAGTTTCCACCTATCAGCAGATCGGCATAGATGATTCCTACAGCCGCTGTATCCGGCAGTTTGCCAGCTTAGCGGCCAGCGGCCAGGCTGCCTCCGGCGGCACAGCCTCCCCGCTGCCTGCCCTGCTGGGCGCCCTGGGGGGAAGCTCCGGCGGCGGGGATATGGTTTCCGCCCTGCTGGAGGAGTTCCTCAGCGGCGGATTTGGCCGCGTCTCCGGCCTGACAGCAGATAACACCGGCTTCCTCAGCGACCGCGCCATGAGCGAGGAGGAGACTGTCCAGTATCTGGCAGAGAACCGCTTCCCGGACGAGGCCCTGGTATGGCAGAGCGGGGAGGACGGCGCCCCCGTACTGCGGCTGAGCGAGCAGCAGTGGGGGCTGGTGCAGGAGCTGGAGCTGAACATGTTCTATGACGACGGGGAGGGCTACATCGACCTGGGCCTGGACAACACCTTTACCTTTGATGATGCCGGTGGACTGCTGGGTACGAACAGCGGCACCTGGCTGGCAATCAACGGACAGCCGGTAGCCTACTACCACACTGCCACCGTGGACGACGGGACCTTCTACACCATAACAGGCCGCGTCCCGGTGCTGTACAACGGCAGCCGCGCGGAGCTGATCCTGGTCTTTGACAGTGACCAGCCCTACGGCTTTGTGGCAGGCGTCCAGCCTGTCTACCACGGCGGGGAGACCGATACAGTGGCAAAGAGCCAGGCCGGCTTGCAGCCCGGGGACACCCTGGAGTTCCTGTGCGATTATTACAGCTATGGCGGGGACTATCAGGACAGCTATCTGTTAGGGGAGCTGCTGGTGGTCACTGAGGCGGAGCTGGCTATCAGCGATGTGACGCTGGATGGCGTCACCCAGGCAGCTTACCGTTTTACAGACCTATACGGCCAGCACCATTGGACACCGGCACTGCCTGCTGAATAATGGATGCCCTATGAAACGGGCACCTGGAACCTGATGAGACCCAGAAAGCGGGACATAAACTGTTCCAAAAGGAGGCGCTTCCATGCGTATTACAAAAAATACCCTGAGCAATTTCCTGATGATTACCTTGGGCACCGCCATTTGCAGCGCGGGGGTGTACTTCCTGCTGATCCCCAGCCATCTGTCCGTGGGCAGTATCTCTGGCCTGGCGATCATCCTCAGCAACCTCATCCCCCTGCCCATCTCTGTGATTACCTTTATCCTGAATGTAGGGCTGCTCCTGGTGGGGTTCCTCCTCATTGGGCGGGACTTTGGCGCGAAGACTGTCTACACCTCCGTCCTGCTGCCCATATTCCTGGCCGCTTTTGAGCGGGCCTTCCCCAACCCGCAGTCCATCACAGGCGATATCTTTGCGGACATGATCTGTTACCTCTTTATCGTCAGCGTGGGGCAGGCCATCCTCTTCACCCACAACGCCTCCTCGGGTGGCCTGGACATTGTGGGGAAACTCCTCAACAAGTTTTTCCATATGGAGCTGGGCAAGGCCGTGGCACTAGCGGGCATGTGCGTGGCACTGTCCTCCGCCTTCCTCTATGATCTGAAGACAGTCGCCCTGAGCGTGCTGGGTACCTACCTGGGCGGTATCGTACTGGATCATTTCATCTTCGGCTTCGACCAGAAGCGGCGGGTATGCATCCTCTCTAAAAAGGTGGAGGAGGTGCGGGAGTTCATCATCAACACCATGCACAGCGGCGCTACCATCTATGAGGCTATCGGCGCCTATGACCACGTCCCCCACAAGGAAATTGTGGTAATTGTCAACAAGGCCGAGTATGTGCAGCTCATGTCCTATCTGGAGAAGGCCGACCCTGCCGCATTCATCACCGTCTATGCAGTCAGCTCTGTGTCCTACCAGCCCAAGCCCCGGGGATAACGCCGGGGATCCCTGCGGCCCACTCTTTGATATCCAGATATCCAACAATCAGCAGGGACGCCGGCGTAAAACCGGCGTCCCTGCTGATTGTCAGATCAAAGCTTTTTTATGATCCGCGCCTCACCTGCTGAACCTTGCAGCACCAAGGCTCAATCAAGGGGCTTCATCGTGGGGAACAGTGGAACATCTGAAATGATGTTCTATAAGTTCTCATAAATGCCTATATAACTAGATTTTAGAAACGCTTTCTGAGATATAATTCTCTGCAAGTAGCCGTTGTTTTCCTCTGTGCTGGGCAAATTTTGGGCACGACTTGGTGAACCGCCCCAAGTTGTGCGGACAGCACAAAAAGGCCCCTGGTAGGAAATAATAAGAATTAAGCGGAGAGGCGTTGCGCAAGCGGCGTCTCTCCCGTTTTCAACTGGATACGCTCGTGGTTATAGAAATAAATAAAATCGTCAATAAGAGCGCCGAAAAATTTGTGTAAAAGAGAATAAAAGGCATCCATTCAGTCAAGA
>CAJUAC010000099.1 GCA_910583885.1 uncultured Oscillospiraceae bacterium | reverse complement strand
CCCGCAGCTTTATGCACCTGGACACCGTATTCACCATGGTGGACCGGGACAAGTTTACCGTCCACCCCAACATCCTCCAGGAGATCACTGTATTTGTGATGGAGCTGGTGGATGGCCGGGTCTCCATCCGGGAGGAGCAGGGCCGCCTGGAGGACATCCTCAAGCGCCATCTGGAGCTGGACAGCTGCACCCTGATCAAGTGCGGCAGTGACAGCCCCATCGACGCTGCCCGGGAGCAGTGGAGCGACGGCAGCAACACCCTGGCGATCGCCCCCGGTGAGGTCGTAGTCTACGAGCGCAACTATGTCACCAACCGCATCCTGGAGGAGCACGGCATCACCGTCCACACTGTCCCATGCAGTGAGCTCAGCCGGGGCCGCGGCGGGCCGCGGTGCATGTCCATGCCCTTTGTGCGGGAAGACGTGCAGTAAGGCAGGCAGTCATTCTTTTTTCCTGAAAGAAAAAAGAATCAAAAAAGAACTTTAATATGGGTATTACGGAAAAAACAAAAGGAGATGCAGTATGGCAGTAAATTTAAAGGGCAAGAGCTTTTTGACACTGATGGATTTAACCCCCCAGGAGATCCGGTATCTGCTGGATCTGGGCCACGACCTGAAGGCTAAGCGGCGCGCAGGGATCTGTGAGCCCACCCTCAAGGGCAAGCACATTGTGCTCCTGTTTGAGAAGACCTCCACCAGGACCCGCTGCTCCTTCGAGGTGGCCGCCACCCAGGAGGGCGCCCACGTCACTTATCTGGATGCCGGCAGCAGCCAGATGGGGAAAAAGGAGAGCATGGAAGACAGCGCCAAGGTTCTCGGCCGGTTTTTTGACGGCATCGAGTACCGGGGCTATGACCAGAAGGTGGTGGAGGACCTGGCCCGGTTCAGCGGCGTGCCGGTCTGGAACGGCTTGACGGATGTGGATCACCCCACCCAGATCCTGGCAGACATGATGACCATTGAGGAGCACTGCTCCAAGCCCCTGAAGGAGGTCAAGGTGGTTTTCCCCGGGGACGTGCGCAATAACATGTGCTATGCCTGGATGTACGGCTGCGCCAAGATGGGGATGCACTTTGTGGGCCTGGGCCCCAAGGAGCTGGTAGATGGCGTGGATCAGAACGTCATGCGCCAGGTGGACGCCGTGGCCCGGGAGACCGGGGCTACCATCGAGATCACCAACGATGAGGGTACCCTCACCGGCGCGGATGTGATCTACGGCGATATCTGGGCCTCCATGGGCGAGGAGGATCTGATCCCCGAGCGGGCCAGGCTCCTGACCCCCTACCGGGTGACGGAGGAGACCATGCGCCGCACCGGCAACCGGAATGTGCTCTATCTCCACTGCCTCCCCTCCTTCCACGACTTCGAGACCAAGCTGGCGAAGGAGTGGCAGGAGAAGGGCGTGGATATCCGGGAGGTTACGGATGAGGTATTCCGGGGCCCCCACTCCGTGGTGTTCGACGAGGCGGAGAACCGGATGCACTCCATCAAGGCAGTGCTGGTAGCCACCATCGGCTGCTGACCATTCCCCCGGCGGAGGGATTGGGGGCAGCCTGACGAAATGCGCCTCAAATTGAGGCGCATTTCGTCATCTGTCAAAAAAGCGGCAAGTTCGTCAAGCCCAAGGGAAACGATACAGGAAAGGGGATGACGGCCGAGGTGCTCCGCTCCATTGGGGATACACACATACTAAAATGCTTAGATCAGTGCCAGTGCCGCCACGGAGAGCATCCTGGTTTGAAGTCCTCCTTGTTGGGGGACTGTCTGCGCAGGGCTCTTATCGGCAGAAACAGGGCAAACGCGGTTGCGTTCCAGGTAATCCTGTGATATACTTTGTTGAAGCGTTATCCTGCGTGACCATGCGGAACACACCCGGTGATCCACATGCCTATCCTGGAGGCGGTGCTGCTGCTTTCGGGGCAACTGTCTGAAAAGGAGAGAGAACCCGATGAAAGACCTGACACCCCAACTTGTTCATTCCCTGAAGCGCTACTCCCGGCAGGATCTGGTCAAGGATCTGACTGCCGGGATCATCGTAGCCATTATCGCACTGCCCCTGTCCATCGCCCTGGCGCTGGCTTCCGGCGTCTCCCCGGAGCAGGGGCTGTATACTGCCATCGTGGCCGGTTTTCTCATCTCGGCTTTGGGCGGGAGTAAGGTGCAGATCGCCGGTCCTACCGCTGCCTTTGCCACCATCGTGGCGGGTATTGTGGCCCAGAACGGCATGGATGGGCTGGCCGTGGCCACTATCTTGGCGGGGATTATACTGGTCTTGATGGGTTTGCTGCGTCTGGGCAGTATGATTAAATTCATCCCCTACACCATCACCGCCGGCTTCACTGCCGGTATTGCCGTCACCATCGTTATCGGCCAGCTCAAGGATTTCTTTGGCCTGACCTTTACCCATGCCCCGGTGGAGACCATGGAGAAGCTGGAGGAGGTGGTCCGCACCTTCCCCACGGTAAACTGGGCTGCGGTGGGGGTGGGGGTGCTGGCCCTTGCTATCCTGTGCCTATGGCCCATGGCAAAGCCGCTGCAAAAGATCCCCGCCTCGCTCATCGCCGTGCTGGTAACAGCGGGGGCGGTGAAGCTGCTGGCCCTGCCGGTGAATACCATCGGCGACCTCTACACCATCTCCAGTGCCCCGCCCCAGCTCCATCTGCCTGCCTTCTCCTATGAGACGGTGGCTGCGGTGCTGCCTGATGCCTTCACCATCGCGGTGCTGGCGGCCATTGAGTCTCTGCTGTCCGCTGTGGTGGCTGACGAGATGATCGGCGCCCGGCACAACTCCAACATGGAGTTGGTGGCCCAGGGAGTGGGCAATGCCGCCTCCGCCCTGTTCGGTGGTATCCCGGCCACCGGGGCTATCGCCCGTACTGCGGCTAACATCAAAAACGGGGGCCGCTCCCCCGTAGCGGGTATGGTCCACGCTGCGGTGCTGCTGTTGGTGCTGGTGCTGCTGATGCCCTACGCCGCCCTGATCCCCATGCCCTGTATTGCCGCGATCCTGTTCCAGGTAGCCTATAACATGAGTGGCTGGCGCACTGTGGTCAAGGTAGTGAAACAATCTCCCAAGAGCGACATCGCCGTACTGGCGGTGACATTTATCCTCACAGTGGTGTTTGACCTGGTGGTAGCCATTGTGGTGGGCCTGACCCTGGCCTGCCTGCTGTTCATGAAGCGCATGGCGGATGTAGCGGTGGTGAAGGAGTGGGAGTACGTGGAGGACACCGGGGATGACCAGGGGCGTCTGAAGCCTGTCCCATCCCATGTGATGGTCTATGAGTTCACTGGCCCTCTGTTTTTCGGTGCGGCGGACAAGGTTCCCCATATTGCGAACACCTCCGGAAAAACTGTACTTATCCTGCGGATGCGGGCTGTACCCGCTCTGGATGTCACCGCGCTGAACAGCCTGCGGAGGCTGTGTGATGAGTGCAAGGCTCAGGGAGTCTATGTACTTTTCTCACACGTAAACGAGCAGCCCATGTCGGTGCTGAAAAAATCTGGGCTGTATGACTGGGTGAAGCCTGAGAATTTCGCCCCCAACATTGACGCGGCTCTGGCCAGGGCGGAGAAATTAGCCCCGGCCACGCTCCAGTCTGACAAACATTGAAAACGCAATCACATCGCTTGAGGGCAGATTTTTAGGAGTCTGCCCTCAAGCGTTTTTTTGAAGGCGTGTATGGCTGCCATAAAGATATTGGCCTGGAAGGGCCGCCTGAATGGGAGCATCAACTCCCTAAATATTTTGGAGCCAGGCTCACGGGGAAGCTTCGTAGCGTGCGTATGCCTCCCGGCTGCCTGATCTGCGTAATGCTCCCACACCCCAGCAAGGCGCTGGTCGTAATCCGCCATAGCGTCCTGCTTCGTCTGGAAGCAGTGTCCGAAATGAAATGACGTAAAATTGGTGAAGTCATCCATTTTCAAATAACAGGAGTGAGATTTAAAAAATTTACAAAAGCCACTTATTTTTCCATCAATGCAGCCGATGATATTCGTGTAAGGCAGGATGGGCAGCTGTCCTGAAAGGTAGATCTTTTGAGGAATTGGGTGTGCCAGGCTTTACCAACCCGTCAGGAGGCGGCAATTTAGGTTTCAAACGGTCAGCGCAGGCCGGTTGGAATAGATCAGCGCGGCGGGAGCGAACCCAATCCGGAGTGGGGGAGCAAGGCCGCAACCACAAAGACAGGCGGAAGGAACTGCCTGTGACATGTATAAGGAGATAACATTATGCGTATTCAGCACAATATTATGGCTATGAATGCCTACCGCAACTACAACAACAACAGCAAGGCCCTGAGCGGCAACCTGGAGAAGCTGTCTTCCGGTTACAAGATCAACCGCGCCGGTGATGACGCCGCCGGCCTGGCCATTTCCGAGAAGATGCGTGCCCAGATCACCGGCCTGAACGCCGCCCAGAAGAACGTCAAGGACGGCGTCTCCTTGGTGAAGACCGCCGAGGGCGCCATGCAGGAAATCCAGGACATGCTCAACCGCATGGACTACCTGGCCACCCAGTCCGCCAACGGCACCTATCAGGACGAGGTTGACCGTGAGAACCTCCAGAAGGAAGTCACCGCCCTGAAGGACGAAATCAACCGTATCGCCGACTCCGCCAACTTCAACGGCATCAAGCTCCTGGACGGCTCCCAGTCGGGCGGCGGCGCCAATGGCGGCTCTGCTGTCTGCACCCTGGATACCACAACTGTTGAGGCGACAACCGGTAAGTTCACAATGAACACCGCCTTTGCCGCTGCGGGTGTGAATACTAATGGTGATAAGATCAATGTTGGTTTTGACATTTCTGACAAGGACGGGAATGTTGTGGAGACCATCAATATGGAGTTTACTCTCTCCACTGACGGGACGAACCATAAGCTGATCGCCCAGGATGGCAAGGAATATAAATTGGCAGCTGCTGGCGCAACGGCTGCCGAAATTAGCGGGGCTGTTTTGGATCAGCTCAAGAACAACAGTACTGTGAAGGAGAATTTCACAGTAGCTAACGCTACCAATAAACTCGAGTTCACCGCGAAATCTTCTGGTGCTGATACGTTGCGGGTGAGCAAGATCGCTTATTCTGAGACAACCGCAGCGACTGGAGCCGTGTCCGCTACAGCGAATGCTATGGATGTCACTACAGCTCCCGCGGACGAGTATGAAGCTGTTGACCTCAGCAAGGCGACCATTTGGGACGGTGATGCGAAGACCCTGGAGGACGCCACCTTCGAGATCAACGGTGAGAAGTTCGTCCTTATCAAAAACGGTACGACCCTCAGCGATGACCAGATTAAGATGCTCAATGAAGCTGGGATTGGCAATAACTATGTCATTGCAGCTGGTGGTACTATCGCGAATGGAGATGTTAAGGCAATGGCTTCCAAGGTGAATGCTGCCACTGGCCTGGAGACAAAGGAAGGAAATGTTGCGACAGGTGTGTTCACCCCGGGTACTACTGGCACGTATCTGTCCCTGAAGGGCGCGGAGTCCACTGGCGGCAAGGGCGGCCTGACCCTCCAGATTGGTGATACCCCCGACTCCTTCAACCAGATGAAGGTTGTCATTGGCGATATGCACACCAGGGCCCTGGGCATTGACGGTGTGAACATCGGCAACCAGGTAGGCGCTGCCGCTGCCATTAATACCATCAAGGACGCGATTAACCAGGTTTCCTCCGTCCGTGGTGACCTGGGCGCTGTCCAGAACCGTCTGGAGCACACCCAGAACAACCTGTCCGTGATGGCTGAGAACATCCAGGACGCTGAGTCTACCATCCGCGACACCGACGTTGCTGAGGAAATGATGAGCTACGTCAAGAACAACATCCTGGTGCAGTCCGCCCAGGCCATGCTGGCCCAGGCGAACCAGGTGCCTCAGGGCGTGCTCCAGCTGCTGGGCTAATTCCCAAAAAGCTAAGAAAAGCGGCAGCTTTTCGCAAAAGGTTCTTTTTGATCCTTTTTCTTCCAAGAAAAAGGATGACCACCAAGCACGGGGGCGGGCCAGCGGGCCCGCCCCTTTTTTATGTGCTGCCATGGCCTGGGCAGATGTCAAGCCTGAAAAAACCGCCAAAAATTTTACCCGTTTTCTGCCATTCCGGAGAAAAAGAAAAATTTCCGTGAAATGGGCCAAACATAACATTTACAGGCCGGAAAGTTTGTGCTATATTAATCACTGTATGAGTACCTTGCTGTGTATTCACACCATAGCAGTATCAAATATTCAGGAGGAGCTATTGTATGGCAAGAAAATTCAAGTCCATGGACGGCAACAACGCGGCGGCGCATGTTTCCTATGCGTTTTCCGAGGTTGCGGCGATCTACCCGATCACCCCGTCCAGCCCCATGGCCGACCTGGTTGACCAGTGGTCCGCCAACGGCCTGAAGAACATCTTCGGCACCCAGGTGAAGGTGGTGGAGATGCAGTCCGAGGCCGGCGCCGCCGGCGCGGTCCACGGCTCCCTGGGCGCCGGTGCCCTCACCAGCACCTATACCGCTTCCCAGGGCCTGCTGCTGATGATCCCCAACATGTACAAGATCGCGGCCGAGCAGCTGCCCACCGTCTTCCACGTCTCTGCCCGCACGGTCTCCACCCATGCGCTGAACATCTTCGGCGACCACTCCGACGTCATGGCCTGCCGCCAGACCGGCTTCGCCATGCTGGCTGAGGGCAACGTGCAGGAGGTCATGGATCTGTCCCCCGTGGCCCATCTGGCCGCCATCTCCGGCAAGGTTCCTTTCATCAACTTCTTTGACGGCTTCCGTACCTCCCACGAGATCCAGAAGGTGGCTGTGTGGGATTTCGAGGACCTCAAGGACATGTGTGACATGGAGGCTGTCGACGCCTTCCGCAAGCACGCCCTGAACCCCGAGCACCCCTCCACCCGCGGCTCCCATGAGAACGGCGACATCTTCTTCCAGCACCGCGAGGCCTGCAACAAGTACTACGACGAGCTGCCCGCAGTCGTCGAGAAGTACATGGGCAAGATCAATGAGAAGCTGGGCACCAACTACCAGCTCTTCAACTACTACGGCGCTCCCGACGCGGACCGCGTCATCATCGCCATGGGCTCCATCTGCGACGTGGCCGAGGAGGTCATCGACTACATGAACGCCCACGGCGAGAAGGTCGGCCTGGTCAAGGTCCGCCTCTACCGCCCCTTCGCCGCCGACAAGCTCCTCGCGGCCATCCCCGCTACGGCCAAGAAGATCGCGGTCCTCGACCGCACCAAGGAGCCCGGCGCTCTGGGCGAGCCCCTGTATCTGGACGTGGTCTCCGCCCTGGCCAACGCCGGCAAGAACGACGTACAGGTCATCGGCGGCCGCTACGGCCTGGGTTCCAAGGATACCCCTCCCTCCAGCGTGTTTGCCGTCTATGAGGAGCTGAAGCTGGACAACCCCCGCCGTCAGTTCACCATCGGCATCGTGGACGACGTCACCAACCTCTCCCTGCCGGAGAAGGAGGCCCCCAACACCGCCGCAGAGGGCACCATCGAGTGCAAGTTCTGGGGCCTGGGCGGCGACGGCACCGTGGGCGCCA
>CAJUAC010000098.1 GCA_910583885.1 uncultured Oscillospiraceae bacterium | reverse complement strand
GCGATTACGATCCGGAGGAGATCAAGCGCCAGATTTCCATCTCCCTGGCCATGACGCCGATCACCTATGACGGGGTGAAGATCAATGTGCTGGATACGCCGGGCAACTTCGATTTTGCCGGTGAGATGCAGTCGGGCGTCCGGGCCGCCGAGGTGGGCGTACTGGTGTGCGCGTCCAAGGATGGGCTGAGCGTGGGTGCCGAGCGGGGCTGGAAGTACCTGCGTGAGCAGAAGAAGCCCTGCATTGTCTATGTCTCCAAGGAGGACGAGGAGAACGCCAACTTCTCTACGACGCTGGAGGCCCTGCGTGAGAAGCTGTCGAAGTCCATCGCCCCTGTTGTCGCACCGATCTGGGATAGCAGCAAGCGTACCATCGGTATTATCGATGTGCTCAATAAGAAGGCCTACCAGATGCCCGAGAACAAGAAGGGCAAGCGGGTGGAGATCCCTATCCCCGAGAGCAAGGTCAGCGTCGTCGAGGAGCTATACGGCCAGCTGATGGAGGCGGTCGCTGAGACGACAGAGGAAAACATGGAGAAATTCTTCGCTGGTGAGCCCTTCACCAAGGAGGAGATCATGACCGGCCTGAAGGTTGGTATGCACGAGGGAACCCTGGCACCCGTCGTGTGCGGCTCCGCCCTGACGGGCCTGGGCACGGAGATGCTGCTGTCCACAATTGTGGATCTGGTCCCCGGCCCTCTGGAGATGCCCGCTGAGGCTGCCACAGATGAATCCGGCGAGAATGCCATTGAGGTCAAGCGGGATCCCAAGGGTGCCACTGCCGCCATCGTCTTTAAGACCATCTCTGACCAGTATGGCAAGTACTCCCTGGTCAAGGTAGTCTCCGGCAAGATCACCAGCGATATGTCCCTTTATAACCCTTCTACCGGCAAGACGGAGAAGCTGGGCCGTTTGTACACCATCAAGGGCAAGAAGAACGAGGAGGTCAAGGAGATCGCCTGCGGCGATATCGGCGCCATCGCCAAGATGGACCGGCTCAAGACCGGCGATACCCTCTGCGATCCGAAGAATGCGGTGAAGCTGGCTCCGGTGCAGTTTGCCGAGCCCTGCTACTCCCGGGCCATCGCCCCCAAGACCCGCGGCCAGGATGAGAAGGTTGGCACGGGCCTGATCCGCCTGAACGAGGAGGATCCCACCTTCAGTGTGCTCAACAATGCGGAGACCCATCAGGTGGTGGTCTCCGGCGCAGGCGATATCCAGATTGATGTATTGGTGAGCAAGCTTAAGAGCCGCTTTGGCGTAGAGGCTGAGCTGGATACGCCCCGTGTGGCCTACCGCGAGAAGATCCGCAAGCAGGTGCGCAAGCAGGGCCGCCACAAGAAGCAGACCGGCGGCAGCGGCCAGTTCGGCGATGTGCATATTGTTTTTGAGCCCCAGGATGAGAGCGAGGATATGATTTTTGCCGAAGAGGTCTTCGGCGGCAGCGTGCCCAAGAACTTCTTCCCCGCTGTTGAGAAGGGCCTGCGGGAAGCCTGTGTCCACGGCGTATTGGCTGGTTATCCCATGGTGTTCCTGAAGGCTACCCTGGTGGACGGTTCCTACCACCCGGTTGACTCCTCTGAAATCGCATTCAAGACTGCTGCCCAGCTGGCCTATAAGGCAGCCCTGCCTGAGGCATCTCCGGTTCTGCTGGAGCCCATCGGGGAGCTGAAGGTCACGATCCCTGACAGCTACATGGGCGATATCCTGGGTGACTTGAACAAGCGCCGGGGCCGTATCATGGGGATGAACCCCACTGGCGATGGCGACCAGGTTGTGGAGGCAGAGGTTCCCATGGCAGAGATGATGACCTACGCTATCGACCTGCGTTCCATGACCCAGTCCCGCGGTACGTTTACCCTCCATTTTATCCGTTACGAGGAGTGTCCTGCCGCAGCCCAGGAGAAGGCAATCGCTGAGGCCAAGGCCCTGGCGGAGGCGGAGTAAGCGCTGTCGGACACCCGCGCACTTATTAAAATCAGCAGCAAGCCTGATGCCGTTGCGGCATCAGGCTTGCTTTGCCTCCGGGCACGCGCCAGTTTCCCGCAATATGCAGAAGAACCGGGGCCCTTGTGGGCTCCGGTTCTTCTATAGGAAAAGAGAGAGGGAGAAAAGAGAGTATTCATTTCTGAACGAGTTTATCTTAATACATCCTTGTCCGGAAGTCAACTGTCTCCCCGGACAATTCACGAAATGTTCACAGCGGGTTCAAAGACCATTCAAAAACCAATCTTGACTATTTACAGCGGATGGCGTATAGTTAGTACGCTAAATGATTTGAGGGCAGATCTGGGGATCTTGAGGAGCTGCTGCGTTCTGCCCCAAGCAGAAAGGAGTTGAAAAAATGGCTGAGCCGCCGGATTTGGGGCGTATGATCGCCTGTTGCGGCCACTTAGGGATGCAATATGCCAACCAGAGGCTGCGTAAAGCCGGATATGATGTAACGCCGGTGCAGTCCCACGCACTGATGTTCCTCGCCTGCCGCGGAGGCCAGATGGCAAACCAACGGGATCTGGAGCATGAGCTGCACCTGCGGCCCTCTACGGTCAACGGCATTGTCAACCGGCTGGAGGAGAAGGGCTATGTCACCCGCCGTCCCAGCCCGGAGGATGGGCGCTGCCGTCTGCTATGCCTGACAGAGTCCGGCCAGGCCCAGGTGGCTGCCATCCGTGCCGCCCTGGAGGAGACCAACCGCCGCTTGACTGCAATCCTATCAGAGGCGGAGCGGGCGCAGATGCAGGCATTGCTGGGCCGCATGATCGTAAACTTAGAAAATGAGGTAAACAACGCATGATAACAAAACTCTGGCCATATACCAGGGGCTGCCGCAAGTGGATTGTACTGGGCGTGGCTTGCTCCGCCAGTGAAGCGGTGTTTGAGCTGCTGCTCCCCCTGGTGATGGCAAGCATTGTGGACACCGGTATCCCCGCCGGGGATACCGGTTATATCCTGCGCAAGGGGGTGCTGATGGTTGCGATGGCTTTGGTCTCCATGGCGCTGGGCATCTCCAGCGCATTCCTGTCCTCCAGGGCAGGCCAGGGCTTTGGTGCGAACCTGCGCCAAGCCCAGTACAACCGTGTACAGGAGTACTCCTTCCGCAACATTGAAAAATTCTCCACAGCCTCCCTGGTCACCCGCCTGACTAACGACTGCAACATGATGCAGATGACGCTGATGATGGGGATGCGCCTGCTGGTGCGGGCGCCGGTGATGCTGGTGAGCGCCTTGGTGCTGTCGGTTTCCATCAGCCTGAAGCTCTCCCAGGTATTCCTGGTGGCGATGCCCCTGCTGCTGATCCTGATCGGCCTGGTGGTCACTAAAGTCAGCCCCATGTTCAGTACCTTGCAGGAGCGCACGGACGGTGTGAACCTGGTAGTCCAGGAAAATTTGTCCGCTATCCGTGTGGTCAAGTCTTTTGTCCGGGAGGACTACGAGGAGGAGAAGTTCCGCAAGCGCAACGAGGCGCTGCGGGATACTGCGGAGCGGGCCTTCGGCTTCGTTGTCATTAACATGCCGCTGATGATGCTCATCACCTATGGCACCATTATCGCCGTCATGTGGTATGGCGCACCGATGGTGCAGAGCGGGGAATTGCAGGTGGGCCTGCTCTCCACCTTTTTCACCTACATCACCCAGGTGCTTATGAGCCTGATGATGGTATCCATGATGATGATGATGCTCACCCGGTCCGTGGCCTGCGGCAAGCGGATCATTGAGGTGTTGGAGGAGGTCCCCGACATCGCGGACAAACCCGCCGGCCGGGATCTGCGGGTGAAGGATGGCAGCGTGGACTTCGACCACGTGTCCTTCAAGTACAACGAAAATAGTGAGGCATGGAATCTCCAGGATATCAACCTGCACATCCAAAGCGGTATGACTGTTGGGATCATCGGGGCCACCGGATCTGCGAAATCCACCCTGGTGCAGCTCATCCCCCGTCTCTATGAGGTCCAGGAGGGGACGGTCCGGGTAGGCGGCCGTCCGGTAGGGGACTACACGCTGGAGCACCTGCGGGATGCGGTAAGCGTGGTGCTGCAAAAGAATACCCTGTTCTCCGGTACCATCCGGGAGAACCTGCTCTGGGGTGACAAGAACGCCTCGGACCAGGAGATTGAAGCGGCCTGTGAAGCGGCCTGTGCCGCAGAGTTCATCCACCGGATGCCGGAGGGATATCTTACCGACCTGGGCCAGGGGGGTGTCAATGTCTCCGGCGGGCAGAAACAGAGGCTCTGCATCGCCCGGGCTATCCTGAAAAAGCCCAAGGTCCTCATCCTAGACGACAGCACCAGCGCCGTGGACACGGCCACGGACGCCAAGATCCGTCAGGCCTTCCGCACCCAGCTGCCGGACACGACAAAGATCATCATTGCCCAGCGGATTATTTCCGTTATGGATGCGGATCTGATCGTGGTTATGGACGATGGGCGCATTGCCCAGGCGGGCACCCACGAGGAGCTGATGGAAACAAGTGAAATTTACCGCGATGTCTACCAGTCGCAGCAGGAGGGGGCGAGTGTCGATGGCTGAGAGGAAAAGAGGGGGGCCGCCCCACGGCCCCCATGGTCCCGGCGGTCCCCGCGGCGGCTTCCAGAAGCCGAAAAATATGGGTAAGGCCGTCCGGACCCTTCTTGGGTACGTGGGCAGGTCGAAGTGGCTGCTGGCCGTGGTAGCGGTGTGCCTGGTACTCAACACCCTGTGTACTGTGGGTGGGGTTTTGCTGCTGGAGCCTCTGATTGACGAGTGCATTGTCCCAGGGGACTACGCCAGGCTGGCCCGGACACTGGTGGTGATGGCCTGCATCTATCTCTGCGCGGCTGTCCTGAGCTTCACCTACTCCCGGATTATGGTCCACATCTCCCAAAAAACGACCTACGCCATCCGGCGGGACTTGTTTGCGAAAATGCAGCACCTGCCCCTGCACTATTTTGACTCCCATACCCATGGCGAGCTCATGAGCCGCTATACCAACGATATTGAGACCATCACCGAGATCCTCAACAACGGCCTGGTCTCCCTCTGCTCCGGTGTGCTGACATTTATTGGCGTAGTGGCCATGATGCTGTACCTGAGCCCGCTGCTGTTTTTGGTGACAGTGTTCTCCCTGGGGCTGATGCTCCTGGTCATTATGACCGTTGGTAAGCGCTCCCGCCGCTTCTTTATGGAGCAACAGCGGGATCTGGGCGCAATCAACGGCTATATTGAGGAGATGATTGAGGGGCAGAAAGTCATCAAGGTCTTTAACCACGAAGCCGCAGCCAAGGAGGGCTTTGCCCAGCGCAATGAGTGCTACCGCCGCAGTGCCACCAACGCCCAGTCCTTCGCCGGGGCGATGATGCCCGCTATGGGCAATATCAGCCACATCAACTACGCCCTGACCTGCTGCGTGGGTGCGCTGCTCTCCATTGGCATGGGCTTCGACCTGGGGGCGCTGGTGGTCTACCTCCAGTACACCCGGCAGGTCAGCCAGCCGATCGGCCAGATAAGCCAGCAGGTGAATAACCTCCTGGCGGCTATCGCCGGTGCGGAGCGGATCTTTGAGGTTATGGAGACTGCCCCGGAGCTGGACGAGGGCAAGACAACCCTGGTCCACGTCAGCCGCACTGCCGGCGGGACGCTGACGGAGGCGGCTGGCCGCAGTGATGGCTGGGCCTGGAAGCGGCCGGACGGGGAGCTGATCCCCTTGACCGGGGACGTCCGTTTCCAGGACGTGGTATTCCGGTATGTGCCGGAAAAAACGATTCTCCATGGGATCAGCCTCTACGCCAAGCCCGGCCAGAAGATTGCGTTTGTGGGATCCACCGGCGCAGGCAAGACCACGATTACCAATCTCATTAACCGGTTTTATGAGATCGACAGCGGCCGTATCACTTACGACGGCATTGATGTGCAGGAGATCAGCAAGGAGAGCCTGCGCCGGTCTCTGGGGATCGTCCTCCAGGACACCCACCTGTTTACCGGGACAATCGCCGATAATATCCGCTACGGCAAGCTGGATGCTACAGATGAGGAGGTCCGTGCCGCCGCGCGGCTGGCCAACGCAGACACCTTCATCCGCCACCTCCCCGACGGCTATGACACCTGGATCACCGATGACGGCGGCAGCCTCAGCCAGGGGGAGCGCCAGCTGTTAGCCATCGCCCGGGCCGCTGTGGCCGACCCGCCGGTGCTGATCCTGGACGAGGCCACCAGCTCTATCGACACCCGCACAGAGAAGCTGATTGAGGCGGGCATGGATCAGCTGATGGCTGGCCGCACCGTGTTCGTCATCGCCCACCGGCTCTCCACTGTCCGCAACGCCAAGGCGATCCTGGTTCTGGAGCAGGGGAGTGTCATTGAGCGCGGCGACCATGATGGCCTCATTGCCCAGGGAGGGAAGTACTACCAGCTCTATACCGGCCAGACGGAGCTGAGCTAGGCAGGCAGCCCGATGGCATCCCCGGCCTCCAATCTTTTTCCAAAGGGACCGTATCAAATGCGGGCATTACGGCAAAACTTTGTGTTGCGGGGGAACTTTCTAAACTGTTGCAATTACAATGGAATCCCAACGAAAAATCCTGTATACTAAGCACATCAAAAAGCATCCAGAACCGAAGGGTTCACACCATACGAAAGGAGCAAATGAAGATGAAATACGTTTGCGACGTTTGCGGCTACGAGTACGACGAGGCCCTGGGCGATCCCGACCACGGCATTGCACCTGGCACCAAGTGGGAGGATCTCCCCGCTGATTTTGAGTGCCCCCTGTGCGGCGTCGGCAAGGATCAATTCTCTGCCGCTTAACTGCCTGTCCCTATGGAGCGCCCGGCTGCATTGCAGCCGGGCGCTCCTTGTTCCTTTCTCAGAGGTTATTTCATTTCATCGATGGCCCGGCCCACCTCCTGGACGACAGCCAGGTGGGTGTCATCAAAGAGGTGCATATAGACCTGGGTTGTTGTGGCGGTACTGCTGTGCCCCAGGGCCTTACTGATGCCGAAGAGGGGGACATTGCGGCTGTGGGCGATACTGGCGAAGCTGTGGCGCAGGCCATGGAGCGTAACATAGGGCAGGTCCGTCTTCCTCAGCACACGCTGGAGCCGGTTGCTGAGGTAGTCCGCCTGGTAGGGCTGGCCGCCGCTGTGGCAGATGACAAAGCCCTGATCCGAGTAGGCCTCGCCCAGGCGGACCATATCTGCTATCCGCTGTTTCCACAGCCGCTCCATCAGCTCCTCCATATCCGTCAGGCCCTGGTAGCCCAGGCGGCGGACGGAGGAGCGGTTTTTGGTCCCCTTGTCCACGCTCCGCCCATTGACAGCAGTCCTGGTTTCAGCCACAGTAATTACCCGGTTCTCCCGGTCCACATGGCTCCATTTCAGGCCGCAGATCTCGCTGCGGCGCAGGCCAAGATACCCAGCCAGCTTGACCACCGGTTCCAGGGAAGTACCGGCCAGGAGGGCGAAGAGCCTGGACATGGTTTCTGAGTCGTAATAGTGGTGGGTGGGCCGGGTGGATGTGGGCAGTACGGCCTGGTCGGCTGCGTTGCGCACCACCAGCTCCTGCCGCCGGGCCTGCTCCAGGGCGTTGTGGAGTACGCCGTGATGCTTGCGCACGGTATTGCTGCACAGGCCTTCAGACAGCTTGCGGTTGAGATACTGCTGGATCTGGGCGGCGGTCAGCTCGGTCAGGCGGATGCTGCCCAGGGCGGGGGATAGGTGGTTGCGCACAATCACGCCGTAGCCATGTACAGTACTGGCTGTCCGGCTGGGGGTGATGACCTGCTCCAGCCAGTAGGTCAGCCACTGGCCGACAGTCAGC
>CAJUAC010000097.1 GCA_910583885.1 uncultured Oscillospiraceae bacterium | reverse complement strand
TCAAGGCATACAACCTCCGTGACGTGGAGGCGGAGATGCAGATACAGCAGAGGCTTTCCAAATATCCTGTGCCGGAGTTTGTGTGGGAGGAATACCGGCAGGACCAGGAGATCAACGACCGGGGCATCGGCGTGGACATGGAGATGGTGAGGAATGCGGTTGCCATGGACGGGCGCTCCCGGGCGGCGCTGTCGGCGGAGATGAAGAAGCTGACGGGGCTGGGGAACCCAAACTCCGTACAGCAGATGAAGCGGTGGCTTTCGGAGAACGGGGTGGAGACGGATTCCCTTGACAAAAAGGCAGTGGCGGGGCTGATTGGGGATGCACAGGAGCCTTTGAAAACTGTGCTGACATTGCGGCAGCAGCTTTCCAGGTCTTCGGTGAAGAAGTACCAGGCGATGGAGAATGCGGTGTGTGCGGACGGCCGTGCCCACGGGATGTTTGCCTTCTACGGTGCTAATAGGACCGGCCGGTTCTCCGGGCGCATCATCCAGCTGCAGAACCTTCCCCAGAACCATATGCCTGACCTGGCGCAGGCCAGGGGGCTTGTGGAGGCTGGGGATTTCGATGCCCTGTCCATGCTGTATGAGGATATCCCGGACACGCTCTCACAGCTCATCCGCACGGCCTTTGTGCCGCAGGACGGGAGGAAATTCATCGTGGCGGATTTTTCAGCGATAGAGGCGAGGGTGCTCGCATGGATCGCCGGGGAGCGGTGGCGGCTGAATGTGTTCGAGGGCGGCGGGGACATATACTGCGCGTCTGCAAGCCAGATGTTCCATGTCCCGGTGGAGAAGCACGGCGTCAACGGGCACCTGCGGCAGAAGGGGAAGATAGCAGAGCTGGCACTTGGATACGGCGGGTCAGTAGGCGCGCTGATCTCCATGGGCGCGCTGGAGATGGGGCTTGCGGAGGAGGAGCTGCCGCCGCTGGTGTCGGCATGGAGGGATTCCAACCCCAATATCACGGAGTTCTGGTGGGCGGTGGACCGTGCCGTGAAGGAGTGCGTCAGGACGAGGGCGCGGACGGAGACGCACGGCATCCGTTTTGACTATGGGAGCGGGATGCTGTTCATCACGCTCTTCTCCGGGAGGCGGCTTGCCTATGTGAAGCCAAGGATCGGGGAGAACCGGTTCGGCGGGGAGTCCGTCACGTATATGGGCGTGGGCGGCACAAAGAAATGGGAGCGGCTGGAGAGCTATGGGCCTAAGTTCGTGGAGAACATTGTGCAGGCGGTGAGCCGGGATATCCTGTGCTATGCCATGCGGACGCTGCGGAACTGCTCCATTGTGGCGCATGTGCATGATGAGGTCATCATTGAGGCGGACAGGAGGATGTCCCTTGCGGCGGTCTGTGAACAGATGGGGAGGACACCGCCCTGGGCGGAAGGGCTTGTGCTGCGGGCGGACGGCTACGAATGTGACTTTTACCAGAAGGATTAGACGGCGGAACATGGAATATCAGATTTGTTTCAGGAGGTGGAAAAGATGAGCAGGGCGGAAATGCAGAGGTGCGGGACGCACGGGGACTGTTTCGCGAACAGGGGCGGCGTGTGTACCTGCCTGAAGGACAATGACTTTGGCGGGAGGGACTGCCCGTTTTACAAGCCTGAGGACACGGTCCGGAAAGAACAGCGCAGGCGGAATGGAGGTATGGCACATGGGCATCGGAAAGTATAACAGCGAGGGGTATCATGACCCTACGACTTATGAGGCATTAAAAGGCATCAGGAGGGAGGAGATGGCGGGGAAGCGGGCATACCGGCCGCTGGTCTATATATGTTCCCCTTTTGCCGGGGATATGGAGGGGAACGCGCGGAAAGCCAGGAGGTACAGCCGGTTTGCGGTGGGCAGCGGCGCGATCCCGGTGGCGCCCCACCTGCTTTATCCGCAGTTCCTGGATGACGGGAAGCCTGCGGAGCGTGCCGTCGGCATATATGCGGGGCTGGTGCTCCTGGGGAAGTGTGACCAGCTGTGGGTGTTCGGCGGCACTGTATCCACGGGGATGGCGGCAGAGATCGAGAGGGCGGAGAAGCGGGATATGCCCATACGTTATTTCACGGAGGAATGTGAGGAGGTGTGCAGGGGATGAGGATGACGTTTTATGCGGCGAACTGCAGGGGGAACGCGAAGAACAGCCTGTACCCGAACAGGCGGGTTGTGGACAATGAGGACGACTGCATGGAGGTCATGGCGTTTGACCATGTGTGCGCGGAGTTCAAGGGCTGCCGCAGGGGAGGGGACAATTTCCTTTCCTGCGACGTGGACGTGATGGACTGTGACAATTCCCATTCCGATGACCCGGGGGAGTGGGTCTGTCCGGAGGACCTGGATGGGAGGATCGGGGAGGATGTGGCGTTTGCCGTGGTGCCGAGCCGGAACAACATGAAGCCGAAGGAGGGGAAGTCCGCAAGGCCGCGGTTCCATGTGTATTTCCCCCATGACCCGGTCACGGACGGGGAGGCTTGCGCGGCGCTGAAAAAAGCCATACAGCAGAAATTCCCGTTCTTTGACGCCAGGGCACTGGATTCCGCACGGTTCATCTTCGGGCACCCGGCGGAGTCCGTCCTGTGGCATGAGGGGGAGGTCACCATTGACTGCATCGTGAAGCCCTGGGGCGGGGACTGCGGCGGTATGGGGCGGGAGATACCCCAGGGGCAGAGGAACGCCACCATGTCGCATTTTGCGGGGCGCGTGGTGAAGCGGTACGGCGTGACGGACAGGGCGCATGAGATTTTTCTTGAGGAGGCGGCGAAGTGCAGCCCGCCTTTGGAGGACGCGGAGCTTGCCGTGATCTGGCAGAGCGCCTGCAGGTTCGCGGAGAAGGTGCAGGGGCAGGAGGGGTATGTGGCCCCGGATGCGTACAATGACGAGTTCGGGCGGGAGTCCCTGAAGCCGGAGGATTATTCCGACATCGGGCAGGCGAAGGTGCTGACCAGGGAGTACGGGGTGGAGCTGCGGTACACGGCGGCCACGGACTACCTGCGGTTCTGCGGGCAGTATTGGGTGGAGTCGAAGCAGCAGGCGGTGGGCGCGGCGGAGGAGTTCCTTGACCTGCAGCTTGCGGATGCGAAGGACGAGATTGTCCGCACACGGCAGGCGCTGGTGGACGCGGGCGTTGCGGAGGATGACATTGCTTCGGGCGGGAAGTCGCTGGAGAAGAAGATCGGCGGCGGGCAGATGGACGCCTACCTTGCGTTCCTGTCCGCCCAGGCATATAAGGCGTTCGTGATGAAGCGGCGGGACATGAAGTATGTGGTCTCGGCGCTGCAGGCGGCGAAGCCGATGCTGGAGATCAACGTGTCCGACCTGGATAAAGACGGCTTTCTGCTGAATACGCCGGAGGGGACGTATTACCTGCCGGAGGGGCTGGAGGGGAAGCGGGACCACAGCCCGGAGGATTATATCACGAAGATCACGGCGGCCTCTCCCGGGGACGAGGGGGAGGATCTGTGGCTGGATGCTTTGGAGACCATTTTCTGCGGGGATGCAGAGCTGGTGGAGTATGTGCAGCAGATCGTGGGCATGGCGGCGGTAGGGCGCGTCTATATGGAGGCGCTGATCATTGCCTATGGGGAGGGCAGCAACGGCAAGTCCACCTTCTGGAACACGGTTGCCCGCGTGCTTGGGACCTACAGCGGGAACATGTCCGCGGATGCGCTGACGGTGGGGTGCAAGAGGAACGTGAAGCCGGAGCTTGCGGAGGCGAAGGGGAAGAGGCTGCTGATCGCGTCCGAGCTGGAGGAGGGCGTGCGCCTGAACACGTCCATCATCAAGCAGCTGTGCTCCACGGATGAGATTTTTGCGGAGAAGAAGTATAAGGACCCGTTTTCTTTCACGCCGAGCCATACGCTGGTGCTCTATACCAACCATCTGCCGAAGGTGGGGGCGATGGATTCCGGCATCTGGAGGCGGCTAGTCGTGATCCCCTTCAATGCGAAGATCACCGGGAGGGGCGACCGGAAGAATTATGCGGACTACCTGGTGGAGAATGCCGCGCCTTCCGTCATGGCGTGGATCATTGAGGGCGCAAGGAAAGCCATAGGGAACAGTTTCAGGATACCGCTGCCAAAGTGCGTGGAGGATGCCATTGCAAAATACAGGCAGGATAACGACTGGCTGTCGCATTTCATTGAGGACTGCTGCGAGGTCGGGGACGGGATGGAAGAGAAGTCAGGGGAGTTTTACAGGGCGTACCGTTCCTACTGCGCGAGGGTGGGGGATTTTGTGAGGAGCACGACGGAATTTTATAATGCGGTGGTACAGCGGGGGTTCCGGCGCGAGAAGAGGCGTGACGGGCGCTTTGTGCTGGGTCTCTGCCTTGCGGAAAGGACGGAGGATTTCCTGAATGTGTGACGGTCGTGACATTCTTGGTATAAAACCCCCTTTAGGGCAGTTTTTTAGCTGTAAAACCTTATATAGGGAGTTTTATGGTACGAGTGTCGAGAGCGTCACGGAGGCAGTGGAAAAGGAGGTAGATGTTATGTGGATAAAAGCACAGAATGGGAAATCAATTCTCAATACAGAGAGCTATGACGGGATTGCCATAAGCCAGGAAGACGGAGAGGGGTATCAAGTAGTGGCAGCCAAAGATTATGTAGAACTGCCTGGCTTTACAAAGTTCAGAGCCGCTATGCGGAAGGCCGGCAGCTATAAGGAACTGGAGACGGCGCAGGAGGTTCTGGAAGAAATTTATGGGCAGATTGCGGCAGGCAGAAAGGTTTATTCGATGCCGGCAGACAGGAGCGGTGTATGAGGGAGAAGACCATAGAACAGAAATTCAGGGCGGCCGTGAGGGATGCCGGGGGACTGGCAGTAAAGTTCACATCGCCCGGTTTTGACGGGGTGCCTGACAGGCTGGCGCTTCTCCCAGGCGGGAGGATGGCGTTTGTGGAGGTGAAGGCTCCCGGCAGGAAGCCACGCCCCCTGCAGCTGGAACGGCACAGGCTCCTGCGGCGGCTGGGGTTCAAGGTGTATGTGCTGGATGAAGAGTCGCAGATAGAAAAAATCATTTCAGAGATTGGGGGTGATGCCTGATGAAGTTCGTACCACACAGCTACCAGAAATATGCAATCGAATATATCAAGAATAATCCGATAGCGGCAGTCCTGTTGGATATGGGCTTGGGTTAAGGGCAAGACAGGAATCACGCTGACGGCAATAAACGATTTGATGTTTGACAGTTTTGAGGTCCGCAAGGTGCTTGTGGTGGCGCCCATCAGGGTGGCATCGTTCAGCTGGCCGGCGGAGATTGAGAAGTGGGATCATCTGGAGGGGATGAGGTACAGCGTGGCGGTGGGCACGGCTGCGGAGAGGCTGGCAGCGTTAAGGCGGCAGGCGGACATCTACCTGATCAACCGGGAAAATGTGCAGTGGCTCATTTGTGAGAGCGGCATCCCCTTTGATTTTGACATGGTTGTGGTGGATGAACTGTCGTCCTTCAAGAACCACCAGGCGAAGCGGTTTAAGGCGCTGATGAAGGTGCGGCCGAAGGTGGAGCGCATCGTGGGGCTGACCGGCACGCCTTCCAGCAACGGGCTGATGGACCTGTGGGCGGAGTTCCGGCTGTTGGACATGGGGGAGCGGCTGGGGCGGTTCATCGGGCAGTACCGGGCAGCCTATTTCAGGCCGGATAAGCAGAACGGGCAGGTGGTATTTTCCTATAAGCCGCTGCCAGGCGCGGAGGGGCAGATTTACAGTAAGATTTCCGACATCACCATCTCCATGAAGTCCACCGACCATCTGCGGATGCCGGAGCTTGTAGATTCCAGGTACACTGTGTACCTCTCTGGAACAGAGCAGGAAAGGTATGAGGAACTGAAAAAAGACCTTGTCCTGCAGCTTCCGGATGGCGACATCACGGCCGCCAATGCCGCATCCCTCTCCGGGAAGCTGTCGCAGATGGCGAACGGGGCCATATATACAGATGCGGGGGAGACCGTTGCCGTCCATGGGAGGAAGCTGGATGCGCTGGAGGACATCATCGAGGCGGCAAATGGCAAACCGGTCCTTGTGGCATACTGGTTCCGGCATGACCTGGAGCGTATCATGGGGCGGCTGCAGGAGCTGAAAATCCCATATGCCAGGCTGGACACGGATGCCAGCATCCGGAAGTGGAATGCGGGGGAGGTGCCGGTGGCGCTGATCCATCCGGCATCTGCCGGGCACGGTCTGAACCTGCAGGCGGGTGGTTCCACCCTTGTGTGGTTCGGCCTTACCTGGTCGCTGGAATTATACCAGCAGACGGTGGCGAGGCTGTGGCGGCAGGGGCAGCAGTCGGAGACGGTGGTGGTGCAGCACATCATCACGGAGGGTACCATTGACGGGCGGATCATGAAGGCGCTGTCCGAGAAGGACGGCACGCAGGCCGCACTGATCGATGCAGTGAAAGCGGAGGTGGGGGCATATGGATAGGGAAGGGCAGAAGGGTACGGGAAAGAAGGATGCGGGGATGACGGCAAGGGAATACCTGTCCCAGGCATATTACCTGGACCAGAGGATAAACAGCAAGATCGAGCAGGTGGAGTCCCTGAACGACCTAGCGAGGAAAGCCGGGTGCGCCATCAGCGGGATGCCCCGGAACCCGGACAGGGCGGTTTCCTCCATGGCCAATGCCGTGGAAAGGATTGTTGACCTGCAGGCGGAGGTCAATGCGGACATTGAGAGGATGGTGCGGCTGAAGGCGGAGATCATGGCGGTAATCCGGCAGGTGGAGGATCCGGAGCTCCAGACGCTTCTGGAGAAGCGGTACCTGAACTTCCATACCTGGGGGCAGATCGCCGTGGACATGGGCTATAACGTGAGGCACCTGTACCGGATCCATGACAGGGCGCTGCTGGAGATCAAGGTTCCTGAAGTTGTCACTGGATGTCGCTAGATGTCAAAGGGGCATGTGTGGTAATGTTAAGGTGGCGAAAATGAAAAACGGGGAAGCCCGACAGGAGAAGGTCCTGCCGGGCTTTCCTTCTGTCTGGAAGGAGGTGGGGCAGATGCCGAGGAAGCCGAAGCACCCGTGCGGGTATCCGGGATGCCCGGAGCTGACGGAGGGCAGGTACTGTGAGGAACATGCCAGGGTGATGAACAGCAGGTATGAGAAGTACGGCAGGAGCCCGGAGGCGAAGAAGCGTTACGGCAGGGCGTGGAAGAGGATACGTGACAGCTATGCGTCACAGCACCCGTTCTGTGAGCAGTGCCTGGCGGCAGGCGTGGCCGTGCCGGTGGAGGAGGTGCACCACAAGGTACCGCTGAGTGAAGGTGGCACACATGACAGAGGGAACCTGATCTCGCTGTGCAAGTCGTGTCACTCGCGGATCCATGCGGAGCGCGGGGACCGGTGGGGCCGGTAGGGGGGATGGAAATCTCCATGGCCCCTCCCCTGGGGAACGGGGCGGGGGTCACACGCACAAAAAGCAGAAATCAAAGGGGGTATTATCCCCCTGCGGGAGTGAGGTGAAGCAAAAATGGCGAAAGACGGGACTGCAAGGGGCGGGCTCAGGGTCGGGGCGGGGCGGAAGCCGAAAGCGCTGGCTGACAAGGTGGTTCAGGGCACGGCGGAGATTCCTGCCCTTCCGGCCCCTGCCGACATGGAGGGCGTGGATGTCCCGCCGGTGAAGGACTTCCTGAAGGCCGCCCAGAAGAGCGGCATAGACCTTTGCGCGGAGGATGTGTTCAGGAGCACATACGCATGGCTGGAGGAGCGTGGGTGTGGGCAGCTTGTCAACCCCCAGCTCATTGAACAATATGCGATGTCGGTGTCCAGATGGGTGCAGTGCGAGACCTGCATTTCGGAATACGGGTTCCTTGCGAAGCACCCGACCACTGGCGCGGCCATAACGAGCCCGTATGTGACGATGAGCCAGAATTACCTGAAGCAGGTCAACCAGTGCTG
>CAJUAC010000096.1 GCA_910583885.1 uncultured Oscillospiraceae bacterium | reverse complement strand
TGCCCACGCCGGGCTCGCCGATGAGGCAGGGGTTGTTCTTCTGCCGGCGGTTGAGGATCTGGATCACCCGCTCGATCTCCTGCTCCCGGCCCACCAGCCTATCCAGCTTGCCGGAGCGGGCCCGCTCGGTCAGGTTGATGCAGTAGCTGTCCAGGTACTTCCGCTTGGGCGTTTTATCCGCCTTCCGCTCCTTCCCCTCATGGCTCCGGCCCTCCCCGCCGCTGGGCGCGGCAGGCTCACCGCCGCCAAAGAGGCGGTTGAGGAAGGGGAAGGTCGCTGTTTTCCCGTCCTCGCTGTCGTCCTCCTCGTCCTCCCGGGGGATGAGTCCCTCCATGCTCTCCGCGCCGCCGAACGCGTGCATCATTTCATCGGAGATGGTATCCAGATCCTCATCTGTGATGCCCATACGGCGCATCATATCGTTTACCTGGGGGAGGCCCAGGTCCTTGGCGCATTTCAGGCACAGGCCCTCGTTGACTGCCTCGCCTTTTTCAATCTTTGAGATGAAGACCACGGCCACCCGCTTCTTACATCTTGTACACAGGGTCGGTTGCATAGCTTTCTACCTCCATGTCCGGCGCACGGCCGGCCTACAATTCTGCATGGTATCCGTTATATCAAAACCCAGGGGCGTTAACATGAACAAATTGAAAACTTTCGGGATTTGGAAGATCTTTTTAGAGGGTTCCCGCAAAGGCGCCGGTCCATTCCGCAAGGGGGCCCAGCAGCCAGGACCCCTCCACCATGTCCGGCGTCACCAGACCCGTTCGGCCCAGGACCCACACGCCCAAGCACACGATCAGCGCGCCCTTCCCCAAGCCTACGAGCAGCCCGCCTGCCTCATTGAGCTGGCGCAGCACCGGCAGCTTCATGACCAATCCCAGCGCACGTATCACCAGGCGCAGCAGCATGGTGAGCACCAGGAAGCTCACGGTACACACCAGGGAGTGGAGCAGGCGGTATGCCACCGTATCCAGCACCGTATCCGCCACCTGGTTCCCGATCCCTATGAGGGTATCCCGGGTAGCCTCGCCCAACGCCTCCTCCCGGGCCTGCAAATCCAGCCCCTCCAGAAGCCCCCGGGCCTGGGAGCGGATGAAGCCGTTGGGGATCGCCTCCACCACCTCCTCCAGCCCCTCCAGGGGCGAGATGGCAAGGTTCCCCTCCTCCGCCATCTCGTCCACCCGCTGCACAATCGCCGCATGGGTAGCCGGGCGGAGGAACTGGTCCACAACCACCGGTGCTGCGGCGCTGGCAATCTGGGCCGAGAGGGCCAGTGCCAAGAGCATTGCCGCCAGCTCCGCCAAGCCGCGGAAGAGCCCCTTCCGCCAGCCCACCAGGGCACATACAGCCACTATGGCCGCAATCACAAGATCCATCATAACAGAAACAGGCATAAAAGGCTATCCCCTTTCTATGGCAAAATGGCAAATGGTCAAGGCAGGAATCTCCAGGCGGAGGTCCCGGAGATGAGCAGCACCGTCCCGTCGTCCTCCATCTGGATCTGCCCGGCGTAGTCGGTGCCCTCCAGCCGGGCACGCTCCGTCAGTGTCTGGTCGTAGACGGCCAGGCTGTCCCCATAGAGCACCGCCAGGTACTCCCCGGCAGCGGACAGATCCAGCACCTCCTCTGTCAGCTCCAGGCTGGCCAGCTCCTCCCCGTCCAGGCTATAGGTGGTCAGGGTGCAGATGTTGCCCGCCTGGTAGCGCCCCAGCAGCAGCGCGCAGAACCGGTCGCCGCCCAAGGCATAATCGTGGAGGTACAGGTTTCCGTAGGCCCGGTCCAGCAGGGTTTCCCCCGCCAGGGTGCTGATGGTGAAGCGCTTGTCGCACAGGGCTAGGACCCGGTCCCCCCGGCATGCCAGATCCATGACCAGGCCGTCCCGGATCGGGCACTCCCCCACGCGCTCTGCGCTATCCAGGTCGTAGACCAGCAGCTTGCTGGCAAAGGCCCCGTCATAGGACTCCAGGCTCACCATGACCACACTGCGGCCATCCTCCGTCACCACTGCGTCGCTGATGTAATTGTCATAGGAATCGAAGTGGAATACCGGCTCCCCGCTGGGGGCGTAGACGGACACACGGGCCTTATAGCCGCCCTTCTGCTCTGTCACAGCCAGATAATCCCCTCCGTTCAGCCGGGCGGCGTAGTAGCTGAGCCCCCGCTCCGTCTGCAAGGTGCGTTGGATGCCGTTCTGGTCCAGCAGGTGCAGCGTACTGCCCCCTACATCGCACACAGAGGCCTGCCGCGTGCCTACGGAGAGCTGGGGGCTCTCCAGGTTCAGCTGGAGGTTGTACAGGATCGCGCCGTCCTCCCGGAGCAGCTGGGCGGTATTGGGGCTGACCACCAGCAGGCTGTCCCCCAGACGGCCGTAACGGTTCGCCGGGTCGGCCGCGTAGGCATAGACATCCTGGGTGGCATTGCTTTCCCCATACATCAGCCAGCGGCGCAGGGCGGCAAAGTGGTGGCCATCCTCCATCGTGGTCAGCACTACCACGGCCAGTACCGCGCAAAGCACTGCCAGCAGCGTCAGCATCCGTTTAAACAGCCCGCCCTTTTTCTCCGGCGCCTTTTTGATTTGCTTGCTAGTCATTCAACCGCTCATCCTCATACCACAGCCTGGTCAGGTACAGCCCCCCCGGCGGGACGGTTGGCCCTGCCAGGGTCCGGTTGCCGCTGGCCAGGATCTTTGGGATATCCTCTGCCGCCAGCTTCCCCTCGGCAGCATACAGCACGGTGCCGGTGATGGCTCGTACCATATTATACAGGAAACCGTTGGCGCAGACCTTTAATTCCAAAAGCTCCCCGCTCCGGTTGACGTAACAGTAATAGATGGTCCGCACCGTGGTCCGGGTCTGGGTCCCTACACTGCGCACAGCCCGGAAATCGTGGGTCCCCTCAAAGGCCCTGGCCGCCCGGTCCATCACCGCCTCATCCAGCCGCTTGGGGTAGAAATAGGCCCGATGGACATAGAAGGGGTTGCGGATGCGGGAGTTGAAGATCCGGTAGGTGTACTCCTTCTTCTGGCAGGAGCCAATGGCGTTGAACCCCTCCGCCACATCGAAGGCGCGGCAGGCCACGATATCCTCCGGCAGCCGGGAGTTCACCGCCAGCGGCAGCCGGTCACAGGGGATGGCGGACGTGGTGCGGAAATTCGCCACATAGCGCTCCGCGTGGACGCCCGCATCTGTCCGCCCGCAGCCAGTCACCTTTACCGGGTGGCCGCAGATGGCGGACAGCGCCTTTTCCAGGGTCTCCGCCACAGTTACCTGGGTCTTCTGGACCTGCCAGCCGTGGTAGGCGGTCCCATTATACATCAATTTCAGGGCAATATTCCGCATAGCGTCCTCCTGGGCATCCTGTCATGGGGGTGTTATATCCACCGCCACCAGCTCCGGCCGGTTAAAAATCCGGGGAAGGCGTGTACTCTCCCTCGCCAGCCCCCGGCTGACGGCGAACCCCGTCCCGGGGAAGGTGTACCATCCGCCTGCGTACCGGGGGAACAGCCCCTGGTTGGGGGCATACAGCCCGTTGACCAGGCCAGGGATGCGCCACTGCCCGCCGTGGGCGTGGCCGGAGAGGATCAGGTCAAAGGGGTACGCCAGGTAGCTGCCGATCCCCTCCGGACGGTGGGCCAGCAGGATGTTCAGCTCCCCTGGATCCAGCGCCCCGCCCACCTGGGCCAGCTGCCGGCTGCTGCTGCCGGATTTCGGGTCGTCGATGCCGCTCAGACGGAGCACCTGCCCCGCCGCCGTGGTAATCTGGGCGGATTGGCCCCGCAGGACCACTACCCCCAGCGCCTCCATCTCCCGGCAGATCCGCTCCACTTCCCTACTCATGTACTCGTGGTTCCCCGTGACATAGAAGCAGGGGAACCGTGCCGCCAGGAAGGAAATGGTGTCCCAGGCGTTTTCCTCCGGCAGGCCATCGTCTACGATGTCACCCACCAGGGCCACCGCGTCCGGCTCCAAGGCCAGTACCGCGTCTGTCAGCGTCCGCTGGCCTGCCCCATAGGCGCAGCTGTGGAGGTCCGCTACCACAGCCAGCCGGACCGGGACCGTTACTTTTCCACTCTCTATTGTGTAATACTGGACGCACAGGCGTGCGTCACAGGCAATGACAAGGAAGGCCGCCAGCAGCAGGCCCATCCCCACCCGCAGGATCCATTTTCTCTTTTGCCGCCTGCCGCTCACAGGCCGAACCTGCCCAGGATGAGCACCGCCGCCAGCACCGCTGCGTAGGCCAGCAGGACCAGATAATCCCGCGCCTGGTAGCGGAGCACATGGAGCTTGGTGCGGCCCTCGCCGCCGTGGTAGCAGCGGCACTCCATGGCCACCGCCAGCTCATCCGCCCGGCGGAATGCCGAGATAAACAGCGGCACCAGGATCGGCACCAGCGCCCGCGCCCGGTCCAGCAGGCTCCCGCTCTCAAAGTCAGCCCCCCGGGCCTTCTGGGCAGACATAATCTTATCTGTCTCCTCGATGAGGGTGGGGATAAAGCGCAGGGCAATGGACATAATCATGGCCAGCTCATGGACCGGGACCTTGAGCTTTTTCAGCGGCCCCAGCAGGTACTCCAGCCCGTCTGTCAAAGCGATGGGGCTGGTGGTGTAGGTCAGCAGGAAGGTGCCCATAATCAGCATCGTGATGCGCAGCACCATAAAGAAGGCCGTCGCCACCCCCTGCTTGGTAATGGTAAAGATCCAGAAGGAGGCCAGCTCATCGCCTGGGGTGTAGAACAGGTTCAGCACTGCGGTGAAGCAAATAATGAACAGAATCGGCTTCAGCCCCCGCACCAGCGCCTTGGGCGCTACGCCGGAGACCTTGATCCCCATCACCAGCAGCGCCGCCACCAGGCCGTAAGAGAGGAAGGATGTCGCGCAGAACAGGATGACGATGTACAGCACCGTCAGTATCAGCTTCGTGCGGGGGTCCAGCCGGTGGGCCAGGGAGTCGCCGGGGAAATACTGGCCCAGGGTAATATCCTTGAGCATCAGGCCCGCCCCCCTTTCAGCGCAGCCAGCTGGGCGCGCAGCGCCTCCACCGTGTATACGGCGGGGTCTACCGCTACCCCTTGGCGCTTGAGCTCCATCGCCACCTGGGTCACTTGCGGGACGTTCAGCCCCACATCCAGCAGCTCCTGGGCCCGGCTGAACACCTCATGGGGCGTGCCGCTCATGACGGTGCCGGCATTTGCCAGCACCACGATGCGCTCCACATTCTCCGCCACCTCGTCCATACTGTGGCTGACCATGACCACAGTGGTCCCCTTCTGCCGGTGGTAGGCGCGGATATTCTCCAGCATACTCCGCCGCCCGGCAGGGTCCAGGCCCGCCGAGGGTTCGTCCAGGATCAGCACCTCCGGCTCCATGGCGATCACCCCCGCGATGGCAACCCGCCGCTTCTGCCCGCCAGAGAGGTCGAAGGGGGATTTTTCCAGCAGTTCCTCCCCCAGCCCCGCAAAGGCCAGGGCGGAGCGGACCCGCCGGTCTATTTCCTTACTGTCCAGGCCCATGTTCCTTGGGCCAAAGGCAATGTCCTTATACACTGTCTCCTCAAAAAGCTGGTACTCCGGATATTGGAACACCAGCCCCACCCGGAAACGCACATCCCGGATTTTTTTCGGGTCCGCCCAGATATCCCGGTCCCCCAGGTAGATGCTCCCGCTGGTGGGCCGCAGCAACCCGTTGAGATGCTGGATCAGGGTGGATTTGCCCGAGCCGGTGTGCCCGATAACCCCCAGGAATTCCCCCTCCATGATCTCCATACTCACATTTTTTACCGCACTGCGGCAGAACGGCGTATTTGCGCCGTAGGTGTGGGTCAGGTTCTCCACACGAATAATGGGTTTCAAACTCTATTTCCTCCGTGTTCAGGCATCCCATTTTTATTATGGGATAAAAGAAATGGATTAGGGCTTGTCTGAAAATTGCCAACATGCCCTAAAAGGAACCGCTTTCCATTCGCTCCCCCTCCAAGGGCAAGCGAATGGGCAGCTTCGCATAAACATTTCTTTTTAATTCCTTTTCTTTCTCAAGAAAAAGAAGGTGATCCGTCAAAGCGCCCGCACAATCGCCTCTGCGCACTCCTGGATGCCCAGGGCGTCCAGGGGCACGGCAAAGCCGTCCTCCCGCAGGCCGTGGAGCAGCTCCACCGTGTGGGGCGCGGCCAGCCCAATGGCACGCAGCTCCTCCATCCGCACCAGGATCTCCCGGGGCGGACCGTCCATCACCACACTGCCGCCATCCATCACCACTACCCGGTCCGCCATAGCGGCCTCGTCCATATGGTGGGTGATGAGCACAATGGTGATGCCCTTCTCCCGGTTCAGCCGCTTCACTGTGTCCAGCACCTCCCGGCGCCCGCAGGGGTCCAGCATAGCGGTGGACTCGTCCATAACGATGCAGGCCGGCTCCATGGCGATCACCCCCGCGATGGCGATGCGCTGCTTTTGCCCGCCGGAGAGGTGGTGGGGTGCATGGAGGGTGAACTCCTCCATCCCCACCGCCTTCAGCGCGGCGGCCACCCGCCGCTGGATCTCCTCCGTGGGTACGCCCAGGTTTTCCGGGCCGAAGGCCACGTCCTCCTCCACCACGTTGGCCACGATCTGGTTGTCCGGGTTCTGGAAGACCATCCCCACCCGGCGGCGGACCTCCAGCAGGAGGGCCTCGTCCGATGTGTCCATACCGGACACCCAGACCTTGCCGCCTCTGGGCAGCAGGACCGCATTCATATGCTTGGCCAAGGTGGATTTCCCTGAGCCGTTATGGCCCAGTACAGCCACGAAGGAGCCCTGCGCAATGGTAAGGCTGACCCCCTGCAGCGCCTGCACCGGCTCCTTCCCCTCGTCAGGGGGATAGGCAAAGGTGAGCTGTTCTGTTTTGATGATATCCGTCATGTCCTCTCCTTGTTTCCATGGAATCCCGCTGTCCGGCCGCCCCATTCACCGGTCCCCTGTCCACCGCCCCGCAGACCCGCAGGGCAGGACGAGGCCGGTTTCCGTCACCGGCAGGCCGATCTCATCGCTGGCTGTGCGGCCGCCGAACTTCCGGGATACCACAGTCTCCAGGATATAGGTCAGCACGCTGGGGGCCAGGCCCGTGGTATACGAGTTGATAATCATGAACAGCGGCTCATCTGAGAGCACCCCGGCGCAAAGCTCCACAAAGGGGTACAGGCTGCCCTCCAGCTTCCACACCTCCCCGGTTGGCCCCCGGCCGTAGCTGGGCGGGTCCATGATGATTGCATCATAGCGCCGCCCCCGGCGGATCTCCCGCTCCACAAACTTGGCACAGTCGTCCACAATCCAGCGGATGGGGGCGTCCTCCAGGCCGGAGGCCCTTGCATTCTCCCGGGCCCACTGGACCATACCCTTGGCCGCGTCCACATGGCACACACTGGCCCCGGCGGCGGCGCAGGCTATGGTGGCCGCCCCGGTGTAGGCGAACAGGTTCAGCACGCTCACCGGCCGGCCCGCACTGCGGATCTGCTCCTGGGCAAAGGCCCAGTTCACCGCCTGCTCTGGGAAGAGGCCGGTGTGCTTGAAATTCATCGGCTTGATCTGGAACGTGAGGTTCTGCCACCGGACGAGCCACTGGGCGGGCAGCTTCGCCTTCTCCCAGCTGCCGCCGCCGGCGCTGGAGCGGAGATAGCGCCCGTCCGGGTGCTTCCACCCGGCATGGAGGCGGGGCGTATCCCAGATCGCCTGGGGGTCCGGCCGCACCAGCAGCTTCTCCCCCCACCGCTCCAGCTTCTCCCCGCCGCCGCAGTCGAGCAGCTCATAATCCTTCCACCCACAGGCACTCCACATGCCGCCTCTCCTCCTCCGCTTGTCCGCATAAAAGTCATTTTATTATATACTAGCAATTGGCAACCGTCAACAAAAGAAATGTGAAAATTTTGACGGGCAAGTTTTAATATGAAAATGGACAGTCGGACCGACGGGTCCGGCTGTTCTAAT
>CAJUAC010000095.1 GCA_910583885.1 uncultured Oscillospiraceae bacterium | reverse complement strand
AGATGGAAAACCACTACCGGGACGAGATCGGCCAGCTGATCGACGCCATCAACAACATGTCCAGCCAGATCAGCAAGAGCGAAAAAATCAAGTCAGAGTTTATCTCCTCTGTCTCCCACGAGCTGCGCACCCCCCTCACCGCCATCAACGGCTGGGGGGAGACCCTGCTGGAGGATACCGACCCCCAGCAGCTGCGGCGGGGTGTGGGGATTATCCTCAAGGAGTCCCGCCGCCTGACCAACATGGTGGAGGAATTGCTGGACTTCTCCAAGATGGAGGACGGCCGCTTCACCCTGCGCATTGAGCAGGTGGATCTGCAGGCGGAATTTGAGGACACGATTTACACGTATATGGAATTATTCAAGCAGGAATCCATTGAGCTGCACTATGAGAGCGGCGATGAGCTCTTTGCACCCATCCCGGCGGATCCGGAGCGGCTCAAGCAGGTGTTCTGCAACGTGCTGGACAACGCTGCCAAGCACGGCGGCGCTGGCAGGCGCATCGACACGGCGGTGTCCGGCGATGAAGCGCACATCACGATTACAGTCCGGGATCATGGCCCGGGTATCCCAGAGGCGGAGCTGCCCTTTGTCAAGCAAAAATTCTACAAGGGCTCCTCCAAGGCCCGCGGCAGCGGCATCGGTTTGGCGGTATGTGACGAGATCATCCGCCTCCATGAGGGGACGTTTGAGATCGGCAATGCCGCCGGGGGCGGCTGCCTGGTCACGATTACCCTGCCGGCAGCTTAGGGCATGGCGTCCGCTGCCCTGGGGATTGAAACTGGAAACAAACGCCGTGTTTGCGGCGGTTATGAATAAGAAAGGCAAAAAACTATGGCAGACAAGCAATCGGGCGCCTTCCGCACCACCATTGGTGGGCAGGCGCTCATCGAGGGCATCCTCATGCGGGGCCCGGAAAAGCAGGCCATCGTGGTCCGGGGGCCGGAGGGGCTGGTGGTCAAGGAGGAGGAGCTGCGGCTCATCCGGGACCGTTACCCCATTCTGGGCCTGCCGCTGGTCCGGGGCAGCGTCACCTTCCTGGACAGCATGGTCAAGGGGGTGAAGGCGCTGATGTTCTCTGCGGATTTCTATCCGGAGGAGGCCGGTGCAGAGGAGCCGTCCCGGTTTGAGAAGTGGCTGGATGCGAAGCTGGGCAATGAGAAGGTGGAAAAGCTGGTGATCGGCATGTCCGTGGTGATGGCGGTGTGCTTCTCCGTCGGGCTGTTCATGCTCCTGCCCACCTTCCTGGCCAGCTTTGTGGAGCGGGTGACAGACAGCGTCCTGGTGCGGAACCTGGTGGACGCGGTGCTGCGCATTGCGATTTTTATGACATACCTGGTCGCCGTGTCCCGGATGGGTGACATCAAGCGGGTGTTCTCCTACCACGGCGCGGAGCACAAGACGATTTTCTGTTACGAGAAGCGGTTGGAGCTGACGGTGGAGAACGTGCGCGTCCAGCCCAAGCACCATCCCCGCTGCGGGACCAGCTTCCTGCTGGTGGTGATTATCGTAGCGATTCTGGTCAATACGGTGGTGTTTGCCCTGTTCCCAGTGGGGAATGTATTTCTGCGGATGCTGGTCCAGCTGCTGCTGCTGCCGCTGGTGGTGGGGATCACTTACGAGTTTAACCGCTATGTGGGCGGCCATGATAACCCCATTACCAACTTCCTGGCAACGCCAGGGCTCTGGATGCAGAACTTTACCACCTTCGAGCCGGACGACACCATGATTGAAGTTGCCATTGAGGCGATGAAACGGGTGATCCCGGCGGAGGAAGGGAAGGACGCCTGGTAAAAAGGCTCAACCGAAAGAGAGAAATAGCCTGCGCCCTGCGGGGTGCGGAGATTTGAGGTCCCATGATTACATACAACAACCTATATTTAGAGATCCGCCGTAGGCTTTTGCAGGAGGGCTTCCCGGGGGCCAGCCTGGAAGCGCGGGAGCTGGTCTGCTGCGGCAGCTGCAAGTCCAGGGAGGATTTTTACCGGGATGCGCCCCTCTATGTGCCGCCGGAGATTGAGGAGGCTGTCCGGACCCTGGTGGACCGTCACATCCACGGTGAGCCGGTGGCCTATCTTATCGGCGAGTGGGAGTTCTACGGCCTGACCTTGGATGTCAGCGAGGCGGTGCTGATCCCCCGGGTTGACACGGAGGTCCTGGCGGGCGAGGCAATCCGCTATATCCAGGAGGAGGGCAAGTGCCGGGTGCTGGACCTGTGTGCCGGCAGCGGGTGCGTGGGCCTGGCGGTTGCTGCCAATGCCCCTGGCTCCCGGGTGCTGCTGGGGGAGATCTCCGAACCGGCTGTCCGGCTCTGCCGGCAGAATATCCGCCGCTGCGGCCTGTCGGGCCAGGTGTCAGTCATGGCCCTGGACGCGCTCCAGCCTCCGCCGAAGGCAATGGGGGAGTTCCAGTGTATCGTCAGCAACCCGCCCTATATCCCCCGGGCGGATGTGGAGCGGCTGGAGCACTCAGTAAGGGACTTTGAGCCATATTTGGCCCTTTGCGGAGGGGAGGATGGCCTGGATTTTTACACCGCCATTGCCCGGGATTGGCGCAGTGCCCTGACGGTGGGCGGCCGTCTCTATTTCGAGGTGGGGATCGGCCAGGCGGACACTGTGCTGCGGATCATGCGCTCCTACGGATTTGGGGATATTATCACGGTCCCCGACACCCAGGGGATCCCGCGGGTGGTCTATGGGACATTGCTGGAGGCAATGTAGTGTCCGGATTTTCGGACAGGACATATGGAAATTGATCCCTGCAAGCACAAGGGGAGACAGGCACCGCAGGTTAGTAAAGAGGAGGATGTATGATGGAGCGACATGTTGAGCTGGATCAGAGCTATTTCACAGCGGTTCACACTGCTATTGAAAATGTAGAGTTAGATGGCGAAAGGGTTTTACGGGTAGTTAAGTCGGCGAAGATTGACCAACCGGATGAAAACACCTATGCGAAGCTTACTGGGAGCAATTTTCATAACGGGGTCATCGAAGTAGATATGCGTAGCCGGCTGTTGCCGGAGGCACCTGGACATGCGCGGGGGTTTATTGGGATCGCTTTCCGGATCAACGAGGAAGACAGCCAATTTGAGTCGTTTTATGTGCGGCCGACCAATGGCCGTACAGACGACCCGGTTAGACGGGCCCACGGCTGTCAGTATTTTGCCTATCCTAAGTATACCTTTTCCTACTTCAGAGAGCGCAATATAACACAATACGAAGCACCAGTCGATATTGGTCTAGATGAATGGATAAAGCTGCGTGCAGTGATTGAGGGGTGCCACGGGATATTTTACATCAATGGAAAGGCAGTTCTCGTGGTAGACAGTATGAAGCACGGCGCAGATCGTCGAGGTTCAGTAGGTTTTTTCGTGGATATCGGGACAGAGGCTTTTTTTAAGGAGCTCCGAATCGTAGAAAATGACTAACAGAAACAGAGAAAACGTGGACATAGGAGGAGACCAATGGCAGACAAGGATAAGAAATTAACAAAGACCGCCGCCGTCGCCAGCGATAAAAAAGAGGCGATCCAAAGCGCCATGAAGAACATCGAGAAGATGTACGGCAAGGGCTCCATCATGCGGCTGGGGGATCAGACGAATTTGAACGTAGAGGTGGTCCCTACCGGCTCCCTTGCGCTGGACCTTGCGCTGGGGATTGGCGGCGTACCCAGGGGGCGTATCATTGAGATTTACGGCCCGGAGTCCTCCGGTAAGACCACCCTGGCCCTGCACATTGTGGCCCAGGCCCAGAAGGCGGGCGGTGAGGTGGCCTTTATTGACGCCGAGCACGCCTTGGATCCCACCTACGCCAGGGCTCTGGGGGTAAATATCGATGATATGCTCATCTCCCAGCCGGATACCGGTGAGCAGGCCCTGGAGATCACAGAGTATCTGGTTCGTTCCGGCGCACTGGATGTGGTGGTGGTGGACTCCGTAGCTGCCCTGGTACCCCGGGCGGAGATTGAAGGGGAGATGGGCGACAGCTATGTGGGCCTCCATGCCCGCCTGATGAGCCAGGCCCTGCGTAAGCTGGCCGGAGCCATCAACAAGACCCATTGCATTGTGGTTTTTATCAACCAGCTGCGTGAGAAGGTGGGCGTCATGTACGGCAACCCGGAGGTAACAACCGGTGGCCGGGCGCTGAAATTCTACGCCTCTGTGCGGATTGATGTGCGCCGTGTGGAGACGCTGAAGGCAGGCGGGGAGATGATCGGCAACCGCACCCGGGCCAAGGTGGTAAAGAACAAGATGGCCCCGCCCTTCCGGGAGGCGGAATTCGACATCATGTACGGCGAAGGCATCAGCCTGCTGGGGGAGCTGCTGGATCTGGGCGTAAAGCTGGATCTGGTACAGAAATCGGGCTCCTGGTTCTCCATGGGTGAAACCCGTTTGGGACAGGGCCGTGATTCTGCCAAGCAGTACCTCAAGGATAACCCGGAGGTGGCGGAGAACCTGGAGGCCGCGATCCGCCGCGACTTCTTCAAGCTCATGAGCAGCCAATCCCAGGTAGCCGCCAAGGCTGCTGGCCGGGCAGTGGACGTATCTGCCGAGGACTTTGATGACGGGGACGAGACGTAATCAGAGGGGAGAAACAAATACCGCCGTGCAGCAAAAGCTTGCTGCACGGCGGTATTTTGTAATCAATTGGAAAATAGATTACAGCTGGTTAAGCTGACGGATTAGCACACTGGCAATATTCTCGCAGGATGCCTGGATCTGGACAGCGCCAATATTATAGGCGACCATAGGCATCCCATAGACCACACAGGACTCCTTATCCTGCCCGATGGTGAAGGCGCCGGCCTTGCGCATTTGCAGCAGGCCGTCCGCACCGTCCCGGCCCATGCCGGTCATGATGATGCCAGCCATCTTGCAGCGCACCTGCTCCGCCATGGAGAAAAAGAGGGCGTCTACCGAGGGGCGGTGCCCGCTGACCTTCTCACCACCCTGGATACAGGAGACCGTATATCGGCTGCCGCTGCGGACAATGCGCATCTGATAGTCCGCCGGCGCCAGCAGTGCCAAGCCGCGGCGCACCTCGTCTCCGTGCTTGGCCTCCCGCACCTCCATCTGGCACAGGCGGTTAAGCCGCTCTGCGTACATCTGTGTAAAGCCCGGCGGCATATGCTGGACGATCAGCATCGCCGGGATGTCGGCTGGCAGGCGTTTGAGTACCTCCAGGGTGGCTTCGGTCCCGCCGGTAGAGGCGCCCAGGCCAATGATAACCTGGTCCAATGCCGGCTTCTTTCCCAGCAGGGAGATCGGGGGCAGCGGTGAGGCCGCCACGATAGGGGAACCAGAGGGCCTGGCGGCAGCTGCCGGTGGAGCGGAGGGCCCACGGCGGACATGCGCGCCTGCGGCTTCCTGCACCTTCTGGGTCAGTGCGGCGATGAAAGCGTCGTTCTGTCCCTTTTCGGGCTTGCGGACGAAGTCCACCGCGCCGGCGGACAGTGCGTCAAACACCCGCAGATCCAGGGAGGACACCAGGATCACCGGCAGAGGCTGCCTGGGCAGCAGCTCCTTGAGGAAGTCAATCCCGCTCATACCAGGCATTTCCACGTCCAAGGTCATAACATCTGGCTTGAGCTGTTCAATTTTTGCCAAGGCGTCCTTGGCGTTGAAGCCGGTCCCGACTACCTCGATCTGAGGGCATTTAGCCAGGCCGGTTGTAATCATTGTCCGGGCCAGAATGGAGTCATCCACTACCATGACACGGATTTTTTTGCTGCTAGGCCACAAATGTGGTCACTTCCTTCCCATAATAGCCTCTCCCCAGAAGCGGTTTACCGCTTCTGGAAGGTGGAGGGGGCCACAGTTTGATAAGGGGCGTCCTTGCTTAAATTCTCCGAGTGGCCGATCATCAGATAGCCGCCGGGGACGGTGGCGTCATAGAAGCGGCGCACCAGGGCGTCCTTTGTTGGTTGGTCGAAATAGATCATCACATTCCGGCAGAAGATCACGTCGAACTTCAGGCGGAACTTGATGGGATCCATCAGGTTGAAGGTCTGGAAGATCACGTTGTTACGGAGCTCCGGCGCGACGGAGAACTGGTTGGGGTTGCTGGTGGGGACAAAATAGCGCTTCTTCCAGTTGGGGGGGATGGTATCGGGCAGTTCGTAGATCCCCTTTTTGGCAGAGGCCAGGACCCTTTGTGAGATGTCTGTAGCCAACACGCGGGTGTCCCACTGGGAGGCCTGGGACCCCAGGAACTCCTTAATATAAATAGAGATGTTGTAGGGCTCCTCACCGCTGGAGCAGCCTGCGCTCCAGATGGCCAGGACCCTGTCGCGCTGGTGGCGGCGGACCAGCTCCGGCAGGACCACCCGCTGGAAGAAGTTAAAGTGCTCCTGCTCACGCATAAAGAACGTGTAGTTGGTGGTCAGCCGGTTCAGGACAAGCTCCATGTCTGCCGCAGGCTTATTGTTCAGGAGGTTGTCGAGAAACGGGGTGAAGCTGTCGTAGCCTTGCTGTGTAACAAGGGAGGACAGGCGGCTTGTGACAAGCTGCCGCTTTTGAGACAGATCGATGCCGTACTGCCCATGGATAAACCGGGTCAGACGTTGAAAATCGCTGTCAGAGATGTTAGTCAATGGCATGATTCGCACACATCCTTTCCCAAGGAGGGTTATCCATGCAGCAGCAGGCTGCAATCCAGAATCAGCATGGTCTTGCCGTCCGCCAGGGAACACATGCCGGAGACCAGCTTTTCTGTGTTTTGGGTCGGCATCGGCAGGATGCTCCCCCTGGGGATGTCCGCCATACGCTCCACGCCGTCCACCAGGATGCCAACCAGGCTGCTCTCCACATTGACGACCATAATGCAGCGGTCGCCCTGGGCGGGGCCGCCCATGCGCATACGCATGTCAATGATGGGGATGAGCTGGCCGCGCAGGTTGATAATGCCCCGGATGTAGTGGGGCAGGCGGGGAAGATGGGTAATGGTGTGGTTGGTGATGATCTCTACCACCTGCTCAGCATCGATGCCGTAGAGTAGCTGGTCGGAGATACAGATGAGGTACTTATCGGTCTGGACCTCTGCGGCGGACTCCTTCGCGGCAGCGGCCATCTCTGCTTCTGTGGCAAAGAGTACATTTTCCTCTGACATAGTTTGGCTCCCTTCTCTCTGGCAGTTTAGAACGTGTTCTGGGCGGCGTTGTACAGGTTTGCGACATCCAAAATGATGCTGATGCTGCCGTCGCCCAGGATGCTGCATCCGTTGATCCCGTAGTGCTTGATATTGAAGCTGTTGACATAGGAGGGCAGGGGCTTGACGACGATCTGCTGCTCGCCAAGGAGCTCATCCACGAACAGGCAGTAGGAGCGCTCGCCGGCCTCCAGCCACATGAGGATGCCCTCCTCAATGCTGTCGCAGCCCTCATCCATCTGGAAGATGTCCTTGGCACGGATGATGGGGTAGAAGTTGTCCAAAAGGCGGACCATCTCCCCTCTGGCCGGGTCATGGATGACATCGGCCTCCGTAACCTTGACGGAGGAGCGGATATTGTTGATGGGGATGGTGAAAATAGATTCACCTACCGAGACCTCCATACCGTCCATGATAGCCATGGTCAGGGGGATCTTCAGGGTGGTCTTCATGCCCTTGCCCCATTCGCTGGAGAGGGAGACGGTGCCGCCCACCTCGCCGACGTTCTTTTTCACCACGTCCAGGCCAACACCTCTGCCGGAGAACTCGGTGACGGCTGTGTTGGTGGAGAAGCCGGGCATCATCATGAAATTGAGGATCTCCTTCTGGCTGTACTCCTGGTCCGGATCGGCCAGGCCCTGGCGGATGGCCTTGTTGAGCACGGCCTGGCAGTCCGCGCCCTTGCCGTCATCCTGGATCTCAATAATGACCTCGCTGCCGGTGTGCCGGGCGGAGAGGATGATCTCGCCCACAGGATCCTTGCCGGCGGCGACGCGCTCGGCCTCCGTCTCCTCCAGACCGTGGTCCATGGAGTTGCGCACGATGTGCATGATGGG
>CAJUAC010000094.1 GCA_910583885.1 uncultured Oscillospiraceae bacterium | reverse complement strand
AAGCCGGGCGGGATCAGGGCTGTGTTCTTACTCCGGTCCTGGTTCGGGTTTTCCCACTCATAGATGGTATCATCACTGGTTGGCTGTCCATACAGGTAATCCTCCGGAGCGTCAAAGCTGTAGTCCAGGGCATACCCAGGCGAGGCGCACAGGGCAAACAGGGCCAGGGTAATCAGAAAGACGTTGAATCTTTTCATTTCTTTCCCATCCTTCCCATGAGTTTACAGGCAAGCCATATGACAGCCGCCACAGGGATTGCCAACGCCGCCATGCAGCCAAGGGCGGTCAGCAGTCCCGCAGCCGTAACAGGGGCGGAGGCGGGGTTGTTGGCGGCGGATTCCGTGTCCCCGGCCTGGGGTTCCGGTTTTGCAGCTGGTACAGTCTCCACGCCGCTGTTCTCTGGTTCCTCGGACACGGTTCTGCTGCCGAAAATGGCGGTATAGGTGACGATCTCACAGCCGGTCTTTGCCACCTCGCCGGTGTAGTCCGCCGTAATCGTATAGCCGGTGGCATAGCGGGTGGTGGAGCTGCCGGTATAGCTGGCGGTGGCGGAGTAGCGAATGGCCGCGCCGCCCTCCCCGTCGTCGTCATAGCTGCTGGACCACTGGACTGTTGCCAGAGAGAGGGTTCTGCCCCCCTCTGTCACCGTCTTGGGCAGCAGCGACAAATCCGCTTCGGACAGGTTGGGGAAGGTGCGGGTTGCGCTGTGATTTTTGGTGCTGCTTTTGTAACCGTCCACCGTTACATGGACAGAGGTGTGGTCCAGCTTCAAGGTGCCGGTATAGCCCTCATCGGTCTCCACCTCCATTTCCGCCTCCAGGCTCTGCAACACGGATTCCATGCTGTTGGTGGTGCTGGGGAGCGTAACTGTCCTGGTACAGGGCTGTGTGTCCACGCCAACCTCGTCCTTGCGGATAAGGTCCAGCAGGTAGTAATGCCGCCCATCGCGGACAAAATCATCCGTGGGGATGCCGGACGGGTCATCCGACAGGGACAGGCGGTAAACCTTGTTGATGCGCGGTTCATCCAGCTCCCCAGCTGTGTACTCGTCCACGGAGACGGGGTAGAAGGTCTCCGCCGCCAGCGCGGGGACTGACAGGGACAGTACCAGCACGAGAGCGAGAAGCAGGTACAAAATGCGCTTTTTCATGCCGTAGGGTCCTCCTTTCGTTCTTTTGTCAAAATTGCAGTTCAAATTTGGGCAGTAAAAAAAGCGGCCTCTCAGCCGCCGTAGAGATCATGGTTGACCAGCATTGTGTAATAATTCCCCGTTGAGGATGGGGCGTTGAACAACGCCGCCAGCAGGTAGGCCCTGGCGTTTCGGACGCGGGTTGTATTTTCGCTGATGCCGTCCAGGACCTTCTCTATGTGGGTACGCTCCAGCATGGCAAACCGCTGCTGCACCAGGGCGGCGGGATATTCCTGATCCCGCCCGATGTGGATGGTGGGGCTGCGCGTCAGCGCCACCTCCAGCATCAGCTCCACAAATTCGTCGATCTGCTCCCGATTGGCGGGGGTGACGATGTGGTCATACTCAATCTGCGCCATGATCTGCGCTCTCCTGTCCGTCACGTCCGTCTGTCCTTCCACGGGTACTTCCGTTGACGGACGGACTGACAGGTCTGAGCATCGCTTCGTATTTTCTTTTTTCGTACTGGATGTATTTATATTTAATTCTGCGGCCATTTCCGGGTGCGGCCCCGCCATATCCGGCCCCGCCGCATACGGGTTTTCCGGATGTGGCATATCCGGTCCCGGAGCGTCCGGTGGCGCGGGCGGGTCCGGATGCTGGGGCTGCTCATAGATGGTGTACTCCGTGTCTGTGATGCGTCCATCCGCCCCCCGCAGCTGGCGGCGGACAATGTAGCCCCGCCCCTCCAGCTCACGGATGGCGCTGCCGATAGCGTCCACACCCTCCTTGCAGATAGCGGCCAGACCGCGGGTGTTGTAGTTCCACTCGTTGGGGAGGGAGAGCATCATCGACAGCAGCCCCTTTGCCTTCAGGGACAGGCTGGTATCCTTCAGATGGCAGTTGCTCATCACAGTGTAGTCACGGGTCCGCTCTACTCGGTAAACGGCCATTTCATCACGTCCATTCTATTATCAATTTATTGTTTGCGGGTATCCCCGCGTCCGCACAAAAAAAGAGCCGGGCCAGCCGGTTCAGCAGCTGTCACAGCTCATAGGCGGGCAGTTCGCCCTCAAAGTAGGGGCCGCACATTTCCTCCAGCTTGGCCGTCAGGTCCTCCAGATTCAGCCACAGGCAGCTGTCATGGTCCTTGATTTCCCGGTACTCGCTGGCATATGCGCCATTCCCGCAGACCAGGGATACGCAGGCCACCGTTTGCAGCGTCATATCCTCCAGCAGCCAAAGCTCCAGGCTCCGGGCGATGGAGACCACGCCCTCAGAGACCTCCGTGACTGCGCGGTACAGCCGTGTGGCCCGCTGATCGAACAGCTCCGCGCCGCGATATTCATAAATCCTGGCCTTTTTGCTGTAGCAGGCATAGGCGAAGGGGGTCTGGGCGTGGTGCCGTACTGTTTGCAGCACGGCCTCCAGGTCCAGGCTGTCCAGCAGCTCGTCCGCCTCGTTGGGCTCAGCGGCCTCCCGCGCTGAGAGACCCCTTTCCGCCATAATCCCCCGGTGGTACAGGCCGCACAGGGTAAGCTCCAGATTTTCTACAGAATACATATTTTCCTCCTCCATAATTATCTGCCGCGCCGCTTTTTCGGCTTTTCCGGCAGGATGTGGCCCTCAATGATGTGGGCATGGTTCATAATGTGGATGCCGCCGCGCCTCTGGGCCGCTGCTGCCTGGGCATAGCCGTCCTCGCTGAGAAAGAGGCGGACATACTGGCCGCAGCCTCCGTAGGGGCTGTTTTCGGACAGCACCTGGAACTCCAGCATATGGCGGGTATCATCGTGAAAACGCTCTACCGCCAGGAGATCGTGTCCGGTGAATGGGAAACAGGGCGGCTTCATGTTCGGCTCCTTTCTCCGATTTCCAGCACAGCACAGCCATACCGGGCAATCAGCAGGGCATTGACAATCAAACTGAATGCCAGTGTGTCCACCACATCCGTCCGGGCCAGATCACTGGCGGAGACCTTGGTGGAATCCGAATAGATATCCCGTGCGGCGGACAGCAGGGTATAGTTGTGGGGAGAGATGCCGCTGACATTGGCATACTCAAATTGCAGGCCCTGGGGGAGAAAGCAGCCCCGGGTCCGCTCATACAGCTCCCTGTTGACCGTCAGCAGGTACATGGCGGCAAAATAGGTGGGGGTATCCCGGCGGGAACGCTTACCCCGGCGCGCTTTCAGACCGTCCATGCGCTGGCGGTGGGCTGCGGTCAGGAACAGGGAGCCGGAGAAGCGGCGGATTGCCAGATGCAGCTTTGCGTCCAGGTGGATATTGCGGGGGAAGGTCTCCAGAATGGCTTCCTCATACCCCACAACGCCCGCCTCGATCCGCTCCGCCAGCCAGGGACAGCTATCCGCTGTGCAGCCCTTTCCCGCAGCGTACTTGTCGCAGAGCTTACAGTCGATATGCTCAGGTTTGTACTGGAATGTATTGATATACAACCAGTTCCTCCTTTCCCGGACAGCAAAAACCGGGCAGATAGCATCTGTCCGGGCCGTCCGTTATTGATTTTATCACCGCTCCTGGCTTTTCTGGCGCTTTTTGCACCAGGAGGCCAGTAGCTTAATGATCGTGTCCTCCATCTGACGGGGCGTGAAGGAGCGGGGGAAATATTTCCGCAGCGTCTCCCCGGGGATGGTCAGGTCCTCCTTGGGAGGCTTCTTTTCCTCTGTCATAATGGAGAGCATGGTATCCTCGTTCAGCCCTCCCGTCTGACTAAGCTTTTTCATCCTCTGGGCCTGGGAAAGCGAGGGCGTGGCCTGCTCGCTGGCAATAGTCTCAACAACAAGCGCCTGTTCCTCCGGTTTCAGATAGGAAAGCTCTACAGCTGGAGTGACGGCTATCTTTTTCTCGTCTACCATCTGTTGGAGGGGCGGAGACAATTCCGTGAGGCGAATATACCGTTGAACTTGCCTGCCACTTTCGCCGGTTTCACGGCCCACAAGCTCCGCACTCTCTAAATGCCCGACAAGTTGTCGGGAATTTTCTTTGTCGCCTTTGGCAGGTCTGCCAGCCCTCCGACGTATCGCATCTAGTTTCATTTTGTACGCCTTTGCTTTCTCCATAGGCAAAATATTCTCCCTCTGGAGATTACTGTCCACCATAAAAATTGTAGCAGTATCTGTGTCCAAATTACGGACAATGACCGGCATCGTCTCCAGCCCCGCCAGCTCACAGGCCCGCTTGCGCCGGTGGCCGGAAATGATCTCATAGCCGCCATCTGCTCGGGGGCGGGCTATGGCGGGGGACAGCACGCCATACTCCTTGATACTTTCCACGGTCTCCTTCATCGAATCGTCCTCCCGGATGCTGAACGGGTGGTCTGGAAACGGATACAGCTCCGACAGCGCGATCTCCATCACCTTCTCACGCGCCGCGTCCTGGCGGCTTTCCTCGGTGGAAAACAGATCATCTACCGATTTCAGCTCTACGTTTATCCCGCTGCCGCTCAATCCTCAAGACCTCCTTTGTCAGATTTTCGTATGCCGCCGCCACCTTACCTGTAGGGTCATGGGCATAAATGCTCTTTCCCACCGCGCTGGCCTCCTTTGCCCGGACGGAATGGGGGATTTCCGTTGCAAAAACCTTAATCGCACTTCCATAGGTCTCCCGCAGCAGAGCGCCGATCTCCTTGGCAAAATTGGTCCGGTTATCCACCATAGCCAGCAGGATGCCGTCAATCTGGAGCTTGGGGTTGATCTGCCGCCGCACCCTGCCAACGGTCTGCAACAGCTGTTCAAGGCCCTTGGCAGGTAGGTATTCCGCCAGGACAGGAATAATAATCCTGTTTGCCGCCGCCAGTGCGTTGATGGTCAGCATTCCCAGGGACGGCTGGCAGTCTATGAGGATGTGGGTGTACTGGCGGCGCATCGTGTCCAGGTACTGCCGCAGGATGGTTTCACGGCTCATGGCGTTCACCAGGGAGACCTCCATGCCTGACAGCTCAATATTGGCGGGCATGAGGTCCACCCCCTCCGGATGGTGCAGGATGCCCTCGCCGGGGGCGATAGGCTGGTCCATGAGGATCTTCCCCATCATATCGGTGAGCGTGACCGGCAGCTTGTCCGGCTGCTGATAGCCCAGGCTGATGGAGAGGGACGCCTGGGGGTCATTATCAATAATCAGCACTTTTTTGCCCGCTTTTGCCAGTCCAATCCCTAAATTGACGCAGGTTGTGGACTTTGTTACGCCGCCCTTCTGATTGGACAGCGCGATAATCTGTGCGTTCATTCCCTGCCTCCTATCCCAGCAGGCGGTTTTGCAGCTTACCGCCGCCGCGCTGCCCGTTGTACTTCTCCAGGATGACGCGGGCATACCGCAGCGATGCCCGGCTGGTACTGAAGTCCACCTTTCCGCGCCGGATGATTTCCTCCGGGTCCACCGCCGACAGCCGCAGGACAAACAGCCGGTCCTTCACCTCTGTCTCATAGGTTTTGAGAAACAGGGCCATGCCGGAGAGGATGTAGGAGTTGAGGGAGCGCGGGACCCCATGCCACGTCTCCCCCAGCAGCCGGAGCATCCGGGCAAACGCAGCGCCGCCCAACAGACGGTAAGCATTGATAACAGCGCGGGTAGAGGCGATCTCATACGCCCTGCCTGTTTTCTTCGCCAGGGCCCAGCGAAACCCCTCCCGCTCCAGAATCTGCCGGATATCCGTTATCTCTGCGCTGGTCCCGGATTCTGCCAGGGCATTGGTGGACTGCGACACATCCATGCGCCGCTTGGCTTGATCCAATTTCCAGCACATCTCCGCTTCATCCTGGTAGGTCATGCCGCTGTGTACCTTGCACAGCACCATAACGTCATGGCCGCTGTTCATCTTCCGCATGGCCGCGATGCGGTTCTGGCCGTCCACCACATAGAATTTTCCGTCCCGGAAACTCACTATCACAGGCTCCAGCAGAAGCTCGTTCCACTTGGCAATCAGCTCGTTCACATTTTCCTCCCGCACGGGCCGCTGGTAGGCTTGGCCGGAGATCAGCCGCGCCGAATGGATGACCTTATCCACGCCCGGGTTGCCATAGGTAGCCTCGGTGGGACTGGCAGGCAGAAGGAGCGGGTTAGGGTGGTCTGGGCGGGACATTGCTGAACTGCGTTTTCTTCTGTAGCTCATTTCTTCACGTTCCTTTCACATGTTCATATAATTTATCCACGGCAGTACGGATTGCGTCCATCTGCTGCCGGAGATAGTCCAACTGTGCCGGAGACAGCGCCGGAAAAACTATTTCATAATAATCCAGGTGAAACCAGTTGATTTCTTTGTGGAATTTGTTCACAAAACCAGTAAATTCCGCCAGGAATTGATCTGGGGTACAGCTGCAATCCTTGTCATTATTCTTGAGGTCCGCTATGGATTCCGCGAAGCTGGCGTACTGCTTATCCCCTAAATCATAGGGGACGCTGGGGGGCGGCGCTGACGGAGAGCTGCCTGCTTCTATATGCGGGGGTGTATCCGCTTTAGGCTGCGCAGCCGGATTTGCGAGAGCTGCGGGGTGGCGATTTTCTCCTATCATAACAGAGCGGATGGTGTTCTCATTCAGCTCTCCCGCCTGGCTCAGTTTCTTCATCTTCTGGGCTTGGGAGAGTGAGGGGATAGCCTGTTCGCGCTCTATCGCCTCGTCCACCCGCATTTGTTCGTCCGGCATCAGGTAGGACAGCTCTACCGCTGTTGTCAGCGCAAGGGCTCCTTCATCCACTTTTTGCTGGAGAGATGGGGACAATTCTGTGAGACGAATATACCGCTGCACCTGGGTTTTGCTTTCACCGGCTTGTTCTGCTATAATTTCCACGCTTTTCTTCCCATTAAAAAGGTGCCCAACTTGGGCACCTTTTTCTTTGGAGGGCCTGCCGCTTTTGCGCCGTATGGCATCCAGCTTCATTTTCAGAGCCTGCGCACGTTCGCTGGGCAGAATTTCCTCCCGCTGGATATTGCTGTCCACCAACAGAATAATGGCTGTATCATCGTCCATCTCACGCACGATGGCAGGCAGCGCATCCGCGCCCGCCAACTCGCTGGCATGTTTGCGCCGGTGGCCGGACACAATCTCATACCCTCCGTTCTCACGGGGGCGAACAATGGCGGGCGTGAGTACGCCGTATGCCCGGACGCTCTCCACAGTCTCCTGCATCGCACTATCCTCCCGGACCTTGAAGGGCTGGTTGGGGAACGGATGCAGCTCTGACAGGGGGATATAGACTACCGCCTCGCCTTGAAACTGGCGGATGGCCGGGGTGTGCTGCTGTTTTATGTTCGATGCTGACATTTCCTGCCTTTCCTTTCTGCGTTTTGGATATAAGAAAAGGGAGAATGCGGTTCGATACTGCATTCTCCCTGAAGAAACCATATGGACTTGTCGATTCCTGCCGATTTGGTGGCCTTCGCTCTTTGCCTGCTGGGAGCCATCCAGCCGCAAACCATTGCAATTACTCGGTTTTTTCCTGTCCCTCATTTTATTCCCTAGCGATGTGTGTTCAACGCCCTGATGGAACAGGAGGTGGCCGTCCGCATGACGAACTTTGCCCTGATACTCAACGACCTGACCGCCAGCTTTGAGGGCCGCAACGAGTACATAGCCAGATTGTGCCGCGCCCCGCTGCTGATACTGGACGATTTCGGCATGGAGCGCGGGACGGAGTACGTTTTGGAACAGGTCTACAACGTGATTGACAGCCGTTACCGCAGCCGCAGGCCGCTGATCGTCACCACGAACTTGTCCCTTCAGGATTTGCAGCACCCCCTGGACACCGCCCACGCCCGCATCTATGACCGCTTACTGGAAATGTGCGCCCCTATCCGTTTTTCCGGCGAGAATTTTCGTAAAGCCACAGCGCAGGACAAGCTGGCACGTCTGAAAAATCTGATGGACTGAAAGGAGCCGCCTATGGCAAAAGCAAAGGAGCCTGTTATCACTGTCAGCACCGTGTTCGCCGGGAGGCAGACCGACAGGCAAGCCTTTATTGACT
>CAJUAC010000093.1 GCA_910583885.1 uncultured Oscillospiraceae bacterium | reverse complement strand
AACTTGTCCCGGTCCACCATGGTGAATACGGTGTCCAGGTGCATAAAGCTGCGGGTTTTGGGGATGTTGAAGGCCAGGATCTTCCGGAAGGTCTCGCTGATGGAGAGGACTGTGTGGGCGAACTTATCAATGCTGTCCTCCTCTGTGCGCTGGGAGATGCCCACGGCGATGACCTGGGGGGAGAGGATCAGGATATCACCGCCCTCCAGGGAGGAGCTCTCCCCCCGGTCGTACCACTTGGGCGCGTCCTTATAGAGGGGGTGGTACTTGAAAATAAACTTGCCGAACAGGGTCTCCCGATTGCGCGTCACTGTGTGCATCCGGTGCAGGGATACGCCGGTGCCGATGGTGGCGAAGGGATCCCGGGTGAAATACAGGTTGGGCATGGGGTCAATGAGGAAGGGGTAGTCGTCCGAGCGGAAGCTGAGGTAGTCGGAGAGCTTCCCGGTCTCAAAGCCGCGGATCTCGCTCTTGCGTACGCCGGCCATCATCGTGTCCACCAGCCGGCTGTTGTCCATATCGGAGAAGTAGTCCGTCAGGATCTCCCGTACCCGGTGCTTGCCGATCTCCGCCTCATCCAGGAACTGCTCAACCAGCTCCCGGCGGATCTCCGGCTCCTCAATGGTCTCCTCCACCAGATCGTGGAGATAGACCACCTCCGCACCGCTGTCCCGCAGGCACTGGGCAAAGGCGTCGTGCTCGGCCTGGGCAACCTTGAGGTAGGGGATATCATCAAACAAAAGGCGCTCCAGATACTCCGGCATCAGGTTTTCCAGCTCCCGTCCCGGGCGGTGGAGCATGACCTTCCGCAGCCGGCCGATCTCAGAGGTATTGTGCAGGCCGGTTTTCAGCCGCGTCGCTATGGGCATATTGCATCACTCCTTTTCTGCCGCTTAGGATGGCCGTTTTCCGTCCAAGGCATACATCCTTGTTTCCCGGAGCGGAAAGCGGATGCTGGTGGATATGGAAAATTGTTGCTTTTTCCACGCCAGCATGGTATGATTTTCTTGAAAAATATGGGAGCGGCGGCCTCTCCCCGCCGCCCAAAGGGAGGGCGCAATGAAGAAAATCCTGACGCTGCTGCTGGTCGGTGTGCTGCTGGCGGCACTGTGTGCCTGCGGCGGGAAAGACGGCAGCAGCGGCGATGGCTATGCCGAGGGCTTCCTTGGCGATACCCTGAGCACCTATTGGTTTGATTTCGTGGTAGAGGACGCCTATGCCTGCCAGAGCTACGGAGGGTATACCGCTGCTGTTGGGAACCAGCTGGTGGTGGCCTGTCTGTCCCTGGAAAATACCCAGCGCTACTCCCTGGACATGTGGTACGGGGATTTCCCCCTGGTATGGGGCAGCGGGGACGACGAGATTGCCTATCCCCTGTCTGCCGCCACAGGGCAGCAGCTGCCCGATGAGTACAGCCTTGCGATCCGGGAGGCCCGCTCCGGCCTGCTGGTCTATGAGGTCCCGGCAGGCATCCAGGATTTCACCATGGTTTTTGTGGAATACTTCGAGGACGGCACCGAGGAGGGGGCCGAAGGGGACGCCTATTTTGTCTACTTCACCGCCAAGGACGATGAGATGGCAGGCATTTGAGCATACTTACACATAAAAAACAGAAAGGGCCGCAGTGCGGCCCTTTTTTAAGGAGGATTCCTGATGCTTTTTGATACCCACGCCCACTATGACGCGCAGCAGTTCGACCAGGACCGGGAGGCGGTGCTGGCCGGGCTGCCGGGGAGGGAGGTCTCCCTGGTTGTAAACCCAGGCTGTGACATCCCCAGCTCGGAGGCCGCTGTGGCGCTGGCCGGGCAGTTCCCGTTCCTCTATGCCGCCGTGGGCTTCCACCCGGAAAACTGCGCGGATTACGAACCGGCGCAGCTGGAAACGATCCGGGCGTTGGCAAAGAGGCCGAAGGTCGTGGCTATTGGTGAAATCGGCCTGGACTACTACTGGGAGGAGAATCCGCCCCGGGAGCACCAGCAGCGGGTATTCCGGGACCAGCTTGCCCTGGCGGAGGAATTGGATCTGCCAGTCATCGTCCACGACCGGGACGCCCATGCCGACAGCCTGGCGATGATCCGCCAGTTCCCCCGGGTGCGGGGGGTATTCCACTGCTTCTCCGGCAGCGCGGAGATGGCAGGGGAGCTGGTCAGGCTGGGGTGGATGCTCTCCTTTACCGGCGTGTTGACCTACCGGAATGCCCGCAGGGCGGTGGAGGCCGCCAGCGCTGTACCCCTGGAGCGGCTGATGATTGAGACGGACAGCCCCTATATGGCCCCGGTACCCCACCGGGGCGTGCGCAACGACTCGGGATATGTCCGGTACGTCTGTGAGAAGCTGGCGGAGATCAAGGGCATCCCCTATGAGGAATGTGCCCGGGCCACCATGGAAAACGGGATGCGGTTTTTTGGCATCAGCCGTTAAGGATGGGTACCGTCACCAGGAGCCCAGCTCCTCCCTGTTTGGCAGCCCATCCTCTGCCCACTGGTACTCCTTTCCAGGGTGGCTGCCCCGGTAGGCCTCCAGCACAGAGACGGCCTCGGCCGGGTAGTCGGTGATGATACCACTGATGCCCATTTCCAGGTACTGCATCATCTTTTCCGAATCGTACACGCTCCACACGTATACTGGCAGATCCAGCTCACCGGCCTGCACAGCCAGGCGGTTGCTGACCAGCGCCTCCTCCACTGCCAGGAAATCCACCTGATAGCGCCACACCGCGTCGTCAATATCACCGGCAACGCTGTAGGCGCAGTAACCAGTCCACCACTCCGGGTGCCGCTCCATAATGGGCAGGAGGCACAGGTAGTCCAGGGACATGAACATGGCCCGCTCCCCAAAGCCAGTGCGCTCTACCAGCTCAATGACGGCATTGGACAGGGCCTCGCTCCCAAAGGCGGCGGGCTTGAGCTCAATGAGCAGGCCCATACCGCCCGGAACCTCCCGCAGCGCCTCCAGCACCTCCTCCAGGGAGGCGATCCGCGCCGTCATCCCCGGATATTGGCTGTCCTCCAGAGGGATCTCCTGTACCTGCTCCCACGTCAGATCCCCAATCCCCTCCCCGCGGCCTGCCATGCGCCACAGGCTGCTGTCGTGGAACAGCACCGGTACGCCGTCACTGGTGAGCTGGACGTCGATCTCCGCATAGTCCGCGCCCTGCTCCGCCGCAGAGAGTACCGCCTCCAGGGTATTCTCCACCCTGCCTTCGCCGCCCCGGTGGGCAATCACCATGGGCCGGTGGACCGGGAGGGGCCGCTGTATGTTCAGCAGCAGGCTGACAGCCAGTGCCAGGCACACCGCCGCCGTGGCAGCACGCCAGCGGCGCGTCCTCATCCGCCCCCGCCAACGCGCTGCCCAGGCTGCGCAGTGCCGCGTCAGGATGTCCCAGGCCGCCGCACCGTCCCGGCCCCAGGCGGGCTGGAGGGAGGCACGGGCTGTCCCGGTCCTGTTCAGGACGCCGATCAGGAAGTAGATGAACCCGGCCATGGCCACTGTTTGGAGCAGGGTAAGGAATGCCCAATAGGCCAGATCCTTCCGGAAGGCCTCGGAGTAAAACAGGTACTTCAAAAAATTGCTGTCAAAGTCGCTGTTGCCCAGCAGGTTCCGCCGCCAGTAGCGGGACAGCTCTGTCGAGCCCCAGTTCCAGACGATGTGGAGCCCTATCACGGACAGGCGGTCCCGCCAGCCCAGCTGTTTCCAGCAGCCCAGGCTCCCCCGCACAGCCTGCCCAAACCGGCGGCGGCGCAGGACCATATCCACCGGGACAAACAGCAGAAGCAGATGGGCGAGGTAGCAGGCCCCCTGGAATACCACGATACCCACTACACCCAAGGTGGTCTTTTGCATCTCACCAAAAACAAACCAGGGGATGGATATATGGGGGACTGCGGTGCTGATGTAGCCTGTCACCCCCAAGGGCAGCAGCAGGATGTAGTAGATGGATCCCGCAGCCAGGGACCACCCCCGCAGCAGCCCCAGATCCCATACTGACGCACGCATCACCTGGCCCAGGGGGCAGCCCTCCCCCTGGCGGCACAGCGCGGCAATCCGGATCATGACGCTGTACTCATAGAACACCAGCCAGGCTGCGGCAAAAAACAGGAGCAGGAATACCACCCCACCCTTGAGGCTGAGGAATGTCCACAGGATGTCCCCATTGAAGCTGAGGCCCGCCGTGGAGACATATGTCTGGTAGGCCCCGTCGAAAAGCGGGTTGAGGAAGAACAGGAAGGCCAGCTTCCACAGCAGTTCAAAACGCAGGATTTCATAGAGTGCTCTTTTCAGGCCCATATCTGCAAGACTCCCTATTACAACAGAATATTTCGGAGGCCATTTTACCACGGTCCAGCAGAAATTTCAATCCATCAAAGCCCCAGGGGACTCCCGTTCACAATACCCCAAAAACTGCATTGATAAAACGGCGGTTATCCTGAGCAATCCCGCCCTGCTGGCCTCGCGGATGCTCCGGGAGTATCTGGCCCGGTGGCAAGGGTGGAAGCGCCCTGTTTGCCATCTCCAGATTTGATCGATGCGGCGCTCTCCACTCGGATGATACAATTTGAGTATGAAAAGATAGTTGCTTAAAAGGCAAGTGTTTGGCTGCGTTGCCATACACTTGCCTCTTATACAGTATCTACACATCGGGCAGTGCTTCACCCCCTGCTGAAAAGGTAAAATAAATATCCAGATGCTGGGCATCTGTTACTTCAATATGATCCAGCAGCCGGCCTAGCACGTCCCGGTCCAGTGCAGGGATATTGCCGTTCTCCTTGAAAAAAGCAACAAACGCATCGTCCTGTCTCTGCGCCTCCTCCAGCTGCGCCAGATGATCCTGTAGCTGCCGGATCTGGACGTCCTGTTCTGCTATTTCTGCATAATACCGCTCCTTGAACTGGCGGTATTCCTCCTGGTCAATGATCCCCTTTTCCAGGTTGTCATACAGACGGAACTGGGCTTCGGACAGGCGCTTCTTTTTTTGCTCCGCCTGCCTTAGCGCAACCAGATATCCATGCTGTGGACGCCCGTTTCTCCGGCAGGCTGCGGCAACCACCTGCTCAGCATCCACAAGCTCCCGGATCTGTGTCTGGATGGCAGCCAGTACTGCATCCTCAAGGGTCGATTCCTTAACCGAGGGGCACTGGCATGTTTCCGGGGAATGGATGCGGGTTATGCAGCGGAAACGGGCTTGGCCGTGGGAGACGTTCCGGTTCATCCGGCCGCCGCAGTGGGCGCATCTGACAAAGCCGGAGAGCAGGTAGTGGGCCTCCCGGTTTGGGGCAACCCGGGTACGCCGGGAAAGCCGCTCATGTACAACCGCAAAAATCTCGTCTGGGATAATGGCCTCATGGGTCCCTTCCACAACCGTCCATTCGCTTTCATCTGCCGGGACCATCTTCTTCGTCCGGTATGAAGCGCTCTTGAACTTGCCCTGCACCAGATTCCCAATATAGACCTCATCCCGCAGCATGGTATTGACAGATGTGACAGACCAGATCTGCCGGTTCACACCCCTGCTGGCAGAAGACGCAAAGCCTTTGCAGCCCGTCATTGCCTTGTAAAGTGACGGCGGAGGGATTTGCAGGGCATTGAGCTGCTTCACAATGCCGCTTGCGGAAGCACCGCTGGCATACCAGTGGAAGATCATGCGCACGGTTTCAGCGGCCTCTGGATCAACGATAAGCTTGTGCCGGTCCTCCGGGCTCTTCCTATAGCCATAGGGGGCATAGTTGCCCAAAAATTCCCCCCGCTCCCGCTTCATAGCAAAGGTGGATTTGATTTTTAGGGAGAGCTGCCGGATATAGTCATCATTCATGATGTTGGAAAAGGAGACCATAGCGCTGCAATACCCGTGGGGATCCTTGAAGCTGTCGATGTGGTTCAGGACGGAGATGACGCGGGTACCCTTTTGGGGGAAGTACTCCTCCATCAGGCGGCCCAGCTCCGGGTAATTCCGCCCCAGGCGGGAATTGTCCTTGACAATCACGCAGTTGACCGCCCCTGCCTCAATGTCGGCAATCATCCGCCTGTAGGCAGGGCGGTCAAAGCTGCCGCCTGGATAGCCGTCGTCAGAATAGACCGCAGTGGATGCGATGCACTCCCCCTGGTCCTGGAGGTGCTTGATGTGCTGCTCAATGATCCCTTTTTGGTTCTGGATGCTGTCGCTCTCCAGCTTATCCCCGTCCTCCTTACTGAGCCGGACATAGATGGCGATATGCCATGGGATGGCACCATGGCCGGCCTCCCGCTTGCCTTGCACAAAGGTCATATACGCGCCCTCCTCCTGCCCGCCTATTGGGAGGGCAGATGGCTTGATAGGACGGAGATCATGCAGGACTCCAGGCTCGGGCCGTTTTCTGCATAATGGATCGTCACGCCCGGCTCCTGTGCCGTTGCCAAGCCTTTTCCGGTGGTACATCCATGGGCTTCCTCCATGGCAAACACCTCCCCCACCATCGTATGAATATGGCGGGGCGGATATACGGAAACGGCTGCGGAACAAGCCAGACAGATGGCCTGGAATGTAAAAGAAGCCGGTGCGGCAACAGGCCGCACCGGCTTCTTTTACATAGGTTCCTCTGCCGCAGGATAGGGGGAGCTGCTGCCTTACAGGCCCATCTCCTCTTTGACCTCCTTAAAGCACTGGACAGCAAAGTCAAGATCCTCCTTTGTGTGCCCAGCAGAGACCTGGGTGCGGATGCGCGCCCGGCCCTGGGGGACGACCGGATAGCTGAAGCCCACCACATAGACGCCCTTCTCCAGCATCCGGGCGGCGAACGCAGAGGCCACCTTGGCATCGTAGAGCATCACGGCAACGATGGGATGGCTGCCCTCCAGCACATCAAAGCCCAGCTTGCTGAGCTGTGCGCGGAAATAGGCGGTGTTCTCATGGACGCGGTCGCGCAGCTCGGTGGAGGCGCTGAGCAGCTCAACGGTCTTGATGCTGGCGGCACAGATGGCCGGGGCCACCGTGTTGGAGAACAGGTAGGGGCGGCTGCGCTGGCGCAGCAGATCGACGATCTCCTGACGGGCGGCGGTGTAGCCGCCGGAGGCCCCGCCCAGCGCCTTGCCGAAGGTACCGGTGAGGATATCCACCCGGCCCTGAACACCGCAGAACTCCGGCGTCCCCCGGCCGGTGTCGCCCATGAAGCCCACAGCATGGCTGTCGTCCACCATCACCAGGGCGTCAAACTCGTCGGCCAGGTCGCAGATCCCCTGCAAATTGGCGATGTAACCGTCCATGGAGAACACGCCGTCCGTGGCGATCAGCTTCACCTGGCAGCCCGCGTCCCGGGCGCTCTCCAGCTGGGCGCGCAGGTCGGCCATATCGTTGTTCTTGTAACGGAAGCGCTTGGCCTTGCACAGGCGGACGCCGTCGATGATGGAGGCGTGGTTGAGCTCGTCGGAGATCACCGCGTCCTCAGGCCCCAGCAGTGTCTCAAACAGGCCGCCGTTGGCGTCAAAGCAGGAGGAGTAGAGGATCACGTCCTCCATGCCCAGGAATTCCGCCAGCTTCTGCTCCAGCTCCTTGTGGATGGACTGGGTGCCGCAGATAAAGCGCACAGAGGACAGGCCAAAGCCCCACTGGTCATAGCTGGCCTTGGCAGCCTCGATCAGCTCCGGCCGGTTGGAGAGGCCCAGGTAGTTGTTTGCGCACATGTTGACGACCTTCTTCGCCTCCGTGGTGTCAATCCGGGAACGCTGGGGGGTGGTGATGATCCGCTCGCCCTTCCAGGTGCCCGCCTCGCGGATCGCTTCCAATTCCTTCCGGTATTTTTCCAGTGCCTGCTTCATGATAGCTCCTCCTGAATGTTATTCATCCTTTTGTCTTGCAAGAAAAAAGATCAAAAAAGAATGGCGTACGCGAAGCTGCGCTTCGCGGGTATTTCCTGCGCAGGGGGCGGATTACTTGCTCCAGTCCAGGATGACCTTCCCGGACTTCCCGCTGTTCATAGCGGCAAAGCCCTCCTCGAACTGGGTGTAGTGGAACCGGTGGGTGATGACCGGCGTGAGATCCAGGCCGCCCTGGACCATGTAGGACATCTGGTGCCAGTTATCCATCTTACGGCCATAGATGCCCTGGAGGGTCAGGCCCTTGCAGATGATGCTGTTCATGTCCATGGGAACCGGCTGGTTGGAGATGCCCAGCAGGCTGATCTTGCCGCCGTTGCGCATGACGGAAATCATCTGCTGGAGCCCCGCGCCGCTGCCGCTCATCTCCAGGCCGATGTCGAAGCCCTCCACCAGGCCCTGCTTGTGCAT
>CAJUAC010000092.1 GCA_910583885.1 uncultured Oscillospiraceae bacterium | reverse complement strand
ATGATTGCATTTTCCTTTCTGACCTGCTATACTGCAGGTGTACTGAATTGTTTTTTGCCCCTTGGCCCGTCGGGTGTTGCTACCACCCGGCGGGCCTTTGCGCATCACATTAATCACTCTGTTCCACAGAAATAGCAAGTTAATTGGGGGCATAAACTACACAAACAATTGCGTCTGATGTTGGGCAGTATGGTTGCTGCCAGCACCGTCCTTACAGGGCGATGAACACAGCCCCGGAGGTGACCAGGTCGGCCAGTTTCGTCTCCAGGAAAGCCTTGACGGTCTGCCGGGCGGTCAATTTCCACATACCGCCATCGGCCTCGAACAACCCGATGTTGCCCTCATCATCCATTCGGAGCAGGAACTCGCTTTCCGGCTGCTCCACCTCCTGGAAGGTACGGAAGGGGCGGAGGGGGACACGGGGTCTCAACTGAACCGTAGCCTTGAGTGCGATGCCCTGGCGGGCCTCCACAGTCTGGGAAACGCCGTTGTCAGTGGTAGCCACACCGCTGTCCTTGCTGATGCGGGAGAGAAGATCCAGCAGGTAGTCCACACCCTCGCCGGGAGCGAACCGGCTCCGCAGCTCAATGATGGCTTTCTCCTGCTCCCGGAAGCCATCCCGGAAACCAGGTACATCGGTGGCCTTGGCCTCATAGTAAACCTGCCGAAAAAAGCGGGCATCAGGCCGGGGCTGGCCAAAGCAGCGGACAGTCAGATGATCAGGGATGGTGATGTAGAGCGGCGTGGACATATTTACCGCTTCGGTCTGCACCAGCTTCACCAGGGCCTCCAGGCTGTGGAGCGCCAGGGTGTCCGGGTGATCGATAGCAGCCCGGAGTTCTACCGCTCTCCCATCACTGGTGACGGCAAAGGTGCTGCCGCTGTCGATTTCCGGGTCAATTGTCTGGATCAGCGGCTGGGTGGTCTTCTGGATGTGCGCGATGAATTCTTTCAGCATGACTTGTGTTCCTCCTATGCAGGTCTGATAATTTTCAACTGGGGCGGGAACTCCTGCTCGGTTCCGTTCAGCCCCAACTGTCCTGGGATTTGGGGGACATTTTCTACTACCTGGATTTCGCCGGTATCTTTTTCCACAAAAATATGCATGCTTGTGGTCAGCGCATTTACCGGCACAAGGGCAAGCTTGCTCGAAAATCTGACGGAAAAATTCTGCCTGGAATCATCCGGGGTAATCTCCATGGTGATCATTATCTTCCGTTTGCCGGTGGCTTTGGTGTTGGGGTCCAGGATGTTGTCGATCACATCTGCCACCTGATAGTTGACTTGCTCCAGGAACCCGCCGTTGGCCATCTCTAAAATGGACTTTTTCATGATTTCATTCATATGTCAGCCTCGCTTTCTTGTTGGTGAGTTCTGTTCGGAACCAGCCTTGCGTAGGCTTTGCAGCCGCCTCCACAGGTTTTGTTAAACCGTCCGATCTCTTCCTTGAGCTGCCGGAGGGTCCAGCCCTTGGCGGGGTACGTATAGCCGTAGGGCTCGCCGGCGGCATTTTTGTAATAAATCAAAATCATGGCCCTCTCTCCGCCGGGACCAGGGGCCAGCGGGTGGGCGTCGTTTCCCGCAGCACTGCATTCTCCGCCGCCAGCTGTCCGATCCGTCCCGCTGCTTCCCGGCAGATGGCACAGCCATGCAGGGAGCAGTTGTGCTCATATCCACAGCCCAGGCAGTGGAGCGATCCCGTCTCCGGAGCCATGCTGCCCAGGGCCTCCATCAGTTCATTGTCCGTCATCTTGCCACCATCGCCTCTACAGCGGAACGGAGCGCCTCATGGAATCTACTGGCCTTATCGCTGTCCACAGGCTTGATCCGCTCTATGATCTCCTGCATCTTCCAATAGGTCTCTTGCCAGCTGGCGAACAACACATTGAGGGCGGCCATGTCAGGATCTGCCTGGGCCAGCTGCTTTTCAAGATCCCGCACCTTCTCGGCGGTCTCTGCCCTGATCCGCTCCACCGCCCCGGCGGTCAGCGCGTCCTTTTCCTCCTGGGTGAGCTCCCGCACCTCCAGCCCCTTAGCCTTCCACTCATCCAGTTCCTTCTGCGCGGCGGCAAGGCGGTCCTCGGCGCGTTTCCGGTCCGCGTCAGCCTGCTCCTTCGCTTCCCTGGCCTGATCCACCTTCCCGGTCATTTCTGCGATGGCAGCCTGTCTGGCAGCCTCCACGGCCGCCTCGTCCACTTCTACCGCCACATCCACTGGGCGGCTGCGCAGATCCTCCAGCTCTTGGAGCAGCCGGGCGTGTTTCGCCTCAGCGGTCTGCACAGAAGTATTGGCCTCGCTCAGAGCCTCCTGGAGCCGTTGGGCATTGGCGGCGGCTTTTTCCTGGGCTTTTCTGGCCTGCTGGGCCTCGATACCGGCGCTGGTCAGCTTGGCCTCATAGACCCTGGCCTGGTCGGTGAGCTCATCCCTGAGCCGGTCAGCCTCCCGCTGGGCCTCGTCCTGGGCAGCCGCCGCCGTTTTCAGGGCCTCTTCACGCTCCCGCAGCGCCCTCTCCAGTTCCCTGGTGGACATGCCCGCCACACCGTTCTCAATGGCGAACCGCTCCCGTTCCCCTTCATCCTCGATAGCCAGCAGCTGTACCAGCTTGTGAAAACCCAAATTCTCAAACGCTTGCGATTTTGCCTCGCCGCCAAACAGGCTCTGCTGCTCCTTCCCATAGGCCCGGGCCACCTTCATCAGCTTCGCCGCCTTGGCCTGGGGGTAGCCGCGGTTCTCCAGCCAGGGGCCCCACTCGCCGTGGGCCAGCTGGGCCTTTACCTCTTCCAACCGCCGCCCCACCTCTATGTAGTTGGAGATCAGCGCCGTTTCCTTCTGCCGGGTGTCCTTCTCCAGCAGCTCCAGCTCCGCCTCGATCACCGCCAGCGGCCGCGCAGCCGGAGGTCCAGCTACGCCGAACTGTTCACTCAGAAGCCTGCCTTCTGATACGCTGCCATTCATGCTGCCGCTCCTTTCTTCCTGTTCGTTTTCTGTTTCCGGGCAAATTTCAGCCACGCCTCTTCAAACGCCGCCACCTCCGGCGTCCGGTCGCAGTTGCGCAGGCCCCGGTTCTGCCGGACCTCCAGGCGCTTTTCGTCAAACTCCAGCGTATAAAAGGGCTTGTCCGGCTCTGCCAACTGGCGGATGAACAGGATCGCGGTGGCCCCGCTGGCATGGCTCGCGGCGTAGGAGCCCACGCAGTGGTGGAGGCTCCTGCCCTCATTTATCAGCTCATCCTCGCTGGCACAGGGCCGGATCAGCAGGCCATCCAGCCTGTAGGACAGGCGCTCCAGCGCCGCAGCCCTCTCCCGGAACTTCTCCACCCGCCCAGCCCGCTCCTTCGCACGTTCTTCCGCCTGCTGCCTTTCGCGGGTAATCCGCCGTTCCTCAATCTGCCGGTTGTGGGCGGCGGTGAGATCCCGGGGCCAGAGGACCAGGCTGTCGGTCAGGTCCCTGTCGTCCTCCGCCGCCATACGTCGGTAGTCCCGCAGGGTGTGCCAATGCTCCTTTTGCTTGGCCAGATAGCGGGCTGTGCGCCAGAAATCCCCCTTCGGGGCCTCTTCCAGTATCAAATTGCAATCGTATTCCTGGAGCGTTTTCAGCAGCTCCATATCATCCGGGAGATTCACCGGGACGCCGCTGTCCCGGACCAACCTGTACTTTTTCAAGTCCTCCACGGTCCACCGGCCCCGTTTCATCTGCCGGAATTCCTCCCTGGTCAACCCAAGCATCTGGGCGGGGCGTTTTTCCTTCCAGTTGACTTGTTCCAGCTTAGGGATGCCGCCGCGGTAATAGCCGCTTTCCTCTTCCTTGCGCATCCATGTCTCCAGCAGGTTGCCGCAGCCCTGTACCACCAGATTCTCCACCTGCGGACGTTTCCGCCACAGGGCCAGGTAGCTTACCAGCCGCGTTCCTCCTGCCGCTATGTACAGGTCCAGCTTGCTGTTTTCCGCTGTGGTTCCCTCCAGCAGCGCGGGCTCCCAGGGGACCACAAGGCTTGCCGCGCCATACTCGTTGCGGAAACTCTTCCGCTGCCGCCACCGGCCGAACAGGGAGATTGCCCCGCCGATGTTCTTCTGATACCCCATCAGCCGCACGATCTTCCGTTCCTCTACCACCCAGGCGGAAAAAGGCCAGATTTCAAAACGTGTTGTCCCCTGCTTGCTGACGCACCGCCGGATGCACCAATCCAGCAGCGCCAGCCGGTCCCCCTGGCCCTCCACGGAGATTCGGGCCAGCTCCGTCACCCACACGTCGTCCACCAGTTCCCCGCCATAGATACGGATATTTCCGATGTGGATCGTTTTGGCCGGTTCCCCGCAGAGGGGGCATGCGGTTTCCTGGCCGCTGATCATGGGCTCATTGAGCGCCGGATGGAACCAGCCAAAGGGCGCGGGCGTATAGGCCGGATGGCATCCGCCCGCCCTGATCTTATCCGCATAGAAGCTCTTCCCACATGCCGAACAGGTAACTGACACCGCGTCCTCCGTGCGTTCCTCCAGAGGGACATACCGCCGTTCGGAGCGGTAAATCAGGTAGTGCTTCTGAAATCTGCCGTTCTGCCGGGCAAAGCCGGCGATGTCCGTCAGAGGTTTCTGGGGCAGCAGGCTCTCATAATCAATCCCTTCCACGTTCACCGCCTCCTTACAGGAAATCCAGCAGATCGACGATCTTCCGCTCCGGCGGGTTGGCTGCCGGCGGCGGAGCGGCGGTATCCGGCTTTGGCAGACCGTAGAATTCCCGGAGGATACGGTCCGCCTCGATGGGTGTCACGCAGGCAAATCTCCCAGTCTTGTGGCCGTCGGCATAGGCTTTGATCTTCTTCTCTGCCTCGGTGATGCCCATGGCCTCCACCTGGAGATCCTGGGCGATGAGCTCCGCGCTCTTCGACTCCCGGCGGCAGATCTCCTTCAACTGCTCCCCTACCATCCACTGGGGGGAGCGGGTCTTGACCTTGGCTTGCTGGGCCTCAATGGCCCGGACTGCATCGGCCTGGAAGTTCACTGCCATCCCTCCTGTTCATACTTTTTCTGCGCCGCCAGCATTTCGGCCTCATACAGGTATTCGATGTTCAGTCCAGAGCACCGCTGGGCCTCCAGGCGCAGCTTTTCGCTGGCATAATCATCGTCGCCGCCCCTGACCAGTTCCTCATACCATACCGCCCTCTCCTGCAGGCACTGGGCGAACCGCTGGAACCGCTCCGGCCCGATACCAAAGGCGTCGTTCATGGCTACGCACATCAGCCACATGGCACGCTGGGTGTGAATATCGCTCTGAACCTGCACCATCGTATCATTGGCGGCTTGCTGGCAGGCGTCCCACAGCTGCCGTTTCCTCGCCAGAACGTCCGCATAGCTCATCCCCTGGGGTTTCCCGCTATGCCGGCGTTGTTTACGGTTGGCCATGCTGCGGCCCCGCTTTCTCGCTGGTGTGGATCTCATAGTTGAGATCGTGCTTCAGATAGTCACGCACAGCCGCCGGCATTGCTATGGCAAGCAGCTCCGGCGGTACATTGAGCATCCTGCTGACTTGGTGCGTAATAGCTACCAAGTTAAACAAGATGTCCTCCCTTGTCCCGGCAACCTCGACATCCGCCTGATCGCCGCACGTCCTGATGGAGAGAACTCCGCCTTGTACATTTCCCATGTTGACATTCCCTTCCCAGCCCCGTATAATGGGGCTGTACTGATATTTGTTGGCCCTCCAGGGCCGGGCCGTCTCAAGTGTTGCAGCACTTGGGGCGGCTTTTTTACACCATATCGTCCATCTCCGCTATGTACTCCCCATACCTTTCCAGCGCGGCCATGCTGTAGTTCGTGGGGCTTGTCCGGGCGGAAGGGCCGGCGTTATAAGCGGTATACAGCCTGTGATCCTCTACGCCGGCCCCCGTGATGGCCTCCAGCTCCAGCAGGTAGTCAATAGCTACCGCGGCGCACTGCACCGGATCTGCCAGATCTGTCACCCCCAAGGCCTCCATCCGGCCTGTGTGCCAGCGGGTATTGATCTGCATCATGCCGATACTGTCCCCGCCGTCGCCCACCATCTGCGGATCGAACCCGCTTTCTACGGAAGAGATCGCCATCACTGCGCAGAACAGGCGGGCATCCTGGCCGCACTCATCAAAGATGGCCCGCTGCGTTTCTGCCTCCAGCGGCACGTCCAGCAGCGGTGTTCCGTTTCGGTTTTGGTCGTCGCTCCAGCCTTCAGCAGCACGAAGCGTACTCTCTGACAGCACGATCACCGGAGCGGTGGGGCCAGGGCTGTCCTCTTTTATGCCGCCGCTGGGCATCGCTGCTGCGCCTAATAGGAGCGCGGCAGTGGCCACCCATACGGCTGCATTTTTGATTTTTTTGATCATGTTTCCTCCTGTTACAGTTGTTTAACCTGCCGGGATACTGGTTTTTCCGTGCCATAGTCCACTCTTTTCAATTTCTCCGGGCACCACGCTGGGACATAGGGAAGGAAACGCCCCGTGCCGATGTGGTAGCCCTGGTGCGCTCCAGGGGCAAAGCACCGGTATCCAATTTCCCCTCTAGCCCACAGCTCCACTCTTACGTGGCGGCAGCCTTCGCAGGTCCTGGTGTAATCTGCGCTCTTGACGGCCTCTCCGGTCACTGAATAGATGCTTTTCATGCGCTGGACTGCGCCCGCGGCCATACTGCTTCGCCGGTGTCGCGGCGCTCCACGATGGTGCCGGTCAAGGTTACGCCGCACTCTTTGGCCTTGCCCTCGTTGAAAATTTGCCGGAGCGTTTCCACAATGCGGTCAATGCTCGGCTCGTTCACAAACACGCCGCCCTCTACTTCACGCATGATTACGGCCTCCTTTCTTTTCTTTTGGTTGCCCCCTTCCCCAACGTGTGGTAAAATTGCGGTACAGACCCCTGCCAGAACCACATACAAAGAGAAGAGGTATTAAAATTGTCTGGATTTAGATGCCCGTTTTGTGGAGTAACTATGAGTGTGGATCCTTCAACGATGCGAGAATTTTTCTTTACTTTTAATGGCGAAATAAAAGGAGTATTCTACGAGAAAAGGCCATACCTTGAAATCAACATTTACAAATGTCCAAATGATTTATGTCAAAAAGAAACTGTTATCGCTATTGGACGAAACGGCTATATCGAAGGAAAGCGAGCTTTAATTTATCCGAAAAATAGTGCTATTCAATTTCCTGATTATGTTCCAAAGTTCATAAAGCAAGACTACGAAGAAGCTCATTCAATCAGCTGTCAAAGTCCAAAAGCCTCTGCTACGTTAGCTCGCCGCTGCCTTCAAGGAATGATTCGTGATTTCTGGGGAATTAAGAAGAATCGTCTCATAGATGAAATAGCGGACTTGCAAGGAAAAATACCTGCTTCGCAATGGGCGGCAATTGATGCATTGCGCAAAATCGGAAACATCGGTGCCCACATGGAAAAGGACGTTAATACCATCATTGATGTTGACCAAGGGGAAGCCGAAAGGCTGCTAATGCTAATAGAAGTCTTGATTGATAAGTGGTACGTCGCTCGGCACGAAGAAACAGCGCTATTGGAGCGTATCGTTGCGGACGCCGAAAGCAAAAGGCCGTCTAAGTGATTATAGATTCCGAATCATGCTCTGCTAGCAGTTCGCCTTCAAAACTCCAGTATTGGATCACTATGCGGCATGGGTCGTCCTCACTTCCACTTCCTCTTGTCGCTGTTGTCTTGATAACCTGGATAACTTCCGCACTGCTTGTTCCGTTGGGACGAGCAGTGCTTTTTTCTAAGTGCATGCCCCTTTCACCTCATCTCCGCCTTTCCGCCGTCCCTCACGCCCCGGGCTGAGCGTCCGAGGGCGGTGCGCTGTGAAGCAACTGATCCTTTTGCCGCTCCATCGCGTCGCGTCGCCCTTCGACATAGCCGGAGACATAGAGCAGGGCATCTTCAGGCAGGCCAGCCAGTTTGTCCGCTACCGTCTGTACATCTGCCAGTTTAACCGGATCAAGTCTTGCGTACATTTGTCTCACCTCCGCTTGTTGAGTTTAGGGCAATTATAAGCCCTTGAAGGGCTTTTGTCAATAGTGTATTTGCCCTCTAATCAACAAAAATTTATTGACAATCCCGATTCATTGTGCTACAGTATGGATACAGGAGGTGAAACTTGTGGACATTGGAGCGCGAATTAAAGAAATACGGAAATCCGCCGGACTTACCCAACAAAGGTTTGCAGACCGGATAGGGCTTAAGCGTAATACCGTCGGAAATTACGAAATCAATTTAATTACTCCAAGCGATAGGACTATTGCCGACATCTGCCGGGAATTCAACGTTTCAGAAGTATGGTTACGCACCGGAGAGGGTGACCAGTATATCAAACTTGATGAGGATGCTGAGTTTATACAGGTCTGCGAAGAAATCAATCTTTCCGATGATAGCTTAATAAAGCAGATCATAAAAACCTATTGGCGTATGAATGAGGACGAAAAGGCTGCTGTACGGAAACTGATTGATGGTATTTCGCAAAAATAAAGAGCCCCGGAT
>CAJUAC010000091.1 GCA_910583885.1 uncultured Oscillospiraceae bacterium | reverse complement strand
GGGGGTTGTACTCCGCCGGGTTCAGCTCCGATAATTTCATCTTCACAATTTCCATTGCGAACTCCTTTTGTCGTCTGTCACCGCTGTACGACGCTGGCGGCCGCCGTACCCGATGCAAGACCACGCGCAAAGGAGAGAAAGCGCGGAGCCGGAAACCTCCCTTCAAAAAGGATGGCGGCCCTCCCGAAGGAAGGCCGCCTGGCTGATTTAGGATTTTTGCAAGTCTACCATACCACAAAACAGCAGGGTTCGTCAAGGTTCACAGGGGTTCAATTTTTTTGAGATACCGATAGCATATCAGTTTAACATTAGTTGCTGTATTCCGGCCACCGATGGCCTCGGCCACCTGGAGCCAAGTCATGCAGTGGATGAACCGCAGGCGGAAGATCATGCGGGTCTGGTCATCCTTGATGGCACCGATGTACTTCTCCAGCTTTTTCTTTTCCTCGTCACACTGCGATTCGAGGTAATTGATCCGATCTTGCAGATCCCATATCTCAGCTGCCAAGTCGCCCACCTTGTCTGACACCCCCGGAGCATGGGGCATCCCCGTGATCACCTGCGCCCCGGGCCCTGCCGCTGCGGACAAGGATGAGAGCATTTCCCGGTTCCGCTCCAGCTGTTCATGCAATTTGTAGTAGATTGAAAGTTCCCGCAGCGTCATGCCATCAGCCCCTCCGTCATTTTATCTGCCTTCAAAATCACAAGCGTTTGCGATTTTCTTTTGCCTGTCCTCCCGGCAGCCATTTGCTGCAGTGCTTCCAGTCAACAACCTTCCCCCGAACCCTGCATTGTCTGTCCGCGCAGGTGGAGCACTTGTGCAGGATGCATTTTTTCTTCGGTCTGACGGGGATAACGGCGAATGGGTCGGTCATGTGAACTACCTCCTTCCTACTGGATACACCGCTCGAACTCGATGACCCAAACCCAAGGATTAGCCTCCCAGCCGTAGAGGGCGTGGTCAGCTTTTTTGATGGTGCTGTCCCAGAGCTGCGCAAATGGCTCCACATGACGCTCAATTTCATATGCCGTTCTGTTGGAACAAGGTTCTTCCATACAACCGTCAAACGCGAACCTGCATCGGCACCCTCCCGGCCTATTTGTCGGAGTGATGCCCTCTTCCAGGGCTTCCTCTATGCCCAGATTCTGCAACCGCTCCACCCGTACATCTGTCACCCGCAGGAAAATCCGCGCGGCCTTGCGGGGCATGTGGATAGAGGGACGCCACTTGAAGGTTATTCCAAGCATGGCAAGGACCTCATGCTTACCATCTGCTTTGTAGTAAAAATGGTTTTTATGTTCAAAGAATGTCTCCCGCACATACAGGATGTCGCCGGGGCGGTAGGGGGAGAAGTTGGTCAGACCATCCAGACCGCACGGAATGCTGTGATATGTATAGCACCCGGATTCTCCCGGAATATGCCTTTCCTCTGGCTGCGGCTTCACCACCCGCCGCGTCACCGCCTTGCGGCCCTCCAAAATGGCACGGACCATTTCGGTGTTGAACAGCATTGGTTTCATAACGCATCCTCCGTAATTTCAAATTCTCCCGGTTTCACGCCCAGTTTTTGGCCGTTCTCGCATATCCCGCAGACAGCTCCATACTTATTCCGGGTAGCTTCGTATACTTCACCGCAGATGAGTACTGTGTCCACAGGAACGCCGGTAAGAAGAAACGGAAAGTCTGGCCGCACAGTTTCCAACATTTTGATTTTCACGTCATCCTCCCCTCCGGCTTGCGGCGGTAGGCCAGCCAGGTCCTACCATAGGTTTCTGTGATGAAAAATCCGCCTCCCAATGGAGCAAATCCATCATCAGTAGATTTTTTGAATATAATCCACTGGTCCCAAGACGGTCCGCCTATCAGGTCGACCATATACACCGGCTCCCAATCCATCCCCCGCAGCTCCTCCAGGGTCAGCGGGTCGTTGGGCGGCAGAGCATCGGGCATCCGTACAGCCTTATCGTCCCAATATTCTGAAGCGCCGACCTTCCGGGGGCGGGTCCCAAACGCCTCGATCCAATCGGGTAAGCTCTCATTTACAGCATCGAAGGTCAGCCCCCACCCCTCGCAGGCGGCGATGGCATCCAGAAGTAGCTGATCCTCCCGGCAGGTCCACAGGATCAGGCCAGCTCCAGCCCGCTGCTCTGCCTTGGCCCGGTTGATGACGGGCCAGTTCGGTTCACCGATGGCCGGGAAAGCATTGGTGCTGAGGCACCCGTCAAAGTCGATTGCGATAGCTTTTCTCATTTATTCGCGGCCCCCCTTGTAGTAGATTCGTTTTGCCTCGTGGATGTGGGTGCAGTGCTTGTCCGGGATATAGAGTTCTACGGAGATTTGCCGTCCCTGCCGGAACACCCTTCTGACCTCGCCAGCCAGGACGGGGCCCATGGGCTCCCCGTTGTCATCCAGCGTCTGGAATCGGAAACGCTCACCAACGTGGCCAGTGAAGTTCGCCGCTTGAAAACTCGTAATTTTCAACTGTCTTCTCCCTCCCCCTCACTCCAACGGCATCTTGTAGACCTTCGGACGGGCAAAAGCAAATGCGGATTTGTTGATGCCCCCATCGGCTCTGAAATACATTCCGTATTCCTGGACGATTTCCTCCAGTACCTCTATGGCCCTGGCCTCGCTCTTGTACTCCCCCAGGCTCTCGGTGACATCCTCGGCCAGAGGGAAGGAGGCCAGCACCTTGACAGGCTTCCCCTCATCATGACCTCCATAGAGGGACGAAAGGAAAACGGTTCCAGCCCTCTCCATGTTGAGCAGGCATTTCCTGTTTTGGCTTACAATCAACATAGCATTTCCTCCTTCAGATTCAGCTCTCAAAGCCCCTGCATCCCTTTTGCCGGTATCGGTGAGTCAAGGGGAACTCTCCCGTGAAACTCCCAGGCGTACCGCCCCAGGGTGAAATCCCCCAGGGCGCGCTCCATGGGCGTGAGCTTCGCCACGAAGTCCTCTGTGATGAGGTTACAGCGGGTCAGGAACGCCATCCCCACGACAGCCCCGGTAGGTAACTGGTTCAGCTCATCTGGCAGCATGAACAGGCTCCTGAAGTAGTCCAGCGTGAGCCATCCAGCCCTCGGGTCAGCGACCAGCGCGGTAATGGTTTGACACACTGGCCGCTTGGCCGCATGAATGGCGATGGCCTCTTTGATGCCCGGAATGTGCCAGGCGGCACAGTTCACTTGAAATGTCAATATCAGCATTTTGGCCTCCCTGTGTTCTCAGCCAAGGAGTATCTTCCTTGCCAGCTGCTCACGCTCGGATGCGTTGGCTTTTCTCCGGCTCTCCCCGGCCAGCTTAAGGCGGATGGGGCACATTGCCAGAACCCGGTCATAGATTCGGGCGTACTGCATGGTGGTGGGGTGCTCCATCTCTTCCAGCGTCAAATTGGTGGTCACGATCACCGGCAGTTCCGAATTGCTCCGGGAATCAATGATGTTGAAAATCTGTTCTTCAGCATAGGCGCTGTCCCGCTCCACACCCAGGTCATCCACAATCAGGAGCTTGTAAATCGAAAGGCGATCAAGAAGGGCCTGCTTTTCGTAGGTTCCTTGGAGCAGATTCAACAGCCGGGGGAAGTTGGTAGCCGCCACAGGAACCTGGCGATCTATCAGGCCGTTACCGATGCAGGAGGCCAGGAAGCTCTTTCCCGTTCCGACGCTGCCGTAGAACAGCACCCCGATGTTGTTCGCCCTCATCTCGTCCCAGCACTCTACATACCGCTGGCAGGCATCGGACACCTTCGGTTGCTGCCGGTCATCCTGGTCAAAGGTGTATCGGAGCCCATCCGGGCAAGAGAGGCCGTCCTCGCGCCGGCGGGCCATGTCATTCCGAAACCGCTCACACACGGCGCGCCGCTCGGCCTCCTTATCAGCCTCCCGCTGGCACTGGCAGGCAGCCCGCACAATGGTCTCCACCTTCTCCCCGGTGGCCGGGTCAAAGGGCAGACACGCCTGTTTGGGTGTGTGGCATTTCCCGCAGTACAACAGCCCATCCTCACAAATATAATCGCCGGGCTCATCCTGGGTTTCCATCAACCCTTGAACAACATCCTGCATCTTTATTCACCTCACACAAAACTTTCTCCACCCTCATAATCAGAGGGTGTCTTGACATCCCTTCTGCTCCCAGGTTTTTGCCATCGCTCCCAGGTTTCAGACGCTCTAACTGCCGCTCTCCAATCCTTCATGACGGCCCTACCCGTCATCCAGCCTCTTGCCGCATAGTAGTCAACCCAAACACGTGGGTCGACACAGCTACCGCGGGAGCGCACGTATTCAGCGACCTCATCCACCGTCGGCGGAACAAAACCAGATTCCAAATTCTCCCCTTCGGACGGTGCGTGTGTGGAGGCGGGCGCCGTCGGCGCCTCGCCCAACACTCTACTTTCCTTTACTTTACTTTTCTTTACTTTACTTTGGGGATTTCCGGGGGAATTTTCAGAGTTTTCGGGGGAATTAACGCCATTATTTCCCCCTGCTGCGCTGACCAGGGCAAGCTTCGCACGAATACCGGCTGGAACATCCGACTTAGAACAGATATCCAGCATCCAGTATTCGCTAAAAACTGTTATGACGTCGCGCTTTTCGCATCCGCGAAGGTAGCGGCGCTGGATACCCGCGCTTGTCAGTACGCCGAACATCTGAAAAACCCGCTCATCGAAAATCGAACGTTTCAGACACCCTTGCAGTACCTCGCTTATGTAGGCGGGGGTTTCCCGCAGCTCGTCCGCTGCCAGAAGGAGCTCGTCCTTGTCCCACGCCAGGAAGTATCCATCTCCCTCATAGACCTTGCCCAACACATACAGCACGAATAACACACTGGATGCACCGAACTCCGACCGAAGGAGCCTCACCTTTTTGTCCCGCAGAAATCCAACGTCCATCGGGTAGTAGTCCAGCCCGGTCTTCGTTGGTCGTGCCATTCTCTTGCCTCACCGCCTTTTTGTGGGAATGTCCGGGAGGAATTGCTCCCCCCGGAACCCCGTGTTGATATGGATGCGCAAGCCCCTGAGAGGGCCGCTCTAACGCGCCATTTTCCGCAGATTGTAGAGGGCGTTTAGGTATTGGGTAAGCCGCTGCGCCCTGACTGTTTCGGCTATCAGGATGGCAAGGTAAGGTTCGCCGTGGTGCGTTCCATTCAGATTGTTGATGTACTCCAGCTTGCGCCGTGCCACTGGGAGTGCCATCTGGTACTCATCATCGGAAAAGGCCGAGTCAGCCCGCTCATTGGCGGCGGTACGCAGGTCAAATGTAACTTCCATACCGCTCACCTATTCCGCGCAGACGATAACTTCAACGTGGCGGGGCACCACCCGCCGCACACGATTGGCAAAATTGCCCTCGTTGCTGGCGGCGTTGGACAGGTGCAGGAGGTACAGCGTGCGGCACTGGGACAGGTCCAAGGACTGTAAGTATTTGCACAGCGTCTCGATCTCCATGTGGCTGTTGGTGACGCGGTATTTTACCTTCTCCGGCATCCGCTCGCAGCGGGCCAGGATGTCCTTGTCATAGTTGGCCTCCAGCGCCAGCAGGTTTATTTTCGGGAATTGGTAGCCAAGGTTGACGGTATCAGTGGCAAACACCAGCCGTTCCCCGTCCGCCCGGCTATAGACCAGGAACCCCAGCGGCTCCGCCGCATCGTGGAAGGTTGCGAAGGGCATGATCTCCAGGCTGCCGACCCGGAACTGCGCCCCCGCCTCCACGGGGGTAATGAGGGCGCAGTCCAGAGCCTCGGCGGTCCCCTCGCTTGTGAAGACCTCCACGCCGGATTTGATTATGTCCATCACGCTCTTGGCGTGGTCTTTGTGCTCATGGCTTACGAGGCATCCGCGGATGGCAGAGAGGTCAAACCCCAACCCCTTCTTGATCCGACGGAATGAGATGCCACATTCCAGGAGGATTGCCGTCTCGCCGTCGCTGACCACATAGCAGTTTCCGTGAGAGGAACTTGCAAGCGAGGTAAAAGTCATATGGGATTCTCCTCCTTCTGAGCCTGTCCGCTGTCGGTGGTTCCGGCCTGCTGTCCGCCGTTGGTGTTCACGTCTACGGGATCAGTGGGAACGTGGAGTTTCTGATATTGGGTGGACTTTTTGATACGCTCCTGAATCCATCCCGGCAGGGACTTAAATACTTCATCGTCCCAAGCATCGATGTCGAAGGCAATCAGCGGGGTTTCCGTGGCCGGAGCGGGCATCCCCGCCGGCAAAGCGATGACAGAAGTGATGCGGTTGTAGCTGTTGCCGTCTTTTTCCTCCACGATGACCTGAAGGAAACAACCGGTACCCAGCATATCCAAAACCGAAAACTGCATGAATCCGGTCTCGTCCTCCGTCAACTCATTCTCTGTGAACGCCTTCCCCCGCCAGGAAACTAATGTCTGGTAGAGGTTGCTTTTCTCGTTGAGGGATGCGGAGAAGTCCTTGCTGAGCCAGCGGGGCTTGTCCTCCCCATCGATCTCAATGGTCTGGGAGGGAATCTCCCAGATAACCAGCATCTTGTCGTTGTACTTTTTGAAAGTCTCGCTGTACTGCTCGCCCAGGTCAACGATGCCAACGCACACCGCCGGGTAGGTACCGGCATCCATGGGCGGCACCGATGAGCCGGACTTTTTCTTGATTTTCAAGCTCATTGCAGTTCACACCTCAATTCCTTATCGTTTTCGGATACCACCAGGCGGATCACCTGCGTGTCGGCCTGGGCCAGCTGGGTCACGCTCTCGGCGTTGTCCACGAACAAGGGCACCTGGGCACCGTAGTGCCGGGAAAGCGTGTTGATGATGTCAATGCCGGCGTTGACCTTGGCCCCGCTGTTCAGGCCGGTGGCGTAGGGGATGCCGTTCACCGTCACATCGCAGCAGTCCTCCAGGCCGCCGTTGATCTGCGCTCTGAAGAGCCGGAACCGCACTAGGGAGAACCGGCGGTTGATGCTCTCCTCGATGAACTTGACCTTGTAGCGCACGAACTCGTCGCAGAGGAACAGCATCCCGTCCAGCTGGTTCAGCTCATCGGATGCGGCAGCGGCCTGTGCCCGCAGTTCCTCCATCCTCTTGTTGGCGTACTCCAGGGCCGTCTTTTTCGCCAGCTCGCCGCCCAGCCGTTCCAATTCCTGGTCTACATCGGCCAGCGCGTCCCGGAGGACCTTCTGGCGAGCGGTGGTGCTGGCGGTCAAGCCGTCCAGTTCCTTCTGAGCCTCCGACACCTGCGCCTCCAGTTTCGCCTTCCGGCTGGCATAGCCGTCCATGTCGCTGATTTCCGGCCGCTGCGCACCTTCGAGAGCCTTAAGCTGGGCAGTCAGGCTCTCCGCCTGCTTCGAATCCTCAGCGGCCTCCTGCTCCAGCTTTGCGATGTCGGCCTGGACGCCCGTCAGCGTAGCCTTGGCGCGGTTTGCGGCCTCCACTGCCTCGCTCTTGCGGCGCTCTTTATCTTTCTCAAAGGCGGCCTGGGATGCTTCCAGCTTGCCCTTGGGCAACGGCTGGCCGCAGGTGGGGCAGGAGCCGCCCTTGAACTGCTCGCCGTTGATGGTATCCCACCGGGCGCGGCAGGCCGTCACGTCGCCCTCCAGGGCCGTCTGGCGGCCACGCAAATACTCAAGGTCGCGCTGGCGGCGGGTTTCCCGTGCGTGGAGGGAACTGAGGCTCTGCTGGAGCGCGGTGGCCTTGTCCTGCCCGCTTTCCGCTTTCAGCTTGAGGCGGTGGGCGGTGTTCTCATTTTCAAGCTGCCCCAGTTCATTGCGGATGCCGACCAGCTTGTTCCGCAGTTCCGTTTTGCCGCCGTCCTGCTCCGCCTGGTCCAATTCCCGCTGGGTTGCGGCCCGCCGCTCCTGCGTCTCCGCCCTCTGGCGCTCCAGAGCGGGGAAGTCGATGCCGGAGAGGTCGGCCACCGTCTTCTTGCACTCATCCAGCCGCGCCGGAGTGTCGTTGCGCACACGGTTCAGCCCCTTGCGCTGAACATCCAGCTTTTTGCGGAAGTCGTCCAGCGTCAGCCCCTGCATGGCTGCGGCCAGGGGCGCAAATTGGGCATCGCTGGCCAGAATCTCATCGTCTGTGGCCACCGCAGCCACATCGAACAGGGTAGCTCGGCGCTCCTGCCAGGGCAGCTCCGCCGCAAAGTAGGTGATGCTGGTGAGTAGGCGGAAGGCGTTCTCATCGATGATCTCCCCCACCCGGCGGACGAACTCGTTCTTTTTGCAGGGCACATCGTCCACAAAGTAGTCGCTACTGTGGCCATCGAAGGTGTCCTCGGCGCTGCCGCGCTTGGTGCTCCAGATCTCGTAGTAGGTGCGCTTCAGCTTCCGCTCCGCGCTGTCCACCAGAAGCACCGCCTCCACCGAGGTAATCGCGTGGTGGTCTTTCACGTTGCCCTCCAGCGTGAGGGGCTTGATGTCGAAGTCCTTCTTCCCGTGGCTGTCCTTGCCGAACAGAAGCCAAGTGAGGCCGTCGTAGATGCTGGACTTGCCGGCGGCGTTCTGGCCGTAGATGGCGGCGTTCCTGCCGTCAAAACGGATCTCCAGGTGCTCGTGACACTTGAAATTTTCAAGCGCCAGGGAAACAAGCTGCATTTTCATGATTGCATTTTCCTTTCTGACCTGCTATACTGCAGGTGTACTGAATTGTTTTT